>NZ_JOHB01000024.1:0-205734 GCF_000719605.1 Streptomyces sp. NRRL S-1813
CGCCCGGTTACATTTCGAACCCGGAAGCTAAGCCTTTCAGCGCCGATGGTACTGCAGGGGGGACCCTGTGGGAGAGTAGGACGCCGCCGAACAATCTTTCAGGACCCTTGGTCCCAGCGTTCATGCTGGGACCAAGGGTCCTTTTTGTTTTTTGTCGAAGCGCGCCGAACTCATTGGTGCGTGAGAATGAATGCAGTACCGAAGACAGGAGTCACGTCGATGTCCACCAACTCTTCCGACGATCGTTCGGAGCGCCGGCCGCAGCGGCGCGACGACGGTGACCGCGGTGGTTTCCGGCGTGACGACCGGGGGCCGCGTCGGGATAACAACGACCGCGGCGGCCGCCCGGCCGGCGGCGGTGGCAGTTACGCAGGGCGGGACAACCGTGGTGGTGCCCGTCGTGATGACCGTCCGTCCGGTGGCGACCGTGGTGGTTCCCGTGGGGGAGACCGTCGCGACGACCGGCCGCGTGGACCGCGTCGCGATGACGAGCGCGGCGGCGGATTCCGGCGCGACGAGCGGGGCGGAGACCGCCCCGGTTTCCGTCGTGATGACCGTCCGTCGGGCGGTGAGCGTGGTGGGTACCGCGGTGGCGACCGGCGTGATGACCGTCCGTCGGGTGGTGACCGCGGCGGGTTCCGTCGTGACGATCGTCCGTCCGGTGGTGACCGTGACCGCGGTGGGTTCCGTAGGGATGACCGTCCCTCCGGTGGCGACCGTGGCGGGTTCCGTAGGGATGACCGTCCCTCCGGTGGCGACCGTGGCGGGTTCCGTCGTGACGACCGTGGTGGCGACCGCGGTGGGTTCCGTCGTGATGACCGTCCCTCCGGGGGCGACCGCGGAGGCTTCCGCCGTGACGACCGTCCCTCCGGTGGCGACCGCGGAGGCTTCCGTCGTGATGACCGTCCGTCGGGCGGTGACCGTGGTGGGTTCCGCCGTGACGACCGCCGTGACGACCGTGGTGGCGACCGCGGTGGGTTCCGTAGGGATGACCGTCCCTCCGGTGGCGACCGCGGAGGCTTCCGTCGTGATGACCGTCCGTCGGGCGGTGACCGTGGTGGGTACCGCGGTGGCGAGCGGCGTGATGACCGCGGTGGTGACCGTGGCGGGTTCCGTAGGGATGACCGTCCCTCCGGGGGCGACCGTGGCGGGTTCCGTCGTGATGACCGCCCGTCGGGTGGCGACCGTGGTGGGTACCGCGGTGGCGAGCGGCGTGATGACCGTGGCGGTGACCGTGGCGGGTTCCGTAGGGATGATGAGCGTGGGCGTCGGCCGTATGGTGCGGGGCGTGGGCGGGATGACCGGCGGGACGATCGGCGTGATGACCGGCGGGACCGGGACCGGGAGCCGATCAAGCGGCTGCCGATTCCGGAGGATGTCACCGGTGACGAGATCGACAAGGATGTGCGTCAGGAGCTGCTGAGCCTGCCGAAGACGCTTGCCGAGGATGTCGCCAAGAACCTGGTGATGGTGGCGAAGTTGCTGGACGAGGACCCGGAGAAGGCGTACGGGTACTCGCGGGTGGCGCTGCGGCTGGCGTCCAGGGTTGCGGCGGTGCGTGAGGCCGCGGGTTTCGCGGCGTATGCGGTCGGCAAGTACAGCGAGGCGCTGGCGGAGTTCCGGGCGGCGCGGCGGATGACCGGCAGCGTGGAGCTGTGGCCCGTCATGGCCGACTGCGAGCGTGGTCTCGGGCGGCCGGAGAAGGCGATGGCCATGGCCGGCGAGCCCGAGGTGCAGAAGCTCGACAAGGCCGGACAGGTCGAGATGCGGCTGGTCGCGGCGGGTGCCCGGCGGGACATGGGGCAGGCGGACGCCGCGGTGGTGACGTTGCAGAGCCCGGAGCTCGCGTCGAGTGCGGTGCACCCGTGGACGGCGCGGCTGCGGTATGCGTACGCGGATGCGCTGTTGGAGGTCGGGCGCGAGGACGAGGCGCGCGAATGGTTCGCCAAGGCGCTGGAGGCCGACCAGGGCGGCACGACGGATGCCTCGGACCGGCTCGCGGAGCTGGACGGGGTGGAGTTCACCGACGCGCTGGACGAGGCCGACGCGCTGGACGAGACCGACGAGCTGGACGAGGCCGCGGACGAGGGTGCGCGGGACGACGAGGGGCCGGCGAAGGACTGAGCCGGCCGGCGTCGTGAGATGACGTGCCTGAAGTGATGGGCCGAAGGGCGGGACCCCTGTGAGGGGGTCCCGCCCTTCGGCGTTTGGGGGGAGGGATCAGGAGGCCGGTGCGTAGGGGGCGAGGGGATTGCGGAGGGTGCCGATGAGCTGGAGGGCGCCCGCGGGGTCCTGGAGGTCGACCATCTGCTGGTTGTTGCGCAGCTGGAGGCGGTTGAGGCAGGAGAGGCCGAACTCGTCGGTGAACAGGTCGTACTGGCGGAACTTGTCGGCGAGGTGCGGGGCGGATGCCTGGTAGTCGGCGACGCAGGCGGCGACCGTGCGCCAGAAGGTGTCCTCGTCGAGGGTGCCGAGGTCGGCGAGGGTGGCGCTCAGGAAGCGGAAGAAGCAGTCGAAGACATCGGTGAAGACCGAGAGCAGCTTTTTGTCCTCGGGGACGTCGGCGCGGATGCGCTCGACGGCGGGAGGCAGAACCGCCTGGGGGTCCATGACGGCGATCTCTTCGGCGATGTCCTTGAAGATCACGCGCTCCACGGCGCCGTCCTCGATGACCAGGATGGCGTTCTCGCCGTGCGGCATGAAGACCAGGTCGTAGGCGTAGAAGGAGTGCAGCACGGGGGTGAGATACGCGTCGAGGTAGCGGCGGAGCCAGACGGCGGGCTCCAGGCCGGACTCCTCGATCAGGGCGGCGGCGAACGAGCCGCCGTGGCGGTCGACGTGGAGGAGGGAGGCCATGGTGGCCAGGCGCCGGCCCGGTTCGAGGGCGGGGACGGGGCTCTCGCGCCACAGGGCGGCGAGCATCTTGCGGTACGGGGAGTCCTTGGTGGTGGCGGCCTCGTACTGGCGGTGGTGATAGCCGAGGGCGGCGCGCTCACGGATGATCGAGAAGCGGGCGGCCTGGAAGGTGTCGTCCGCGGCGATCAGGCGGGCCAGCCAGTCGTTGATGGCTGGGGTGGCCTCCATGTAGGACGCGGACAGGCCGCGCATGAAGCCCATGTTGAGGACGGAGAGCGCTGTTTTGACGTAGTGCTTGGTGGGGCTGGTGGTGTTGAAGAAGGTGCGGATCGACTGCTGGGCCAGGTAGTCGTCGTCACCGGGGCCCAGGCACACCAGGCGCTGCTCGGCGACTTCGGCGGCGAAGGTGATGGAGAGTTTGTTCCACCACTGCCAGGGGTGGGTGGGGAAGAAGTAGTAGTCGGCGGGGTCGAGGCCGAGGGTGGTGAGGGTGGTGGTGAAGCGGGTGCGGGTCTCGTCGGTGAGTTCGTCGCGGATGAGGGTGTCGTAGTCGAGGTCGGCGCCGGCGGTGAAGGTGGCGTGGTCACGGTGGGCGGCGAGCCACATGAGCCGCAGGGGGCTCGCGGTTTCCGGGGCGTAGGCGTGGTACTCGTGGATGCCGAAGCCGAGGCGGCCGTTGTTGGCGACGAAGCAGGGGTGGCCCTCGGTCATGCCGGTCTCGATGGCCTGGAAGCCGGACTTGGTGAGTTCGGCGGCGGTGGGCTGCTGGGCGGCGAGTTTGTAGGCGGTGCCGGAGAGGGTGGAGCTGATCTCCTCCAGGTAGACCGGCAGGATCTCGTCGCCGAGGCCCAGCGAGCCGCGCAGTTCGATGAAGAAGGCCACGGCGTCCAGCGGGAGTTCACTGTCGTCCCGGTGGCGGGTGATGCTCTCGGCATCGATCTGCCAGTGGTCCAGGGCCAGTCTGCGGGCGGCGAAGCGGTACGCGATGGCGCCGTCGTCGCTGTGGACGACGTACTGGCCGTCCTGCGGGAGGCGCTTGGGGGCGAGCAGCCGCTCATGGGAGAACTCGGCCAGGCCCTTGCGGATCAGCAGGCGGTTGGCGCGGGCCCACAGGTCGGGGGTGAGGTGGGCGACGGCGTCCTGGGCGGAGAGGTGCGGGTTGCCGTCGGACGGGGCGGTCATCGGTGGTCTCCTCGGGTGGCCAGGAACTGGTCGCGGGTGCAGGTGCTGAGGCAGGCGTCTTTGGAGGGGAGCGAAACGGTCCGCAGGACCTCGAAGCCGACGGCCTTGTTGAGGGCGTGTACGGCGGTGTTGCGGGCGTCGGGCTCGACGACGACACGGCGGGTGTCCGGGTCGGCGAAGAGCATCTCCATGACGGTGGTGATCACGGCGAGGGTGAAGCCGTGCACGGGGGTGTCGGTGGGGGCCGACAGGAAGTGCATGCCGACGTCGCCGGGTTCGGCGGCGTGGACGCCGACCAGTTCGCGGTGCGCGGGGTCGTAGCGCTCCATGAGGAAGGCCGGGGTCCCGTTGTGCAGGCCGAGGAAGGCGTCGTGGAAGGGGTCGGCGGCTATCCGCGCGAATTCCTTCTCGACGGCGGCGAGGTCGCACTCCTGCATCAGCCAGAAGGTGGCTTTGGGGTGGGTGACCCAGCGGTGGAGCAGCTCGGCGTCGGCGGACGGGTCGACCGGGCGCAGCGAGAACTCCCCGAGCGCGGCATCGGTGCGGGTGAAGAGCGGGGGCCTCATGCGGGGATCTCCATGGGGTGGTGCGGGCCGGCCGGGGCGGCGAATTCCTGGAAGGCGATGGACTTTTCGACCCGGTAGTACTCGCGGCCGAGCAGCTCTCGGATGATGCAGGCGTTGCGGTACGCGGCCATGCCCAGGTCGGGGGTGACGAAGCCGTGGGTGTGCAGCTCGGCGTTCTGCACGTAGATGCCGTGACCGCTGGTGTCGATGCTGTAGTTGCGCGCCACGTCGTAGCGGCCGGCGTCGTCCCAGGCGATGCGGTCGCGCACGGGGGTGAGGAAGTCCGGTACGCGGTAGCGGTAGCCGGTGGCGAGGATCAGGCCCTGGGTGTCGAGGGTGAAGTCGGTGCCCTGTTCCTCCTGGCGCAGACCGAGCGTGTAGGTGCCGCTCGTCTCGTCGTAACCCGCCTGGTGCAGCGCGGTATTGGTGAGCAGGCGGGTGGGGACGGGGCCGGCCAGGTTCTTCTGGTAGAGCAGATCGAAGATGTCGTTGATCAGCTCGGAGTCGATGCCCTTGTAGAGGTTCTTGTGCTCGGTGTTGAGCCGGTCGCGGGTGGCCGCGGGGAGGGCGTGGAAGTAGTCCACGTACTCCGGGGAGGTCATCTCCAGCGTGAGCTTGGTGTATTCGAGGGGGAAGAAGCGCGGGGAGCGGGTGGCCCAGGTCAGGTGGTAGCCGTGGCTGTCGATGTCCTGGAGGAGGTCGTAGTAGATCTCGGCGGCGCTCTGGCCGCTGCCGATCAGCGTGATGGAGTCCTTGGCCTGGAGGGTGGCCTTGGCGTCCAGGTAGTCGGCGTTGTGCAGCAGATCGCCGCCCAGGCCCTGGCAGGCGTCGGGGAGGTAGGGCGGGGTGCCGGTGCCCAGGACGAGCTTGCGGGCGCGGTAGGTGGTGCGCTCGCCGGTGGGGAGGTGCTCGGCGAGGACGGTGTACAGCTCTTCGCTCTCGTCGTACTCGACGGTGGTGACCCGGTGGCCGAAGCGGATGCTGTGCAGTTTCCCGGCCGCCCAGCGGCAGTAGTCGTTGAACTCGGCGCGCAGCGGATAGAAGTTCTCGCGGATGTAGAACGGGTACAGCCGCCCTGATTCCTTGAGGTAGTTCAGGAACGAGAAGGGGGACGTGGGATCGGCGAGGGTGACCAGGTCGGCCAGGAACGGCACCTGGAGGTGGCTGCTGTCCAGCATCATGCCGGGGTGCCAGTCGAAGGACGCTTTGTCGTCCAGGAACAGGCCGTCGAGTCCGTCGACCGGCTCGGTCAGACAGGCCAGGCCGAGGTTGAACGGGCCGAGGCCGATAGCGATGAAGTCGTAAGGGGCGGACACGAGGTCTCCGATGGGGGAGGTCTGCGGTGGGGACTGTGGGGAGGGTCAGCGCGCGCTGAGCGCCGGGCGGGGCTGCTCGGCAAGGAAGGCGCCGGCGTGCTCGGCGATCAGGTCGAGGACGGTGGCGATGTCCTCCAGCGTGGTCTCCGGGTTGAGCAGGGTGAACTTGAGGTAGTGGCGGCCGTCGACGACGGTGCCCGCGACGATGGCGTCACCGGAGGCGAAGAGGGCGTCCCGGGCGTGCAGATTGACCCGGTCGCTGAGTTCGGGGTCCTGGTCGGTGCTGGGGACGTAGCGGAAGACCAGGGTGCTCAGCCGGGGCTCGACGACGACGTCGAAGCGAGGGTCGTCGTGGAGGAGTTTCCAGGCGTCCGCGGCGCGGTCGATGACCTCGTCGAAGAGCTCCCCGACGGCGCGGGCGCCCATGATGCGCAGGGTGAGCCAGAGCTTGAGGGCGTCGAAGCGGCGGGTGGTCTGGATCGACTTGTCGACCTGGTTGGGGATGCGCTGCTCCACCATGCGGCGCGGATTGAGATAGTCCGCGTGGTAGGTGACATGCCGCAGGGTGGTGCGGTCGCGGACCAGGATGGCGCTCGAACTGACCGGCTGGAAGAAGGACTTGTGGTAGTCGACGGTCACCGAGTCGGCGCGCTCGATGCCGGTCAGCAGTGCGCGGCGACGGGAGACCAGCAGGCCGCAGCCGTAGGCGGCGTCGACATGCATCCAGGCGTCGTACCCGGCGCACAGGTCGGCGATCTCGGGGAGCGGGTCGATGGAGCCGAAGTCGGTGGTGCCGGCGGTGGCGACGACGGCCATGGGTATCAGGCCGTCGCGGTGGCAGCGCGCCAGCTCCGCGGCCAGGCTGTCGGTGCGCATCCGCTTGTTCTCGTCGCTGGGGACCGCGATGACGGCCTCCGCACCCATGCCGAGCAGGGTGGCCGACTTGCGGATGCTGAAGTGGCTGCACTCGGAGGTGAGGATCCGCAGCCGGGGGAGGACGTCCGTGAGCCGGGCGTCGGAGGGCGTGCCGTCGACGGCCAGCGCGCGGCGGCAAGCCTCGTCGCGGGCGAGCAGCATGGCCTGGAGGTTGGACTGGCTGCCGCCGCTGGTGAAGATCCCGTCGGCGTGTTCGCCCAGGCCGATCCGGTCGGCCGTCCAGTCGACGAGCCGGCGCTCGATGAGGGTGCCGCCGGCGCTCTGGTCCCAGGTGTCCAGGGAGGAGTTGACGGCGGAGAGCACGGCCTCGCCGACGAGGGCGGGGATCACCACGGGGCAGTTGAGGTGCGCGAGGTAGCGCGGGTGGTGGAAGTAGACGGCGTCGCGGAGGTAGACCTCTTCGAGTTCGTCGAGCGCGGCGGCGGCGTCGTGCAGCGGGGCATCGAGGTCGACGCCGGAGACGGCGGGCGCGAGGCCGTCGACGGTGATGCCGGTGAACGGGCGGGCGGTGCCGGCGATTTTGGCGCTGATCCGTGTGACGCTCTCGGTGACCGCGCTGTGGTAGCGCGGGGCCGTCTTCTCGTTGAGCAGATATGTCCGGCTGTCGGCCGGGTCCTCGGCGGGGTGCGCGAGGGGACTCATGAAGATGTCCTCCCTGGTGCGGACTTGGCCACGTCCTGCGCAGGGCGAGAGGTGCGCAGGGGCAGGGAGACCCGCCCTGGCGACGTAGTTAGGTAAGGCTAACCTAATTACGCCGCAGGGTGGGGTTCGGGGTTCCGGGGAGGGGCCCGGCCCCGGGATTCAGGCCTCGTGGTCGTCCAGGACGCGCAGGACCAGGCCCGTGGCGGGCTTGGGCCCGAAGGACGTCGACTTCCGCGGCATCGTCACGCCGTGCTCGGCGAGTTGACGGACCGTCTCCTCGGAGGTGGCGCGCATTAGGACCGCGGTGCCGCCGTGCCGGGCGGCCTGTTCGACGGCGGCCCCGGTGTGATGCAGATAGCTGATGTCCGACGGGTGGTCAGGGATGTGCCAGACCTCGTCCAGCAGGACGGAGTGCAGCACCGTGGCGTCCAGCTGCCGCCAGGCCTCGGGCCGGTCCCGGCGGATCGTACGGTCCAGCAGGCCGGGGTCGGGACGGTCCAGAAGGTGGAAGGAGTCCGGCCCGCCGGCGAGGACGAAGGCGGTGCCGGGCGTTTCCTGGAGGGTCTCCAGGGCGGCCGACAGGTCCCCTGGGAGGCTGCGGGCGCGGAAGGCGCCGGCCAGGTCCGCCAGCGCCTTGGCGGGCGGCAGATGCGGCAGTACGCGGTGGATCGCGCGGACCTGGAGCGGGTAGCGGGCGGTGTCGACCAGCAGCACCAGGCCGGAGGCCCACGGCGAGGCGGCGGTGGCGCCGGGCTGCTGCTCGTACAGCCGCTGATAGGTCGCCCAGCGGTGGTGGCCGTCGGCGATCAGCGCCTGCCGGCGGGTGAGATCGTTGTTGATGGCGTCGAGGTCGGCGGGGTCGGTGACCGCCCAGAGGCGGTGTGCGAAGCCGTCCTCGGTAGTGGTGGCCAGCAGCGGGTCGCGCTCCACCGTGCGTTCGATGACCGCGGCGGCGCCGGTCGCGGTGCCCTGGCCGCGGTAGGACAGCAGCAACGGTTCGAAATTGGCGGCCGCCGCGCGCATCAGGGCGGCGCGGTCCTCGACCACCTCCGGGATGACGCCCTCGTGCGGCAGCACCGGACCGTCCAGGCCCAGCGCCCCGATCAGCCCGCGCTGGAGCATCTCGCCGGAGCGCTGCTCGTAGACGTACAGCGCCGGCTCCGCGTCCTGCGTCAGCACGCCCTCGGCGCGCCAGCGGCGCAGGGTGTCGGCGGCCTGGCGGTGGCGGGTGGTCGGGTCCGCGGCGTGCGGGAGGATCAGCCGGACGATGTTGTACGGGTCGGCGGTCTCCAAGTGGCGCACGCCGTCCGGCCGGACCACCACGTCATAGGGCGGGGACGTCACGGCGGTCAGACTGCTGACCCGGTCCTGGTCGTAACGCAGTCCGCGGAACGGGAGAAGGCGGAGGCCGTCGGTACTGGTCATTGAAGAATGCTATGCCGCCGGGCCGATGAGGGAAGATCGGGGCACAGCCCGTGCGTGGCTGGAAATATCGGTATGCGCGCTACGGAGAACTGTGCATCCGGCGGCGCGGTGAGCGTGCCCCCGGTACGCGGCGGAACTCTTCGTACGACGTGTGGGAGTGAGGAGCGGGACGGCATGGACGAGCAGGTTCGCAGGCAGCCCGACGGGTGCCGGCGCGCGCTGAGCGAGGCGTATGACACGGCGCTGCTGGATCTGGACGGGGTCGTCTACGCCGGCGGACAGGCCATCGCGCATGCCGTGGACTCGCTGACGAGCGCGCGGGACGGCGGTATGCACCTCGCATATGTGACCAATAACGCCGCCCGGACCCCGCAGGCCGTCGCCGGCCAACTCTCCGGTTTCGGGCTGCCGACCGGTCCGGACGATGTGATCACTTCGGCGCAGGCGGTGGCGCGGCTGATCTCCGAGCAGGTGCCGCCGGGCGCGCGGGTGCTGGCCGTCGGCGGTGAGGGGCTGTGGGTGGCGCTGCGCGAGCGCGGTCTCGAACCCGTCCGCTCCGCGGACGACGACCCGGCGGCCGTGGTGCAGGGCTTTGACCCCACGCTGGACTGGGAGCGGCTGGCGCAGGCCGCGTACGCGGTGCAGCGCGGGGTGCCGTGGTTCGCGTCCAACACCGATCTGACGATCCCCAAGGAGCAGGGGATCGCCCCCGGCAACGGTGCGTTGGTGGAGGTGGTCCGGATCGCGGCGGGCGGATCGCCGCAGGTGGCGGGCAAGCCGCAGCCGCCGATGCACCGGGAGACGGTGCTGCGGACCGGGGCGCGGCGGCCGCTGGTGATCGGCGACCGGCTCGACACCGACATCGAGGGCGCCACCAACGGCGAGGTCGACTCGCTGCTGGTGCTCACCGGTGTCACCACCCCCGCCGAGCTGCTGGCCGCCCCGCCGCAGCACCGTCCCGCCTATGTGGACCGGGACCTGCGCGGGCTGCTGAGCCCGCAGCCCGAGGTGACCGCGGACGACGGCGGCTTCCGCTGTGGCGGCTGGCGGGCCGAGGCGGCCGGCGACACGCTCGTCGTGACGGGGGAGGGGACGCCGATGGACGGGCTGCGGGCGCTGTGCGCGGCGGCCTGGACGGCTGCCGGGGACGGCAGTTGCGGGGCGGACACGGGGAAGACGCTGGCGCGGATCGGGATGTGAGGAAGGGGGCCCGGCTCCTGGGGGCCGGGCCACTGACGGGCGGATCAGTCCTCGTCGGTGGTCGCCGCGGCGGCCGCGGTCAGCTCCGCGATCAGGTCCTCCTCGGTGGCGCCGCGCCGCCAGTAGCCGGTGAACTTCACGGCCCTGCGGTCGATCCCGCGCTCGCGGACGAGGTGCCGGCGCACCGCCTTGACGGTCCCGGACTCGCCGGCGATCCAGGCGTACGGCGTGCCCTCGGGCAGCTCGGCGGCGCGCAGTGCGTCGAGCACCGGCTCGCCGCCCGCGGCACTCGCCTCGTCCCGGACGAGCCAGCTGATGTCGGCATCGGCGAAGGTCGGCAGCCGCTGCCGGTCGTCCTCGTGCGCGATCTCGATCCAGACCTTGGCCCGGGTGCCGGGGGAGAGCCAGGACAGGATGCCGGCGATCGCGGGCAGTGCCGTCTCGTCGCCGGTGATCAGGATCCAGTCGGTGCCGGCCGACGGCCGGAAGTCGACGCCGCCGTTGTCCTCGACGGCCGGACCGAGGACGGTCAGCCGGTCGCCGGGCCGGGCGTGGGCGGCCCAGCGGGAGGCGGGTCCGCCCGCCGTGGCGGCGGCCCCCGGCCCGGCACCGTGCAGCGCGAAGTCGACGTCGAACTCCCCTGCATCGTGGCGCTGTTCGCGGATCGTGTACGAGCGCATCACCGCGCGCTCGGCCGGATCCTGCGCCCGCCAGGCGGTGTACCAGCCGTCGCCGGTGTCGTCGAAGACCGGCGAGTCCTGGTGGGGCTGCGGGAGGAAGAGCTTGAAGCGCTGGTCCCGGCCGCCGGAGGCCAGCTCCGCGAGCCGTTCGCCGCCGAAAGTGATCCGCACCATGGAGGGGCTCAGCCGTCGGGACCGCACGACGTGCACATCGAAGAAGCGGAACGGTGCGGTGGAGGGGGCGGCGGTCGTGGTCATGCGGGGAACCTCCCGGGGCGGTGGCAGGGGTGGGCAGGGCCGCGGCGGACCGCTGCGGCTCGCGGGCGGCGGATCGCCGCGGCCGTACGTCAGTTGGCCTTCTTGGCGCCCTCGATCGCCTTGGCGAGCGACTCGATGAGCGGTGCGGCGCCCGCGTAGGAGAAGCGCGGCTCGCTCGACCAGGGGGTGATCTGGCCGGCCTTGACGGCGGGCAGCTTCGCCCAGGAGGGCTTGGCGGCCAGTTCCTTGGGCTGGAGGGTGGCGGTCCGGTTGTCCAGCAGCAGGACATCGGCCTTGTACTTGTCGGCGTTCTCCCAGCTCAGGCTCTCGAAGTAGCCGCCCTTGTCCAGGTGGTCGGGGACGATCAGGTCGACGCCCAGGGACTTGTAGTACATGAGGTCGGCGTTGATGCCGGGGTTGGAGGCGTAGAAGAGGTCGGGGCTGCCGGAGCAGGCGAGCACCTTGACCGGGTGGGACTTGGCGGCCTTGCGCAGCGCCGCGGAGGCCTTCTCGAAGCGGGCCTTGGCGTCGGTGACCTTCTTGGCGTTCAGGTCGGCGCCGAGCGACTTCGCCAGGTCGGCGTAGCGCTCGATGATCTTGACGAGCGGGACCCGGGACGAGGTGATGGCGACGGTCTTCGCCAGCGGGGTGATCTTGTCCTTGCTGTCGTCCGGTACGAACCACAGCGCGTCCGGCTCGTACATGTTCGTGACCAGCAGGTCGGGGCGCAGGGCCGCGTACTTCTCGACGTTGAACTGGTTGTAGGCGTTGCCGATGATGGTGACCTTGTCGACATCCAGGTCACCGGCCTGCGGGTCGGGCTTGCCGTTCTTGAGCTTGGTGGGGCCGAAGACGCCGGCGATCTGGTCGTCGATCCCGAAGTCGTGCAGTGCGGCGGCGGTGCCGGTGAAGGCGACGATGCGCTGCGGGGTGTTCTTGAGGGAAACTTTCTGCTTACGGTCGTCGGTGAACGACCACGGGCCCGTCTTGGCGTCGCTGTTGGCGCCCCCCGAGCCCTTGTCTCCGCCGCATGCGGCAAGCAGGGCGCCGATGCCGAGGGCACCACCCGCGGCCAGGATGCCGCGACGGGACGGGGTGACGCTACGGGAGGTGCTCATGATGGCTGTGCTTCTCTCTGGGAGGGGCCGGTCAATCGAATGTGAGGGTAGGCTAACCTAACTATCGTGTTGGCTGACAGTCCCCCCGAAGCAACAACGGTCCCGGTCCCCGTGACCCCCCGTAGGCGGCATCTCCTGCGCTCCGCGGGGCTGGTGGCCGCCGTGGCCGTACTGGCCGTGATCACCGTCCTCGGTATCGCCGTCGGCGCGAAACAGATCCCCCTCGACCAGGTGTGGCACGGGGTGTTCCACTACTCCGGCTCCGACACCGACGTGGTCATCCGCGATGTCCGCTTTCCCCGTACCCTGCTCGGCCTGATCGTCGGCGCCGCGCTCGGTCTGGCCGGCACGGTCATGCAGGCGCTGACCCGAAACCCCCTCGCGGACCCCGGAGTTCTCGGCATCAACGCCGGCGCCTCGGCCGCGGTCGTCTCCGCCATCAGCTTCTTCGGCGTCACCTCGCTGAGCGGCTATGTGTGGTTCGCGTTCGCCGGCGCCGCGGTGGTCTCCGTCGCGGTGTACGTCCTCGGCGGCACCCGCAGCGCCACCCCCGTACGGCTCGCCCTCGCCGGCACCGCGCTGACCGCCGTCCTCGTCGGCTACATCAACGCCGTCAACCTGATGGACACCGCGGCGCTGGACAAGATGCGCTTCTGGACGGTGGGTTCGCTGGCCGCGGCCACCATGCCGACGGTCAGCCATGTCGCGCCATTTCTCGCGGTGGGCGGCCTCCTCGCGCTGCTGATCGCCCGGCCGCTGAACGCCCTCGCGCTCGGCGACGACCAGGCGCGGGCGCTGGGTGCCCGGCTGACCCGCACCCGGGTGCTGGCGATGCTCGCCGTCACCCTGCTGTGCGGCGGGGCGACCGCCGCCTGCGGCCCGATCGTCTATGTGGGCCTGATGGTTCCGCATGCCGTACGGGCCATCACCGGGCCCGACATGCGCTGGATCCTGCCGTACTCCGCCGTGCTCTCGCCGGTTCTGCTGCTCGGCGCGGATGTCCTCGGCCGGGTGGTGGCCCGGCCCGGCGAACTACAGGTCGGCATCGTCACGGCCGTCGTCGGCGGCCCCGTCTTCATCTATCTCGTACGGCGTCGGAGGATGGCCCAGCTGTGAGCGCGACTGTGAAGTCCCGGAAGGGCACCGAGGAGGAGACCGGGGCGGCCGCGAAGGCCGGGCGCGGACGGCGGGCGGGGACGGCCCGGCGGGTCACGGTGCTGCGTACCAGGGGCGGGCTCTCCGTGCGCCTGGACGTGCCCGCCGTGGTGGTCGGAGTGGTGCTGCTGGCCGTCGCGCTGGCCGCCGGTATCGCACTGATCGGCTCCGGCGACTACCCGATGACCCCGGCCGAGGTGATCAGCACGCTGATGGGTGGCGGCAACGCCGGGCAGGTGTTCATCGTGCAGGATCTGCGGCTGCCGCGCGTGCTGGTGGGACTGCTGGTCGGCGCCGCGTTCGGGATCGCCGGGGCGGTCTTCCAGACCGTCTCGCGCAACCCGCTGGGCAGCCCGGACGTCCTCGGTTTCGCGCAGGGATCGTCCGTCGGCGCGCTGGTCGCCATCGTCTACTTCCAGGCGGGGACCTTCGCGGTCGCCGCCGGATCGGTCGTCGGCGGCGTGATCACCGGCATCGCCATCTTCCTGCTCGCCTGGAAGCGCGGCATCCACGGCTACCGCTTCGTCCTCGTCGGCATCGGCGCCAGCGCGATGCTCTACGCGATGGTGCTCTTCCTGCTGACCAAGGCGAACATCGTCGAGGCGACCCGGGCCACCACCTGGATGACCGGTTCCCTCAACGGCCGTGACTGGGACCAGCTCCGGCCGCTCGCCGCCGTCTGCGTCGTCCTCGTCCCGCTGCTGCTGTGCTACGGGCGTCCGCTGCGCATGCTGGAGATGGGCGACGACGCCGCGAGCGCGCTGGGTGTACGGGTCGACCGGGTCCGCATCGTCGTTCTGCTGGCGGCAGTCGTGCTCGTCGCCGCCGCCACCGCCGCCGCCGGGCCGATCTCCTTCGTGGCGCTCACCGCACCGCAGCTGGCCCGGCGGCTGTCACTCCCGCGCTTCCTCAAGGGCACGGGCCGGGGAACGCCCCTGCCCGGCCCCAATCTGCTGCTGTCCGCCCTCATGGGTGCCGTGCTGCTGGTCGGCGCGGACTGGACCGCACAAGGGCTCTTCGGCGCCGACCAGCTGCCGGTGGGCGTGCTGACCGGTGTCCTCGGCGGCGGCTATCTGCTGTGGCTGCTGGCCACGGAGCGCAAGCCTGGACGGATATGAGCGGCCGGGGGCGACCCGTGGACCTGCCGGGGGCGGGGAGCGGACGGAGCGCGCGGTGGTGAGCGGACGGGGCCGGTGGGGCGCCGGAGGCGGACGCGGCCCGCACCGGGCGGCAGCGCCGCGTGGGCCGGGCGATGACGGGGCGGTGTGCGCCGCGCAACAGCCGGCAGCCGCGCAACAGCAGAGTTACGACAACCCCAGGAGTTCCGAAGTGAGCCGTCTCACGGCCGAGCACGTCACCCTCGCCTACGACCAGCGGGTCATCGCCGAGAACCTCTCGGTCGCCATCCCCGACCAGTCCTTCACGGTCATCGTCGGCCCGAACGCCTGCGGCAAGTCCACGCTGCTGCGCGCGCTCTCGCGGATGCTCAAGCCGGCCACGGGGTCGGTGCTGCTGGACGGTTCCGCCATCTCCTCGCTGCCGGCCAAGAAGGTCGCCAGGACGCTCGGGCTGCTGCCGCAGTCCTCGATCGCCCCGGACGGCATCACCGTCGCCGACCTGGTGGCGCGCGGCCGCTACCCGCACCAGGGGCTGCTGCGGCAGTGGTCGGCCGACGACGAGCGGATCGTCCAGGAGTCGATGGCGGCCACCGGGATCGGCGAGCTGGCCGACCGCTATGTCGACGAGCTCTCCGGCGGGCAGCGGCAGCGGGTGTGGATCGCGATGGCGCTCGCCCAGCAGACCCCGCTGTTCCTGCTCGACGAGCCGACGACGTATCTGGACATCCAGCACCAGATCGAGGTGCTGGACCTGTGCGCCGAGCTGCACGAGGAGCAGGGCCGGACGCTGGTCGCGGTGCTGCACGACCTCAACCACGCGGCCCGTTACGCGACCCATCTGATCGCCATGAAGGACGGCGCGGTCGTCGCCGAGGGCGCGCCCTCCGACATCGTCACGGCGGAGCTGGTGCAACGGGTCTTCGGGCTCAGCTGCCAGATCATCGAGGACCCGGAGACCGGCACCCCGCTGGTCGTCCCGGCCGCACGCAAGCCCCGTAAGGGCGGCACCGGAAGCGGCCGGGCGTCGGCGGAGAAGCCGGAGCGGGCCGGGGACACCGCGAAGGGCGAGGCTGCGACTACAGCAGTGTCCTGAGCCGCAGCAGGTCGCGCAGGCCGGCCTCCAGCTTGACGCGACCGCTGCCCCAGGCCTTGGCGAAGTTCAGCTTGCCGTCGACCAGGTCGACGAGGTCGTCACCGGCCATGGACAGGCGGATCTCGGCCTTGTGCGGGGGCGGGCCGGGGACGCTGGCCACATCCTGGATGGCGCCGTGGGACAGCCGCCCGAGGAAGGTCACGTCGAGGTCCGTGATGCGGCAGCTGAGCGAACGGTCGAGCGCGGCGGCGCCGCGGACGTTGCCGTCCGCCGAGGACAGATTCTGGGCCAGCCGGTCGAGAGCGGCACGGCACTGGTCGAGGGTTGCCATCGTGATCGACGATACGCCAGGTCGGGGACGGCTCGTTCGTCCTTGTCGGCCTTTGCCAAGGTAGCGTCGGAGGCATGGAACAGCCGATGTCCGGCCCGGAGCCGGAGGCGCCCGCGGAAGCCGCGCCGGAGCTGGACGGTCACACCCGGCCGGACGCTGCGGCGGAGCCGGGCGGACCCGCCGGGCCGCAGCCGATCGGAGTGGGGACGACACCGACCGGTGAGGCCGCGGTCGACACCGCGCTGCGCCGTCTCACCGATGCGGACCACCTCCCCGCGAGCGGACACCTGCGGGTGTACGAGGATGTGCATCGTGGGCTGCGCGATGTGCTGGCCGGTCTCGACCAGCACCCCGGGCCGCCCGCACCTTCCTCGAATTTCTCGACGCCGCACGACAACAGGAGCTGAACCACAGGTGGCAGGAGTGGCACGACGCCGACTCGACGCGGAGCTGGTGCGCCGCAAGCTGGCCCGTTCGCGCGAGCACGCGAGCCAGCTGATCGCCGCGGGCCGGGTGACCGTCGGCGGTGCGACCGCGACCAAACCGGCCACCCAGGTGGAGACCAGCGCGGCGGTGGTCGTACGCGAGGACGAGGGCGACCCCGACTATGTCTCGCGCGGCGGGCACAAGCTCGCCGGCGCCCTTGCCGCCTTTGTGCCCCTGGGCTTGAAGACCGAGGGCCGGCGGGCGCTGGACGCGGGCGCCTCGACCGGTGGTTTCACCGATGTCCTGCTGCGCGCCGGTGCGGGTCATGTCGTCGCCGTCGACGTCGGATACGGACAGCTCGCCTGGTCGTTGCAGAGCGATGAGCGGGTCACCGTGAAGGACCGCACCAACGTACGGGAGCTGACCCTCGAACAGATCGACTCGCAACCGGTCGATCTCATCGTCGGCGATCTCTCGTTCATTCCGCTGGGGCTCGTGCTGCCCGCGCTGGCGCGGTGTGCGGCGCCCGACGCGGACCTGGTGCTGATGGTCAAGCCGCAGTTCGAGGTCGGCAAGGAGCGGCTGGGCAGCGGCGGGGTGGTGCGCAGCGCGGAGCTGCGGGCCGAGGCGGTGCGCGCTGTCGCGCGGCGGGCGGCGGAACTGGAATTTGGCGTACTTGGCGTAACTGCGAGCCCACTGCCTGGACCTTCCGGGAATGTCGAGTACTTTCTGTGGCTGCGCGCCGGGGCGCCTGCACTCGACCCGGCGGACGTCGACCGTGCAGTGGCGGAGGGGCCTCGTTGACCACTACCCAGGCAGTTGAAGGCAACGCAGCACACGAGAACACCGGAGCCGCGCGGACGGTGTTCCTGCTCGCGCACACCGGCCGCCCCGCGGCCATCCGCAGCGCCGAACGCGTCGTCCAGGGGCTGCTGCGCAGCGGTATCGGGGTGCGGGTGCTGGCGGAGGAGGCAGCGGACCTGCCGCTGCCGCCGTCGGTCGAGCGCGTCGAGTCGGAACAGTGCGCGGCCGAGGGCTGCGAACTGCTGGTGGTCCTGGGCGGGGACGGCACGCTGCTGCGCGGCGCGGACTTCGCCAGGACGTCCGGCGTCCCGATGCTCGGCGTCAACCTCGGCCGGGTCGGCTTCCTCGCGGAGGCCGAACGCGACGACCTCGACAAGGTCGTCGACCGGGTCGTCACCCGCGCCTACGAGGTCGAGGAGCGGATGACGATCGACGTCCTCGTACGCAACAACGGCAATGTCGTGCACACCGACTGGGCCCTGAACGAGGCCTCGGTGGAGAAGGCCGCGCGCGAGCGGATGCTGGAGGTTGTGACCGAGGTCGACGGCCGGCCCGTCTCGCGCTTCGGCGGCGACGGGGTGGTCTGCGCGACACCGACCGGCTCGACCGCGTACGCGTTCTCGGCCGGCGGCCCCGTGGTCTGGCCCGAGGTCGAGGCCCTGCTGATGGTGCCGATCAGCGCGCACGCCCTGTTCGCCAAACCGCTGGTCACCTCGCCGCGTTCCGTGCTGGCGGTGGAGGTCCAGCCCAAGACCCCGCACGGCGTCCTGTGGTGCGACGGCCGCCGCACCGTGGAACTCCCCGCGGGCGCCCGCGTCGAGGTCCGCCGCGGCGCCGTCCCCGTACGCCTTGCCCGTCTGCACCATGCCTCCTTCACGGATCGTCTGGTGGCCAAGTTCGCCCTCCCGGTGGCGGGGTGGCGGGGGGCGCCGCACTGAGGACCTGCTCCGGCAGATCATGGCCGGACAGCCCCTGGATATGCCCCCGGACGCGGCTTTCACGGCTTGTGGCGCGGTAAGGGTCGGCCGTCGCCGTCACGTGATACCGGGTGATACCGGGGGCGGCCACTCCCGCTGCCGCGGTGTGGGCGGGGTGTGACCGTTCCCCTCCTCCAGGCGACTTTGCATATCGGCATATGGATCGAGTGGATCGCGATATGGATCGAGTAGATCGCGCCGGGGAGCGGGGCGGCGGCCGTGCCCCGATGCTGTGGTCTGCCGGTCCGGCCGCCGCGCGGTGGCCGGGAACGCCGTCTGAACGCCGTCCGCCGCGGTCGCAAGGAGCATCGTCATCGATGCGCGGGCAGCGGTCGCCGCACCCCATGTCACCGCCCCTGCCTGGGCAAATGCGAGCGCTGCCCTGTTCCCGGTCGGACGGCGGCCACGCAGTGCCGAAGGCGCCGGTCCACTCGACAGGAGCTCACCTCCCGTCCCGGACCGTGATCGGCCGGACGGCAGAGCGTGATCGCGCGCCATGGGCAATCCGCCCGTTTTCTGCTGCGGTTTTCCGCAGGGTCGGTGGCAGGAGTGAGGGAGGCCGTCGCGGGGCGGCCCCCGGACCTCGTAAGGTCGTATCCGTGTTGGAGGAGATGCGGATCCGGTCCCTGGGTGTCATTGACGACGCCGTTGTCGAGCTTTCCCCTGGCTTCACGGCGGTGACCGGCGAGACGGGCGCGGGCAAGACCATGGTCGTCACCAGCCTCGGCCTGCTGCTCGGCGGGCGCGCCGACCCCGCCCTGGTGCGGATCGGCGCCAAGTCGGCGGTCGTGGAGGGCAGGATCAGCGTCGGCCCCCAGACCCCCGCTGCCGTGCGGGCCGAGGAGGCCGGCGCGGAGCTGGATGACGGCGCGCTGCTGATCAGTCGCACGCTCTCCGCCGAGGGCCGTTCGCGCGCCCACGTGGGCGGCCGCTCCGTACCGGTCGGCCTGCTGGCGGAGTTGGCCGACGACCTGGTCGCCGTACACGGACAGACCGACCAGCAGGGCCTCCTGCGCCCGGCCCGGCAACGCCAGGCCCTGGACCGCTACGCCGGGGACACGGTCGCCGTACCGCTCGCCAAGTACACCGCCGCCCACCGCAGGCTGCGCGCCGTCGCCACCGAACTGGACGAGCTGACGACCCGGGCCCGCGAGCGTTCACAAGAGGCCGATCTGCTGCGTTTTGGCCTCGACGAGATCGCGGAGGCCGAGCCGCAGCCCGGCGAGGACACCGAACTCGCCGCCGAGGCCGAGCGGCTCGGTCACGCCGAGGCACTGGCCTCCGCGGCGACCGCCGCGCATGCCGCGCTGGCCGGCAATCCCGAGGACCCCGAGGGCATCGACGCCACCACCCTGGTCGCCGGCGCACACCGTGCGCTGGAGGTCGTACGCAGCCACGATCAGGAGCTGTCCGCGCTCGCCGAGCGGCTCGGCGAGATCGGCATCCTGATGGCGGACGTCGCAGGTGAGCTGGCCAGCTACGCGGACGGTCTGGACGCCGACCCGTTGCGGCTCGCCGCGGTCGAGGAGCGCCGTGCCGCGCTGAACCATCTGACACGCAAATACGGACAGGACATCGCGGCGGTGCTGGCCTGGTCCGAGGAGAGCGCCGGCCGGCTCGCAGAACTGGACGGCGACGACGACCGGATCGGTGAACTGGCCGCCGAGCGGGACGCGCTGCGCGCCGAACTGGGCGAACTGGCACAAACGTTGACCGATGCCCGCACGGCATCCGCGACGCGTTTCGCCGATGCGGTCACCGCCGAACTCGCCGAACTCGCCATGCCGCACGCCCGTGTGACCGTCGAGATCGGCCAGACCGAGGTTGCGGAGGACGCCGACGGCATCGAGGTCGGCGGCCGCACCGTGGCCTACGGACCGGCCGGTGCGGACGAGGTCGAGCTCCTGCTGGCCCCGCATCCGGGCGCACCGCCCCGTCCGATCGCCAAGGGGGCGTCCGGCGGTGAGCTCTCCCGGGTGATGCTCGCCGTCGAGGTGGTCTTCGCCGGTTCCGACCCCGTACCGACCTACCTGTTCGACGAGGTCGACGCGGGGGTGGGCGGCAAGGCGGCCGTCGAGGTCGGCAGGCGGCTGGCCAGGCTCGCGAAGTCGGCGCAGGTCGTGGTCGTCACGCACCTCCCGCAGGTCGCGGCGTTCGCGGACCGTCAGCTCCTCGTGGCGAAGACGAACGACGGATCGGTCACCAGGAGCGGCGTCAAGGTGCTGGAGGGAGAGGAGCGGGTCCGCGAACTCTCCCGGATGCTGGCCGGCCAGGAGGACTCCGAAACGGCCCGCGCGCACGCCGAGGAACTGCTGGAGACGGCGCGTACGGGCAGCTGAGCGCTCCGCGGGAAGTGCCGCGAGGTGCCGTGAGTCGGCTGTGGCTGGGTCTGGGGCTACGGCGGCTACGGCGCGCGGGGGGAGGCCAGCGGCCGGCCATGGGATTCACGCGGGCGGAGGCCGTGGCCGGGCCGCCGCGTGACCGGGTGGTTCTCGCCCCTAGGGTGACGGGAGTTGAGCGCGGCAGGGCGCCGGGCGAGGGGAGCGACATGGTGGCGGTGGCGGGCAACAGGGTGCTGGGGCGGATCTCGTCGCTCTTGGCGGCGGCAGGGGCGACCAGGGCCACCTACACGGCGCTGAGGAAGCGGCCGCCGGGTGGTGCCGTCCTGTGGGAGCGGAAGAACTACGCCGGCCGGACCGTGCACCTCCACGCAGGACTCGCGACGGCCACCGGTACCGCGCTCGCCGCCGCCGCCGCACCGGAGCTGCCCGCCCGGACCCGTACGGCCGCGGCGCTGGCGGTGCTGGCCGCCGGGGGCTGCGGGGCGTACGACGACGTTTTCGGGGCCGACGACCCCCGCCGCGGATTCCGGGCGCACCTCTCGGCACTCAAGGACGGAGAAGTCACCACCGGAGCCGTGAAGCTGTTCGGGATCGGTGCCGCCGGGCTCGCCGCCGGCGCCCTCCTCAAGGAGCGCCCGGCCGACAAGCTGCTGGCCGGTGTGGTCATCGCGGGCTCGGCCCATCTGGTGAACCTGCTGGACGTCCGGCCGGGCCGGGCGGCCGGCGCCGTACTGGCCCTCGGTGCGCCCGGCCTGCTGCGCCGTGGTCCGGCGGGCCCGCTGTCCGCCGCGCCCATAGGGGCTGCGGCAGCCGTCCTCGGCGACGACCTCGGGGAGCGCACGATGATCGGGGACGCCGGGGCGCATGCCCTCGGCGCGGCGCTCGGCCTCGCCATCGTCACGGGCAACGGCCGCCGCGGACTGGCCGCGCACGCCGCGGGGCTGATCGCCGCCGCGGCAGCTGGGGACCGCGTCAGCCGGGCGGCCGCAGCGATCTGAGGCGTGAACGGGGGCGAGGCCGCGGGCTGTCCCCCTTCCCGCACATCACGCTGCCCTACGCTTCAATCCCCACGTGCCCCGCCACCCTCTGCTGTCACCCCCGTACTCCCCACCCTCTGCCGTCCCTCCCACGCCCTCCGAGCGCTCCTTCCCCATAGCCCATCGATTCGGGTGAACACCGGGCGCTCTGGACAGCGGCGTACGCGCCCCCTGTCGCGGCGCAGGCGCACTCCAGGGAGCGGACTCACTCGAAAGAGCCGGTAACCCGCGCGGGCGGTTTGTCGCCCATGTGGGTGATCTGGTGGGCGCTGAGGTGAGACTTCCCACCGGAACGGCGGGCCGACGGTGCCGAATTGGCGTCGCCGGGCTGGCATCCTGGGCGCGGTGCGCAGTCGCGGGCGTGCTCGCCCCGTCCTGCCCCTCCGCCGGGAAGCGGACGGGTCGCGGTCGCGCGTCTCAGCACCCTGTAGTAAACGGACCGACTCGCCGGTACGGCCCGTCCCGCCCCCGACCCAGGAGCCCGACCACGTGATCAGCACCCCGACCTCGGCGCACGGGTTGTCGCCGCTGCGCACGGTCCAGGTGCTCGGGAACGGCAGCGCCGGCAGCGCGGCACATGTCCGCTCGCTGGCCGAGGGGCTGGTCGCGCGCGGGGTACGGGTGACTGTCTGTGCCACCCCGGAGACCGAGGAGGCCTACGACTTCACCGGCGCGGGCGCGCGGTTCGTGCATGTCCCTCCGCGGACGGACCCGGCGAGCGTGGCCTCGCTGCGCAGCGCCTGCTGGGATGCGGACCTCGTCCATGCGCACGGTCTGCGGGCCGGCCTGCGCGCCTCGATGGCATTGCGCGGACTGCGCGGCCCCCGGGGCGGGCGGCGGGTTCCGCTGGTCATCACCTGGCACACCAAGGCGCACATCGAGGGCGCGCGGGCCGGGCTGGTGCATCTGACGGAGCGGCGGGTGGCGCGGGCCGCGGCCGTCGTCCTGGGGGCCTGCTCCGACCTCGTGGACCGGGCGCGCGAGCGGGGCGCGCGGGACGCACGGCTCGCGCCGGTCGCGATTCCACGTCCCCGGTCGGGCGGTGCACCGGCCGAGCCGGAGAGCCATGACCGGATGCGTCACAAGGAGCGGGCCGAGCTGGGCGCGGTGGACCGCCCGTTGCTGCTCGCGGTCGGCCGTCTCGACCCGGCCCAGGGGCATGACCTGCTGCTGGACGCGGCGCACGCCTGGTGTGCGCTCGACCCGCAGCCGCTGATCGCCATCGCGGGGGAGGGGGAGCAGCGGACCGCGCTACAGCGGCGGATCGACGTCGAGCAGCTGCCCGTCCAGCTGCTCGGCCGTCGCGACGATGTGCCCGAACTCCTCGCCGCCGCCGACCTGGTGGTACTGCCCAGCAGGTGGGAGGCGCGCTCGCTGATCGCCCAGGAGGCGCTGCGGGCCGGGGTGCCGCTGGTCGCCACCGACACCGGAGGCACCCGCGAACTGGTCGGCCGGGCCGCGGAACTGGTCCGTTACGGCGACGCCGCCGCCCTGGCCCGTACGGTCCGTGCGCTCCTCGCCGACCCCGCACGACGGGACGCGCTCGCCGCGGCGGGCCGCGCCCAGGCGGCCGGCTGGCCCAGCGAGAACGACACCGTCACCCAGGTCCTCAGCGTCTACGACGAGTTGACCCAGCCGATTCAGCCCGTCTAGGGGATCTCTCCCCGGTCTCCGTGGACCTGCGACGCTCCCCCGGCCAACGCTGGGAAGTGCCCCCGGCCCCCGCCCCGCTAAGGCTTCTCCGTATGCCGCCTCGCGCGCAGGGCCAGGCGCAGGCCGAGGACCGTCTGCGGATCGTCCAGGTCCGTGCCCAGCAGCTGGGCGATGCGGGCCAGCCGGTCGTACAGCGTCTGCCGGTTCACGTTCAGGTCGCGGGCGGTCTCGGCCTTGCGGCCCGCGCTGGCCAGATAGGCCTCCAGTGTCGGCAGCAGCGGCTGACGGGCGCCCCGGTCGTGGACGAGCAGCGGCCCGATGGCGCGCTCCACGAAGTCGGTGAGCATGCCCTGGTCGCCGTGTTCGCGCATCCGCCACAGCAACAGCTCGATGTCCAGCCGGCGGGCGTCGTACCAGAGCTGTTCCGGCAGTCCCTGGGCCGAGGCCGCCGCCTCCGCGGCATGCCGCAGACCGGGCCCCGCCGCCGCCCAGTCGCCCGGTGTACCGACGACGACCACCGGGCGGTGCGCGGCCGGCCGGTCCAGGCCCGCGCGGACGACTCCCGCGCGCAGCGCCTCGGCGATCCGGTCGGCGAGCGCCTCGCGGTCCTGGCCCGCGCGGAGCGAGACGAGCAGCGGGACCCGGTTCTCCACGGGGCGTACGCCGAGGAGTACGGGCACCCCGGGGGCGGCGAGTTCCTCGCGCAGGGCCTGGGCGAGCAGCGCCCAGCTGCCGGGGGAAGGGAGGCCGGCCGGCAGCCGCATCACCACGGGGAGCACGGGCTCCGTCCCGGGGCGGAAGCCCAGCAGGCGGGCCTGGGCGGGCGCCTCGGACGCGGAGATCCGGCCCTCCGCCAGGTCGGCGAGGAAGTCGCCGCGGCCACGGGCGGCGAGCACCTCCTCCTGGCGGGACTGGAGCATGACCACGGCGAGGAGGTCGGCGGCGCGCTCGGCGGCGATCCGGTGCACCGGTGCCAGGGGGGCGTTGACGGGCAGCAGGACGAGGCGGGCGCGGACCGCGTCGGGGCCGTGTCCGCCGCCGGGGACGTCGATGCGTACGCCGGTGTCGCGCAGGCCCTCCCAGGCCAGCAGCGGGTCGGCGTCCGCGGGGCCGCCGTCGTCGTCGCTCTCCGGCCCCGCCGCGTACAGCGGGCTGCCGTCGGGCGCCTCCAGACAGAGCGGGTTGCCGGTGAAGACGGCCAGCAGCCGCAGTACCTCGGGGGCGCCGCCGCCGTGCAGCAGCACGTCGGTGCAGCGCCGCAGGATCTCGTCGGCGCGCCGCAGCAGCGCATAGTGGCTGTTGATGATCTCGGTGTGGATCGCTTCGGTGACCGTGACGTACGGGACCTCGCGGTGCAGCTGGATCAGCGGGAGCCCGCTGTCCCGTGCGGCGTCGACCAGCGCGGCGGGCAGCGATTCGAAACGGGAGCCGAGCTCCACGACGAGAGCCGCGATCTCGCGGTCCGCGAGCTTGCGGATGAAGGCGCGCTGCTCGGACGGCCGGGCACCCAGCCCGAGGCCGGTGGTCAGCAGCAGCTCGCCGCCCTTGAGCAGCGAGGCGATATGCGGGACCTCGCCCGCGTGCACCCAGCGCACCGGGCGGTCCAGCCGGTCGCCGCCGGCCAGCACCTCCGGCAGACCGCGTCGCAGCGCGGGCAGCTCCAGCGCCCTGCGTACCGTGATCTCGGCTTCGATCTTCGCTTCCGGCCCCATGGCGTCGAACGGTACCCGTAGTCCGCTGTCCGGAGCCGTCTGGTCCGGACAGCGGCCCGCCGCTTACGCCGACTCCCGCACCACCAGCCGCGCCTCCGTGATCACCGGCGCAAGCCCCGCCGCACCCGCGCCCCGAGCCTCCTCCACGCCGGGCGAGCCCTCCGCCCCTGGGGCCTTGCGCGGATCCAGCAGCCGCAGCAGCAACCGGGCCATCAGCCGCCCCATCTCCTCCACGTCCTGCCGCACCGTGGTCAGCGGGGGATCCGCCCAGGCCGCCGGCTCCAGATCGTCGTAGCCGACCACCGCCACGTCGTCCGGCACCCGTCGCCCGCGGGCCCGCAGGGTGCGCAGCGCGCCGTTCGCCATCAGGTCGGAGCAGGCGAAGACGGCATCCAGGTCGGGGGCGGCATCGAGAAGCTCGGCCATGGCCCGCTCGCCGCCCCGGGCGGTGAACCCGCCGTCCGCGATCAGCCGCGGATCCGGCTCCGTGCCCAGCGCCTCACGGTAGCCGTCGAGCCGGTCCACCGCCGAGGTCTGGTCGAGCGGTCCGGTGATCACGGCGATCCGGCGGCGGCCGCGGCCGAGGAGGTGGCGTACGGCCTGGCGGGCGCCGCCGCGGTTGTCGGTGTCGACGTACAGCGGCCGTGGCGCGCGGCCGGCACCCGCCCAGTCGGGCCGGCCGCCGTAGACGGTGGGCAGTCCGGCGCGCTCGGCCATGGCGGGCAGCGGGTCGTCGCGGTGCAGCGAGAACATCAGCGCGCCGTCGACATGCCCGGCCGACAGGTAGCGGCCGATGCGGTCGTAGTCGTCGCGGTGCTCGACGAACATCAGCAGGAGCTGGGTGTCGGCGGCGGCCAGTTCGCGGCTGATGCCCCGTAGTTGGCGTCCGAAGAACGGATCGCTGAAGACTCTGGTCTCCGGCTCCGCGATCACCACGGCGACCGCTCCCGTGCGGCGGGTGACCAGGGAGCGGGCCGCGCTGTTCGGTACGTAGCCCAGCTCGGCCACCGCCTGGCGGACCCGTTCCTGGACCGCGGCCCGTACGCCCGCACCGCCGTTGACCACACGGGACACCGTTGCGCGGGAGACCCCGGCGAGCGCCGCCACCGCCTCCAGCGTCGGTCGTGGACCGTTCGGCTCAGACACCACACAACTCCTTTTTCCATACGGCGACTTGACGGTGTGCCGTCGAGTCGGCAGGGTTCACAGCGCACGATATGAGAGCGCTCTCACGACGGACCTCCCCACGGAACTCCTCACTCCCCCCACTGCAACGAGGAGAGAATGTCATGAGCATGAGAAATCGGCCGGGCGGCCGGATACAAGAGCGGCTGCCGAAACGGCCGGAGGAACGGCGGCAGAAGCGGGCGGGCCTACTGCTCCTCGCCGCGAGCACCGCACTCGTCAGCACCTGTGCGCTCACCCTCCCGACGGCGTCGGCCGAAGAAGCGGGCCCCGCCCCGCACGCCGCCCCTGCAACGCCCGCCGCCCCCACCGCCTTCCAGGAAGTCTGGCGTACGGACTTCGACGGCGCCGCCGGATCACGCCCCTCCGCCGACGACTGGATCACCGACACCGGCACCGGCTATCCCGGAGGCCCCTCCAACTGGGGCACCGGCGAGCGCGAGACCTACACCGACCGCCCCGAGAACCTCCAGCTCGACGGCGCGGGCCATCTGAAGATCACGGCCTTGAAGGACGGAGCCACCTGGACCTCGGGCCGCATCGAGTCCCGGCGCACCGACTTCGCGGCCCCGGCCGGCGGCAGGCTCCGCATCGAGGCGAGCATCCGGATGCCCGATGTCTCCGGTGACGGTGCGCTCGGCTACTGGCCGGCGTTCTGGACGCTGGGTGCCGAGTACCGCGGGAACTACGGGAACTGGCCGGGCATCGGCGAGTTCGACATCATGGAGAACGTCAACGGCATCAACAAGGTCTGGGGCACGCTGCACTGCGGCGTCAACCCCGGCGGGCCGTGCAACGAGACCCAGGGCAAGGGCAGTTCCCGCGCGTGCCCGGGCAGCGCCTGCCAGGCCGGATTCCACACCTACGCGCTGGAGCTCGACCGCACCGACGGCGCCGCGGAGTCGCTGAACTGGTACGTCGACGGACAGAAGTTCCACACCGTGAACTCCTCCGAGACGGACGCCGACACCTGGGCGAAGGCCACCCACCACGGCCACTTCCTGCTGCTCAACCTCGCGATGGGCGGCGGATTCCCGGACGGGGTCGCGGGCTTCGCCACCCCCACCGACGCCACCCGGCCCGGCGGCTCCCTCCTCGTCGACCATGTCGCGGTCTCCGTCCAGCAGCCCGGTCAGGCCCGTACCGCCCGGCCCTCCCACCGCACCGCCCCGCAAGGAGCCACCTCATGATCACTCGCCGCAGCCTGCTCGGCGGCCTCGCCGCCGGCGCCGCCACCGCCTCCGGAATCGCCCTGGCCGGCCGCGCGACCGGCGCCACCGTCCCGGCCGCAGGCTCCACCCGGACCGGCCGCGCCGCCGCCGGGATGCCCCTGCACCTCGTCAACGACTCCGGCGAGTACGCCAACTCCTCGGTCTGGATCTACATCGTCGGCAATGACGGCACCCAGCAGGTGCACGTCACCCCGGATGGTGAACTCAAGCCCGTCGCCATGGCCGACAACGGCCCGGACGGTTTCACCGACTACGCCATCCCGCTCGCCGCCGGCACCACGACCGTCCAGTTGCCGTACATGTCCGGCCGGATCTACACCGCGCTGGGCGGCAAGCTCAAGTTCAAGGCGGTCCAGGACGGCAACGGCAAGGCCGCCCTCGCCTACCCGGCGGGCTGGGTCTCCGGCGACCCCAACTACGACGTCCTGCACGACTGCGCCGAGTTCACGTACAACTCCGGCGGGATGTACTGCAACACCACCATGGTCGACATGTTCAGCGTCCCGCTCGCGATCAAGCTCACCGGGGCCAAGGAACAGACCACCGGCACGCTCAAGGACGGCGCCCGAGCCAAGATCTTCTCCGATGTCAGGGCCGCCGACGGCTTCGGCCGCCTGGTCATCGACGACAAGCGGGTCATCGCCCCCGGCCACGGCCTGGACAGCGGACTGTTCGACAAGGACTACTTCGCCCCGGCCGTCGACGAGGCCTGGTCCGCCTACGCGGGCAAGGACCTGACCGTCACCACCGATGCGGGCACCTTCACCGGCCGGGTCAGCGGCGGAAAGCTCTCCTTCACCGGCCCCAAAACGATCTCCTTCGACAAGCCGTCCACCCGCGATGTCCTCTTCTGCGACGGCACCCTCGCGGCCCCCAACGACGGCACCCTCGGCCCGGTCGCCGCCATCCTGGGCGCCGCCCTCAACCGCTCCACCCTCATCTCGCAGGCACATCAGCCCACCACCGACCCGGCCGCCTTCTACCAGCAGCGGCTGACCAACCACTACGCCCGGTCCATGCACGCCGCGACGCAGGACGGCAAGGCGTACGGCTTCGCCTTCGACGACGTCGCCGGCTTCGCCTCGTACATCGAGGACGGCGCCCCGAAGGAGATCACCCTCACCCTGACCCCCTTCTGACAAAGAAAGGTGCCGTCCGAAAGCCGGACGGCACCACAGAACGCCGGGAGGTCAGCGCCCCGAAGGGGGCGCTAACCTCCGTAGGCCCCGCTGGCCGTCAGCCGCAGCGCGGTGTCGATCAGCGGAACATGGCTGAACGCCTGCGGGAAGTTGCCCACCTGCCGCTGTGCCTTGGGGTCCCACTCCTCCGCGAGCAGCCCCAGGTCGTTGCGGAGCGAGAGCAGCTTCTCGAAGAGCTTGCGGGCCTCGTCCACCCGGCCGATCATCGCCAGATCGTCGGCGAGCCAGAACGAGCACGCCAGGAAGGCGCCCTCCTCACCCTCCAGACCGTCCACCCCGAGATCGTCCGCACCGGACGTCGGGTAGCGCAGGACGAAGCCGTCCTCGGTGGACAGCTCCCGCTGGATCGCCTCGATCGTGCCGATGACGCGCTTGTCGTCCGGCGGCAGAAAGCCCATCTGCGGGATCAGCAGCAGCGAGGCGTCCAGCTCCTGCGAGCCGTAGGACTGGGTGAAGGTGTTGCGTTCCTTGTCGTAGCCGTTCTCGCAGACATCCCGGTGGATGGTCTCGCGCAGGTCCTTCCAGCGCTCCAGGGGCCCGTCGACGTCCCCGGACTCGATCAGCTTGACCGTGCGGTCGACCGCGACCCAGGTCATGACCTTGGAGTGCACGAAGTGCCGGCGCGGGCCGCGGACCTCCCAGATGCCCTCGTCCGGCTCGTCCCAGTGCTTCT
This sequence comes from Streptomyces sp. NRRL S-1813, assembly GCF_000719605.1. Lineage (NCBI taxonomy): Bacteria > Bacillati > Actinomycetota > Actinomycetes > Kitasatosporales > Streptomycetaceae > Streptomyces > Streptomyces sp. NRRL S-1813. The sequence continues at coordinate 29,117 of NZ_JOHB01000024.1, forward strand.
CCACCCACTGGATCAGCTTGAGCTGGAGCAGCGAGGCGTAGTCGTTGCGGGCCAGGCCCGTCATGTGCGCCAGGTGCAGCGCCTCGGTGACCTCGCCGTAGACATCGAGCTGGAGCTGCCCCGCGGCGCCGTTGCCGACCCGCACCGGACGGGAGTTCTCGTACCCGGGAAGCCAGTGGAGCTCGTTCTCGCCCAACTCCCGTTCACCGGCGATGCCGTACATGATCTGGAGGTTCTCCGGATCGCCGGCCACCGCCCGCAGCAGCCACTCCCGCCACGCCCGCGCCTCTTCGCGGTAGCCGGTGCGCAACAGGGAGGACAGCGTGATCGCGGCGTCCCGGAGCCAGGTGAAGCGGTAGTCCCAGTTGCGTACGCCGCCCAGGCACTCCGGCAGCGAGGTCGTCGGCGCCGCCACGATCCCGCCGGTCGGCGCATACGTCAGCGCCTTGAGCGTGATCAGCGAGCGCACCACCGCATCGCGGTAGGGGCCGTGGTACGTGCAGTGCTCGACCCACTCACGCCAGAACTCCTCGGTGGCCTCCAGCGAGCCCTCCGGGTCCGCGACGGCCGGCGGCGGCTTGTGCGACGGCTCCCAGCTGATCGTGAACGCGATCCGCTCACCCGGCGAGACGGTGAAGTCGGAGAACGTCGTCAGATCCTTGCCGTACGTCTCCGCCGCGGTGTCCAGCCACACCGAATCGGGGCCCGCGACCGCGACCGTACGGTCGTCCACCTTGTGCACCCAGGGCACGACCCAGCCGTAGGAGAACCGCATCCGCAGCTGCGAGCGCATCGGCACACGGCCGCTGACGCCCTCCACGATGCGGATCAGCTGCGGCGCGCCATCACGCGGCGGCATGAAGTCGATCACGCGGACCGTGCCGCGCGGGGTGTCCCACTCCGATTCCAGGACCAGTGAATCGCCCCGGTAGCGCCGGCGGTCGGCCGGTGCGGGCCGGCCCCCGGGGCCGTTGACCGGCCCCATCCGCCAGAATCCGTGCTCCTCCGTGCCCAGCAGCCCTGCAAAGACCGCCGGGGAGTCGAAGCGGGGCAGACACAGCCAGTCCACTGTGCCGTCCCTGCACACTAGAGCGGCGGTTTGCATATCGCCGATAAGTGCGTAGTCCTCGATGCGCCCGGCCACGTGCATCTCCCGTCGAACTGGAGTCACGCCCCCCATGGGACGTTGTGATCTGTCCGTCCTGCCCATGAAACGTCGCCGAGCAGCGGGACCGGAAATCGGGCGGGGGTGGTGCCTTCCCGGACGGCTCGTTGCGAGTGTCCGAGCAGGATACGACGCACGTGGGTGATCCGCGCGACCCTCGCGACGAGTGAGGCGGTCCAAATGGGTGGCCTCCGTCACGTGATGGTGTCACCCCGGCAGCTACTGCCAGGTTCGCGTGTGTGGCCGGACACGACCATGCCCGGTCGCTGATAGCCTGGTACCCCGTGGACCGGTGGGACGCAGATAGATGTCACGGCAGAAGTCACGGCACCCCCGAACCGCAGCGACGGCACCCTGAATCACCAGGCCCCACGCCGCATCGCACCTCTCCACCTCGCGACCACGGGAGCTCCCTCTTGGCCATGCCGCCCAAATCCACGACGACCAAGCACCTCTTCGTCACCGGGGGCGTCGCCTCCTCGCTGGGCAAGGGGCTCACCGCCTCCAGCCTGGGTGCTCTCCTCAAGGCGCGCGGCCTGCGGGTCACGATGCAAAAGCTCGACCCGTACCTGAACGTCGACCCGGGAACGATGAACCCGTTCCAGCACGGCGAGGTCTTCGTCACCAACGACGGAGCCGAGACCGACCTGGACATCGGCCACTACGAGCGATTCCTGGATGTCGACCTCGACGGCTCCGCGAACGTGACCACCGGCCAGGTCTACAACACCGTGATCGCCAAGGAGCGGCGCGGCGAGTACCTCGGTGACACCGTGCAGGTCATCCCGCACATCACCAACGAGATCAAGCACCGCATCCGGCGGATGGCGACCGAGGACGTCGACGTCGTCATCACCGAGGTCGGCGGCACCGTCGGCGACATCGAGTCGCTGCCGTTCCTGGAGACGGTCCGCCAGGTCCGCCACGAGGTCGGCCGGGACAACGTCTTCGTCGTGCACATCTCGCTGCTCCCCTACATCGGCCCGTCCGGTGAGCTGAAGACCAAGCCGACCCAGCACTCGGTCGCGGCGCTGCGCAACATCGGTATCCAGCCCGACGCGATCGTGCTGCGCGCCGACCGCGAGGTCCCGACCGCCATCAAGCGCAAGATCTCGCTGATGTGCGACGTCGACGAGGCCGCGGTCATCGCCTGCCCGGACGCGCCGTCGATCTACGACATCCCGAAGGTCGTGCACGCCGAGGGCCTGGACGCCTTCATCGTGCGCAAGCTGGACCTGCCGTTCCGTGATGTGGACTGGACCCAGTGGGCGGACCTGCTGGACCGCGTCCACAACCCCGACCACGAGGTCAAGGTCGCGCTGGTCGGCAAGTACATCGACCTGCCGGACGCCTATCTCTCGGTCACCGAGGCGCTGCGGGCCGGCGGCTTCGCGAACAAGACCCGCGTGAAGCTGAAGTGGGTCACCTCCGACGACTGCAAGACCCCGGCCGGCGCCGCCGAGCAGCTCGCGGACTGTGACGCCGTCTGCATCCCCGGCGGCTTCGGCGACCGCGGTGTGGACGGCAAGGTCGGCGCGATCACCTACGCCCGGGAGAACAAGCTCCCGCTGCTCGGCCTGTGCCTGGGCCTCCAGTGCGTGGTCATCGAGGCGGCCCGCAACCTGGCCGGTATCGCGGGCGCGAACTCCACCGAGTTCGACCCGGCCGCCGCCGACCCGGTCATCTCCACGATGGCCGAGCAGATGGACATCGTCGCAGGTGAGGGCGACATGGGTGGCACGATGCGGCTGGGTATGTACCCCGCCAAGCTCGCCGAGGGCTCCATCGTCCGTGAGGTCTACGACGACCAGCCGTACGTCGAGGAGCGCCACCGCCACCGCTACGAGGTCAACAACGCCTACCGCGCCGAACTGGAGAAGAAGGCCGGGCTCCAGTTCTCCGGCACCTCCCCGGACAACAAGCTCGTCGAGTACGTCGAGTACCCGCGCGAGACGCACCCCTACCTGGTCGCCACCCAGGCGCACCCGGAGCTGCGCTCCCGCCCGACCCGCCCGCACCCGCTCTTCGCCGGGCTGGTGAAGGCCGCGGTCGCGCGCAAGACGGGCACCGCGAAGTAAGAGAAAGCACGGCGGATACGGTTGCCGGGGTACGGCCTCTTCGAGGTCGTGCCCCGGTTTCTGCGTTGGGTACACGGCAACACACAGGAGGACGCGCCATGGCGATCAAGGACACCCCCGAGGAGTGGACGGTCACCGCGACCACGACGCCGTTCACCGGGAACAAGACCAGCGTGCGCACCGACGAGGTCGTCATGCCGGACGGCTCCACCGTCACGCGCGACTACCAGGTCCACCCCGGTTCCGTGGCCGTCGTCGCCCTCGACGACGAGGGCCGGGTGCTGGTGCTGCGCCAGTACCGCCACCCCGTGCGCCAGAAGCTGTGGGAGATCCCCGCCGGGCTGCTCGACATCCCCGGTGAGAACCCGCTGCACGCGGCGCAGCGCGAGCTGTACGAGGAGGCGCACGTCAAGGCCGAGGACTGGCGGGTGCTGACCGATGTGTACACCACGCCCGGCGGTTGTGACGAGGCTGTGAGGATCTTCCTCGCCCGGGGGCTGTCCGAGGCCGAGGGGGAGCGCTTCGAGGTCTCCGAGGAGGAGGCCGACATGGAGCTGGCACGGGTGTCGCAGGACGAGCTGGTCCGCGGGGCGCTCGCCGGTGATCTGCACAACAACTGCCTCGTCGTGGGCGTGCTGGCACTCGCTGCGGCCCGGCTCGGTGAGGGGCTGGACGCGCTGCGCCCGGCCGATGCGCCGTGGCCGGCCCGCCCCTTCGAGGCCTGAGCCGCCGCTCCGCCACGAGCCGGTCGGATGATCCACCGATCCGATCGGGTGACCCAACCGCCCTGCTCGGCAGGGCACGTGACGGTCCGTGAACTACGCTCGGCAGCGTCCGTCCCGGCGGCGGACGCGTACGCGCAGGTGGACGGGAGCGTGACCGGTGACGGACCAGGCGGTGGGCGGGGAGCACCTCCCGCCGGAGACGGCGGACGGGCCTGCCACGGCAGCACCCGGACAGCGGGCATCGGGGTTCCGCCAGGCCGGCGGAACCGTCCGTCCCCTGGTCCCCGCGGCCGTCACCGCCCCCTCCGCCACCGGATTCGCCGGCCGCCGCCGCGAGCTCAAGGCGCTGCACGCCGATATCGCCCGGGCCGGCCTGGACACCCTCTCCGGCCGCAAGGGCGCCCGCAGCCGGGTGCTGCTGATCGCCGGCCGCCCCGGCTCCGGGCGTACGGCCCTGGCCGAGGAGCTGCTGCGCGAGCTGGCCGGCAACCATCCCGACGGTGTGCTGAGGGCCACACTGACCGGGCCGGGCGGCGAACCGGCCGACCTCGGCCGCGCCGCGCGTGACCTGCTGGCCGTGCTCGGCGTCGACGCCCCACCGGGCGCCGCCGAGGACGAGCTGACCGAGCTGCTGCGCGGTGCGCTCGCCGGGCGCCGCGCCCTGCTGTTCCTGGACGACGCACGGGGCGCCGAACAGGTCGAACCGATGCTCCCCGACGCCCCCGACTGCCTGGTCGTGGTGGTCTCCCAGGGGCCGCTGACCGGCATTCCGGACGTCCGGCCGTGTGCCCTGGGCGGCCTGGACAGCGTGGCCTGTGTCGAGATCCTCAGCCGCTACGCCGGGCCGACCCGGATCACCGTCGACCCGCGGACCGCCGACAGCGTCGCCGAGGAGTGCGGTGGCCAGCCCGCCGCGCTGGTGCTGGCCGGTGCCTGGCTCGCCGCCCGCCCCAAGTCCTCGGTCGCCGATCTGCTCCAGGCGCTGCACGCCGTCCCGCTGCCCCCGGACCTGCCCACCGGCGCCCGCCCGCTGTTCCGTGCCTTCCGGCTCGCCTATGACGCGCTGCCGGCGCCCGCCGCCCGCATACTGCGGCTGATCACCCTGGCACCCGCCGGCCTCGTGGACGCCCATATCGCCTCCGCGCTGGCCGGCTGCTCGGTGGCCGCGGCCGCCACGACACTGGGCGACTTCGCCGCGCTCGGCCTGCTGCGGCCGGTCGCCACCGAGGGCGACGGGGCTGTGGGCGCGAGTACGCCCGATCCGGCCCTGCGCCCGCAGTACCGGCTGCCCGGCTGCCTCGACCCGCTGGCGCGCGAACTGCTCCGGGAACACGAGCGCCCGGCCGACGTCCAGCTGGCCCGCGCCCGGATGCTGGAGCGGACCGTACGCCTGCTCCAGTCCTGCCGGGCGATGGGCGAGCCGGCCGATTCGCCCGCCCGGCAGAAGGTCGCCGGGCTGCCGCGCTCGCTGCGCTTCTCCTCGCAGGGCGCCGCCGCGTACTGGCTGCGCAGCCGTCGCGGCGCCCTGCTCGACGCCGCCCGGATCGCCGTTGCCGACGGTGAACTCGACACCCTGGACCGTCGGTTGATGGCCGCGCTGACCCGGACGCTGCTCGCGCACCAGGGCCCGGAGGCCGCCGCGCCGGACCTCTACGCACTGCACGGACTCGTCCTTCAGGTCGCCGAGCGGCGCGGGCTGCCGCGGGAGAAGGCCGCCGCCCTGCTGAACCTCGCGGACCTGGACGGCCAGGCGGGGCGTACCGCTCAGGCGCTCACCCGTTACCGGGGTGCGCTGGAGGCGGCCCGCTCGGTGCAGGACCCGGTGGCGACCGGCCGGGCGCTGGAGTCGCTGGGCGGTACGTACACCGAGCTGGGCGACTGGCAGCGGGCCGCCGACTGGTACGGCCGGGCGCTGGAGCTGCGGCTCGCCCGTGACGAGGGCGCTGACGCGGCGCGGCTGCACGGCCGGATCGGTGGCGCGCACACCTACGCGGGCCGGTGGGGCGAGGCGCTCAAGGCCTGGCGGGCGGCCGTCGGGACGTATCGCAGGATCGGCGATGCGGCCGGCCAGGCGCGGGCGACCGGTGAGGCGGCCCGGGTGCAGGAGTACGCGGGGCGGCCCGAGGACGCGCTGCGGACCTGTCTCGAAGCCCTCGACATCGCCCGGAAAGCGGGCGACGGACGACTGGAGGCGGCACTGCAACTACGGATCGCGGACACCCTCGAGAGGCTCGGCGACCCAGCAGCGGCACGGCTCCATCGGGCCGTGGGGGAGCGACTCCTCGAAGATCACTCCAAGTGACCTGCGAAATCGGTGGTGCTTCTCGCGAGAATTAATGCTTTGCAAGGCTAGACAACGGGAGCTCCTTCAATAGACTGGCTGGGCCGCGTTCGGCGCGGTCAGTTCCGTCATGCAGCGCATGAGGGGATAATTCCTCCTGCACCCTCTCTTTCAAGGACCGTGATCGACGTGAAGGTCGGCATCCCCCGCGAGGTCAAGAACAACGAGTTCCGCGTGGCTATCACGCCCGCCGGAGTGAACGAACTCGTCCGCCACGGCCACCAGGTCTTCATCGAGAAGGACGCCGGTGTCGGCTCGTCCATCACGAATGAGGAGTACGTCTCCGCCGGTGCCTCCATCCTGGACACCGCCGATGAGGTCTGGGGCACTGCTGACCTGCTGCTGAAGGTCAAGGAGCCGATCGCGGAGGAGTACCACCGCCTCCGCAAGGACCAGACGCTCTTCACCTACCTGCACCTGGCCGCCTCCAAGGAGTGCACGGACGCGCTGCTGGAGTCCGGCACCACCGCGATCGCCTACGAGACCGTCGAGACGGCCGGCCGCCAGCTGCCGCTGCTCGCCCCGATGTCCGAGGTCGCGGGCCGTATCGCCCCGCAGGTCGGCGCCTACCACCTCATGCGCCAGGCCGGCGGCCGCGGTGTGCTGCCCGGTGGCGTCCCCGGTGTCCACGCGGGCAAGGCCGTCATCATCGGCGGTGGCGTCTCCGGCTGGAACGCACTCCAGATCGCCGTGGGCCTCGGCTTCCACGTCACCCTGCTCGACAAGGACATCAACAAGCTCCGCGAGGCCGACAAGATCTTCGGCACCAAGGTGCAGACGATCGTCTCCAACGCCTACGAGCTGGAGAAGGCCGTCGTCGAGGCCGACCTCGTCGTCGGTGCCGTCCTGATCCCCGGCGCCAAGGCCCCCAAGCTGGTCACCAACGAGCTCGTCGCCAAGATGAAGCCCGGAAGTGTTCTTGTCGACATCGCGATCGACCAGGGCGGCTGCTTCGAGGACTCCCGTGCCACCACGCACGCCGAGCCGACCTTCCCGGTCCACAACTCGGTCTTCTACTGCGTCGCCAACATGCCCGGCGCGGTGCCGAACACCTCCACCCACGCGCTCACCAACGCCACGCTGCCCTACATCGTGGAGCTGGCGAACCGCGGCTGGGTCGAGGCGCTGCGCCGTGACCCGGCGCTGGCCAAGGGCCTGAACACGCACGACGGCAAGGTGGTCTACGGTCCCGTCGCCGAGGCCCACGGCCTCGAGCACGTCGAGCTGCGCACCCTCCTCGGCTGAGGCGTCAACGAAGCGCGTCAACGCTGCATCACCGGCCGGGCCTTGTCGACAAGGCCCGGCCGGCCGCATGTGCGGCCCGCGGAACGCTTCATTCCGGAACGCCGGGCCCCAACTCGCCGCGAACGTGACCCTTTAGCCGATTCGCGCCCCCCTGAAACTTCGGTCCGATGGCATGTGCGCCCTTGACATCGGGGGTCCGGTTACCGACACATCGTGCCGGGTCCGGTGGATTGTGTTGCTGCGGACGCCCGACACGCCATAGAGTCGCCAACCGTCGGCATGGTGCCACGCTGACCTATCGATAAAGTTTCCTGGTCACATCCAAGGAGGTAAGACGACTTGTGAATGAGTCGACATTTACTCCCGGGGGTGGTCAACCAGGAGCGGTTGCACGGGGCCAGGGTCCCTCGGGGCTCGAGGCTGTCGGCTCCGTAGCGGTCCACACCTTCGCAGCCCACCAGAGCATTTCCACGACAGCCCACCAGAGCATGGACGGCCATCACGTGAACGCCATGGCCGGCGACCGGGGCAGTGGAGAACCCGCCCGTCTCGCCGACTACGACGACCTGCCCCAGGGGCACTTCTACGATCCGGACGCGGAGTACGAGCCGGACCCCGAATACGCCGCGACGCTCGCGCCGGACGCCGCGCGCCAGCGCCGAGAACGCGTCGGCCCGACCGGACGCCCGCTCCCTTATTTCCCCATCCCGGGACCGCTGTCCGACCACGGCCCCGCCAAAATCATCGCCATGTGCAACCAGAAGGGCGGGGTCGGCAAGACCACCTCGACCATCAACCTGGGTGCCGCACTTGCCGAATACGGACGACGGGTGCTGCTCGTCGACTTCGACCCGCAGGGCGCCCTGTCGGTCGGACTCGGCGTCAACCCGATGGAGCTCGACCTGACGGTCTACAACCTGCTCATGGAGCGGGGCATGGCGGCCGACGAGGTGCTCCTGAAGACCGCGGTCCCCAACATGGACCTGCTGCCCAGCAATATCGATTTGTCAGCGGCAGAGGTGCAGTTGGTCAGCGAGGTCGCGCGTGAGTCGACCCTCCAGCGCGCCCTGAAGCCGCTGCTGGCCGACTACGACTACATCGTCATCGACTGCCAGCCCTCGCTCGGTCTGCTCACCGTCAACGCGCTGACGGCGGCTCACAAGGTCATCGTGCCGCTGGAGTGCGAGTTCTTCGCGCTGCGCGGTGTCGCGCTGCTCACCGAGACGATCGAGAAGGTCCAGGAACGGCTCAACCCCGAACTGGAGCTGGACGGCATCCTGGCGACGATGTACGACTCCCGCACCGTGCACAGCCGTGAGGTCCTGGCACGTGTCGTCGAGGCCTTCGACGATCACGTCTATCACACCGTCATCGGCCGTACGGTCCGCTTCCCGGAGACCACCGTCGCGGGCGAGCCGATCACCACGTACGCCTCCAACTCCGTCGGTGCCGCCGCCTATCGTCAGCTCGCCAGGGAGGTGCTCGCCCGGTGTCACGCCGAGTGAGTCTGCCGGGCGCCGACGAACTGTTCCGTACCACCGGGGGAGGGGGGCTTCAGCCCTCCAGCCCCCGCCGTTCGGCGAACGGCTCCCCGGCCAACGGCGAGGCGCCCCGCGTGCCCGCACCGGCCGGCGAGCCCGATCCGGCGGCGGACGGGCCGGAGACGGCCACCGCGGTACGGCAGCGGCGGCCCGGGGCCGGCAGCTCGGACACCCCGGCGACGGCGGGTGACGGCGGACCGGCTACGCCACCGCGGGTGCCCGCCGTCGGTCCCTCGGCCGAGCACAGCGGCCGTGAGGCGGACGGCGACACCGGCAAGAGCCACCGGGCCCAGGCGGGGCAGGCCGGTTCGGACGCGGCCGCGGCGGCCGCGCAGGCCGGTGGCCAGGGCCGCCGGCGCGGGGGCTCCCGCGGTGCCAACCGCCGCCCCAGCGGCCGGGAACGGCACGACGAGAAGATCACCGTCTATGTCTCCGCCGAGGAGCTCATGGACCTCGAACATGCGCGGCTGGTGCTGCGCGGCGAACACGGCCTCGCCGTCGACCGCGGCCGGATCGTCCGCGAGGCGGTCGCCGTGGTCCTCGCCGACCTGGAGTCGCGCGGCGACGCCAGCATCCTGGTGCGGCGGCTGCGGGGGCGCTGACGCCCGGCTCCTGCCCGTGTGGGGGCGCGGCCGGTCCGGCACCGCCGGTGCCCGCGGCGTGGCTGCTCGCCGTGGTGGCGGAGATTTCCTGCGGCGGCTGCCACGGTGCGGAAACGTCACGCCGCGCGGAGCCTGACGCGTCGGGTCGGACAGGGCGCGGGCGCCGCGGGATAGCCTGCCTCCTCGGCGGGGTCTCCCGCCCGTGACCAGCCCGTCGCCCCCCGGCGCGGGACCGCAGCACCATGGACCGCGATGCCGACGACCAACGACGATGCCCCTGCGCCCCGCGCCCGTAGACCTCTTGGGCGGGGGGCGGGCGCGGACGCGGGGCCGGTGGCACCGGACGGCCCGGTGACGCCGTACGAGCCCGCGGTGCCGGACGGGTCCGGAGCGGCCGGGGTGCCGGAGGGTGCCGACGCACCGCAGCCGGACGCGTCACAGCCGGACGTGCCGCAGGGCGCCGCCGCCGAGGACGCGCCCGTCGCCGTTTCCGGTGACGCTCCTGCCGCGGCCGTCCCCGACGCCGCTCCCGCCGAGGCTCCCCCCGAGGCTCCCCCCGAGACCGGCGGCGGCAAGTTCACCCTCCGGCTGGACAACTTCGAGGGGCCCTTCGATCTCCTTCTCCAGTTGATCTCCAAGCACAAGCTGGACGTCACCGAGGTCGCGCTGTCGAAGGTGACCGACGAGTTCATGGCGCACATCCGGGCCATGGGGCCGGACTGGGATCTGGACCAGACCACGGAGTTCCTGGTCGTCGCGGCGACGCTGCTGGACCTCAAGGCGGCCCGGCTGCTGCCCGTGGCCGAAGTGGAGGACGAGGCGGATCTCGCGCTCCTTGAGGCCCGTGACCTGCTCTTCGCCCGGCTCCTCCAGTACCGCGCCTACAAGCGGATCGCGGACATCTTCAGCGGCCGGCTGGCGGACGAGGCCCGGCGTCATCCCCGTACGGTCGGGCTGGAGCCGCACCTCGCCGAGCTGCTGCCCGAGGTCGTCATCAGCACCGGAGCGGAGGGTTTCGCCAAGCTCGCGGTGAAGGCGATGCAGCCCAAGGCCCGGCCGCAGGTCTATGTCGACCACATCCACGCGCCGCTGGTGAGCGTGCGGGAACAGGCCGAGGTGATGATGGCGCGGCTGCGGGAGGCGGGCGAGAGCAGCTTCCAGGAACTGTGCGCGGACGCACCGGACACCCTCACCGTCGTGGCGCGCTTCCTGGCCCTGCTGGAGCTCTACCGGGAGCGGGTGGTGGTCCTGGAGCAGGAGGAGGCCCTGGGGGCGCTGAACGTCCGCTGGACGGGCGCGGAGGGGGCCGAGCCGGTCGTCACGGACGAGTTCGACCAGGAGCCGGGGCAGCGCGCCGCCGAGGCTGAGCGGAAAGAGCACGCAGAGAAAGAGCACGCAGAGAAAGAGCACGCAGAGAAGGAGCGGGCATGAGCGGCGTGGCCGACGGCGGGGCGTACGACGTCACGGAGACCGGTACGGAGGGCGTCCCGGGGGAGTGGTCCGGTGCGCCGGCCGGTGCGCTGGGCGTGGCCGAGCTGGAGCTGAAGCCCGCGCTGGAGGCGGTCCTCATGGTCGTCGACGAGCCCGCGACCGAGGAACACCTGGCCAGGGTGCTGGAGCGGCCCCGCCGCGCGGTCGCGCTGGCGCTGCGCGAGCTGTCCGACGACTACACCCGCCAGGGGCGCGGATTCGATCTGCGGCTGGTGGCCGGGGGCTGGCGCTTCTACTCCCGTGCCGCGTACGCGGACGCGGTGGAGAGCTTCGTCCTGGACGGGCAGCAGGCCCGGCTCACCCAGGCCGCATTGGAGACTCTGGCCGTGGTCGCGTACCGTCAGCCGGTCAGCCGTTCCCGAGTCTCGGCCGTACGCGGCGTGAATTGTGACGGTGTGATGCGCACGCTCCTCCAGCGCGGACTGGTGGAGGAGGCGGGGACGGAACCTGAAACAGGTGCGATCCTGTACAGGACGACGAATTACTTTTTGGAGCGGATGGGCCTGCGAGGCCTGGACGAGCTCCCTGAGCTCGCACCGTTCCTTCCGGAGGCGGACGCGGTCGAGGGCGACTCCCCGGAAGGTATCCCGTCGTTCGACGTAGACGACAGCGGCGACTCTCAGACGGATCATTGATGCGAAGCAGCGGCAGGAACAACAGGGACAGCGGCCGGGGCGACCACCGCGGCGCCGGCGGGGCCACTCCGCGGCCGAAAGCCGGGGGGAAGAGGGACGACAAGCAGCGCGCGGGCCGCCCCCGTCCCGAGGAGCGCCGCTACGACGTGGGCGGATCCGGTGGTCCCGGGGGCTCCTCGGACCGCAAGGACGAGCGCGGCGGTGCCAAGGGCGGTGGCCCCAAGAGCGGTGCCCCCAAGAGCGGCGGCAGCCGGGGCGCGGCGGCCCGTGGCGGTGCCAAGGGCGGCCCGCGCACCGGTGCCAAGTCAGGTCCGGGTGCCAAGGGCGGCCCGCAGCGCGGGCGCGGCCAGGCGCCCGCACGGCCCCGTGAGTACGACGCCCAGGTGGAGGAGCGCAACCGCGCCCGCCACAACAAGCCGCAGGTCAAGACCCCCAAGACCTTCGGTGACCAGGAGGGCGAGCGGCTTCAGAAGGTGCTGGCCAGGGCCGGTATGGGCTCGCGGCGGGCCTGCGAGGAGCTGATCGACCAGGCGCGCGTCGAGGTCAACGGCCAGGTCGTCATGGAGCAGGGCGTCCGGGTCGACCCGGAGAAGGACGAGATCAAGGTCGACGGCCTGACGGTCGCCACCCAGTCGTACCTCTTCTTCGCGCTGAACAAGCCGGCCGGTGTGGTCTCCACGATGGAGGACCCCGACGGCCGCCAGTGCCTGGGCGACTACGTCACCAACCGCGAGACGCGGCTGTTCCACGTGGGCCGGCTGGACACCGAGACCGAGGGCATCATCCTGCTCACCAACCACGGTGAGCTGGCGCACCGCCTGACGCACCCGCGCTACGGCGTGAAGAAGACCTACCTGGCCGCGATCCAGGGCCCCCTCCCGCGCGACCTGGGCAAGCAGCTCAAGGACGGCATCCAGCTGGAGGACGGCTACGCCCGCGCCGACCACTTCCGGGTGGTGGAGAACACCGGCAAGAACTACCTCGTCGAGGTCACGCTCCACGAGGGCCGTAAGCACATCGTGCGCCGGATGCTCGCGGAGGCCGGATTCCCCGTCGAGCGGCTCGTCCGCACGAGCTTCGGCCCGATCCCGCTGGGCGACCAGAAGTCGGGCTGGCTGCGGCGGATGACCAACACCGAGGTCGGCATGCTGATGCGTGAGGTCGAGCTCTAGGTCCGAAGGACCGCCGCGGGACCGCACGGCAGGAAATGCCTTGCGGCTCCGCAGCCCCACCCCTTAATGTCACTGTGACATTAAGGGGTGGTTTTTTCATGGAGTCCACGGGGTCCGCCGCTACCGGCTCGCTGATCGGGCTGGCTCTCGGCGATGCGCTCGGCTTTCCCACCGAGTTCAACGATGTGCCGTCGATCCTGGCCAAGTGCGGCCCGTGGCGGCAGATGCCGCTGCCCGATCCCGCGTTCGTCACCGACGACACCCAGATGACGCTGGCGCTGGGCCGCGGACTGCGCACGGCCCTGGGCCGCGGTCCGCTCACCGCGCAGGCCCTCGTGGGACCCGTGCGCGAGGAGTACGTCACCTGGTGGCGCTCGCCCGACAACAACCGGGCGCCGGGCGGCACTTGCCTCAGGGCCTGCCAACTGCTCAGCGACCGCGACCGGCCCTGGGCCGAGGCCGCCCAGATGGGGTCGAAGGGCTGCGGCGCCAATATGCGGGTCGCGCCGATCGGGCTCGTCCCGGGGCTGGGCCCGCAGCAGCGCTCCGGTGCCGCACAGCTCCAGTCCGCGCTGACCCATGGGCACCCCACCGCGCTCGCCGCCGCCGATCTGACCGCCTGCGCCGTACGCGCCCTCGCCGACGGCACACCGCCCGCCGAGCTGCCCGCCCTGCTGCGCACGTATGCCCACGCCCATCGCACCGTCTACCGGGAGGACTGGCTCGGCGACCTGTGGCGGCGGAGTCAGGACCCCTCCGCGACGGCCTTCACCGCCCGCGGCTGGGACGAGTGCCTCGGTGTGCTGGACCGGCTGGACGCGGCGCTCGGCGCACCGGACCGGGAGGCCGACCCGTGCCTGGCCACCGGCGCCGGCTGGATCGCGGAGGAGGCGCTGGCCACCGGCCTGCTGTGCTTCCTGCTCTTCCCCGACGAGCCGCTCACCGCGCTGCGCAGGGCCGCCTGCACCTCCGGCGACTCCGACTCGATCGCCTGCCTCACCGGCGCCTTCGCGGGCGCCTGCCTCGGCGCCGGCGCCTGGCCCGAGGAGTGGGCCGCCCGTATCGAATACCGCGACGAGCTGCTGGCACTGGGGGAGGCCTGGGATGCGTGAGAACCCGACCGCCACCGAGGCGGTCACCGGACGGGAGGCCGTCCTCCGGGCGGCCGGGCTGCCCGCCGTCGACCTGGGCGCCGTGGTCGCGGAACAGGATGACCCGCTGGTCTTCGCGACGGTCTCCGGCGCGCATCTGTACGGCTTCCCGTCCCGGGACTCCGACGTCGATCTGCGCGGCGCCCACCTCCTGCCGGCCGCCGCCCTCCTCGGGCTGCACGAGCCCGACGAGACACGGACCCGGATGTGGGACGAAGGACGCACCGAGCTGGACCTCGTCTCGCACGACCTGCGCAAATTCGCCCGGCTGCTGCTGCGCCGCAACGGCTACGTACTGGAGCAGCTGCTCTCGCCCCTGGTGGTGCACACCACTCCCGTGCACGACGAGCTGATCGCGCTGGCCCCGGACCTGCTCACCGCCCACCACGCCCACCACTACCGCGGCTTCGCCACGACCCAGTGGCGGCTCTTCGAGAAGACCGGCGAGCTGAAGCCGCTGCTGTACACGCTGCGGGTGCTGCTCACCGGCATCCACCTCATGGACAGTGGCCGGGTGCAGCCCCATCTGCCCACCCTGGTGGGCGAGCTGGCCGCGCCCGCCTACATACCGGAGCTGATCGCGGCCAAGGAGGCGGCCGAACACGGCACGGCCGGTGCGGTGGTGGACCCGGTGCGGCTGCGTACGGACATCGAGGCACTGCACGCCCGGCTGGACGCCGCCCAGGACGCGACCGCCCTGCCGGATGCTCCCGGCGCCCGCGAGGCGCTGCACGGCCTCATCGTCCGGGCCAGGACGGCCGGCGCCTCAGCCGAGCGCTGAGGCCCGCCGGGCCCGGAACAGGAAGTCCGCCACCCGGCCCCGGTCCGGCTCGGCCGGCAACGGCGAGCCGGACACCGAGGCCTCGGCCTCCTCGGCCAGCCGCCCCATCCGGCGCTCCACCGCCTCCCAGGCCACCTCGCCGCGCCGGACCGCCAGCAGTTCCTCCCGGTCCTCGCCGACGTCCAGCGTGAGCGCGCCCGTACGGAGCAGATCGCGCGAGGAGGCCAGCAGCCGCAGCAGATGCATGGCGTGTTTCCAGCGGGGCGCACCGTGCTGCCGTACGTCGGCCCGCAGCTGCTTGAGCTGCCCGCCGGCATAGCCCGCGAAGGTGCGGTGGACCTGCCGGGACAAGAAGGCGTCGCGCAGCGCGAGCAGCTCCCGGCCGGTGTCGTCGATCCGCTCCACCAGGGGGGAGTGCAGGCACTCCAGGATGGTGGGGTTGGCACGCAGCGCCAGATGGCAGAACCGCTCCAGCTCCCAGGAGAACTCCTCCTCGCGCGGCCCCTCCACATGGGTCGGCGGCTTCTCGAAGCCCCAGAAGAGCGGGGTGGGTGCGAGATACACCCCGCGCCGGTCGGTGTCGCTGGACTCCGTGGCCAGACCGAAGGCGCGCGAGCCCATCACGCAGGCGTAGACGGTGTGCTCGGCGACCAGGGTGTGACCTGCGGCGGCTTCGGACATGGCGGCGATTGTCGCTGGTGGAATGGCGGATGTCACCAGTTTTTAAGGGCGGAATGCTGCCCTCCGGAAGCGTGCTGACTGTCGGTGGGCGGCCGGTCGCGGCGCGCACGGACCGCCGTCCTGCCCCTCCGGCCGTCTCAGCGTCCGGCCGCCGCGTACGGATTGTCCGTGCGGCTGGTTACGCTGATCAGTGCGCGCACAGGTGCGTGACGCGGCACAGAACGCAGGGGAGCAGTGACGTGGCGGTACGAGCGGTCCGCGGGGCCGTCCAGCTGGAGCGGGACGACGCGCAGCACATGCAGGAGCAGGTCGGCGAGCTGCTCACCGCCCTCCTCGAGCGCAACGACCTCCTCGCGGACGACCTGATCAGTGTGTGGTTCACCGCCACCCCCGATCTGCACAGCGACTTCCCGGCCGCCGCCGCCCGCGCCCTCGGCATCACGGACGTCCCGCTGATCTGTGCCCAGGAGCTGGACATCGACGGCGCCATGGAGCGCGTGGTGCGGGTGCTCGCCCATGTCGAGACCGGGCTGTCCAAGGCCGGGATCGCCCATGTCTACCTCGGTGCGGCCGGAGAGCTGCGGAAGGACATCGCGCAGTGAGGACCGCACTCGTCATCGGAACGGGCCTGATCGGCACGTCGGCCGCGCTCGCGCTGCACGCACGGGGCGTCCGGGTCTTCCTGGAGGACCACGACCAGGCGCAGGCCCTGACGGCCGCCGCGCTCGGCGCGGGCACGGCCGAGGCCCCCGAGGGCCCGGTCGACCTGGCCATCGTGGCCGTGCCCCCGGCCCATGTCGCGGCGGCCCTGGCCGATGCCATCCGCCGCCGGGTGGCCCGCGGCTACATCGACGTCGCCAGCGTCAAGGGCGGCCCGCGCCGTGAGCTGGAGGCGATGGGCTGCGAGCTCTCCGGCTACCTCGGCACGCATCCGATGGCCGGCAAGGAGCGCTCCGGCCCGCTGGCCGCCACCGCCGACCTCTTCGAGGGCCGGCCCTGGGTGCTCACCCCGACCCGCGACGGCGACACCGAGGTGCTCAACCTCGCCCTGGAGCTGGTCGCGCTGTGCCGGGCGGTCCCGGTGGTGATGGACGCGGACGCGCACGACCGCGCCGTCGCCCTGGTCTCGCACACCCCGCAGCTGGTCTCCAGCCTCGTCGCCGCCCGCCTCAGGGGAGCCGACGAGACCGCCGTACGCCTCTGCGGCCAGGGCATCCGGGATGTGACGCGGATCGCGGCCTCCGATCCCGCGATGTGGATCGACATCCTCTCGGCCAATCCCGGCCCGGTCGCCGATGTGCTGGGCGAGATCGCCGCCGACCTGGACGAGACCGTGCGGTCGCTGCGCGCCCTGGAGTCCGCCGACGAGGAGAAGCGCGGCGGCGGCGCCGGCGGTATCGAGGACGTGCTGCGCCGCGGCAATGCCGGCCGTGAGCGGGTGCCCGGCAAGCACGGCGCCGCCCCGGCCACCTACGAGATCGTCGCCGTCCACATCGGCGACCAGCCCGGCGAGCTGGCCCGGATCTTCGCCGACGCCGGCCGGGCCGGGGTCAATATCGAGGACGTCCGCATCGAGCACGCCACCGGTCAGCAGGCCGGTTTCATCCAGCTCATGGTCGAGCCGCAGGCCGTGCCGGTGCTGACCGCGGAGCTGCGCGAGCGGGGCTGGTCCATCCGGCAGTGACCGCGTGGACGGCACCGTGCGGGTGAGCCAGTAACCTTGTCCGAGGCCCTTATGGCCCTTGGACCCCCGCCCCGTGTACAAGAAAGGTGTTCGTCACCGTGGAAACCGCCGCTCGGACCGCCCCGGCAGCAGTGATTGTCGCCATCGACGGCCCCGCAGGCACGGGCAAGTCCAGCACGTCCAAGGCCGTCGCCGCCAAGCTGGGCCTCGGCTACCTCGACACCGGCGCCCAGTACCGCGCGATCACGTGGTGGATGCTGACCAACGGCATCGACGTCAAGGACGCGACGGCCGTGGCCGACGCCGCGGTCAAGCCCGTGATCGTCTCCGGCACCGACCCGTCCGCCCCGACCATCACGGTCGACGGCCTGGACGCCGCGGGCCCGATCCGTACCCAGGAGGTCACCTCCGCGGTCAGCGCGGTCAGCGCCGTCCCCGAGGTGCGGACCCTGATCACCGACCTCCAGCGCAGCATCGCCGCCGAGGCGCCGAACGGCATCGTCGTCGAGGGCCGGGACATCGGCATCACCGTCCTGCCCGACGCCGACCTCAAGGTCTTCCTCACCGCCTCTCCCGAGGCGCGGGCGGCCCGCCGCAGCGGCGAGCTCAAGGGCAAGGAGGCCGGCGACCTGGCCGCCACCCGCGAGGCGCTGATCAAGCGGGACGCCGCCGACTCCGGCCGTAAGACCTCCCCGCTGGCCAAGGCGGACGACGCCGTCGAGGTGGACACCACCGAGCTGACGCTGGAGCAGGTCATCGAGTGTGTGGTCACCCTCATCGAGGGCGCCGGCGCCGAAAAGGCAGGGCGGGCCGCCCGGTGACCGACAGCGGCGGGGCCCCGAGCGCGGCGGGCGCCGCGGTCGGCCGGCGGATCGGCATCGGCCTGATGTACGGGCTGTGGCGGCCGCGGGTGCTGGGCTCCTGGCGGGTGCCGTCGGCGGGCCCGGTGATCCTCGCCGTCAACCACTCACACGGCATCGACGGCCCGATGCTGATGGGCACCTCGCCGCGGCCCGTGCACTTTCTGATCAAGAAGGAAGCCTTCGTCGGCCCGCTGGACCCGTTCCTGCGGGGCATCGGGCAGCTGAAGGTGGACCGCCACACCGTCGACCGCAAGGCGATCACCGACGCCCTCGGGGTGCTGGAGCAGGGCGGAGCGCTGGGGATCTTCCCGGAAGGCACCCGTGGCGAGGGCGACTTCGCTTCCCTGCGGGCGGGCCTGGCGTACTTCGCGGTGCGCTCCGGCGCCCCGGTCGTGCCGGTGGCGGTGCTCGGCAGCAAGGAGCGCCACAGCCGGCTGACACCGGCCGTGCCACCGCTGCGGTCCCGCGTCGATGTCGTCTTCGGTGACGCCTTCGAGGCGGGCGACAGCAGCGGGCGACGCACCCGTAAGGCGCTCGACGAGGCGACCGTACGGATCCAGGAGCGGCTGACCGCCCACCTGGCGGAGGCCAGGCGCCTGACCGGGCGCTGACCCCACACTTGAGTAGTGGGCCGCGGACGAGTGGCCCACCGATCACGATGATGAACGAGGAACGGACTTCATGAACGACCAGATCCCTACCGGCGACGAGCACGGTGCGCTTGGCGACGCCGAGTACGCGGAGTTCATGGAGCTCGCCGCGGAGGAGGGCTTCGACCTCGAGGAGGTCGGGGGCGACATCGCCGCGGCCGGCCACGGCCCGCTGCCCGTCCTCGCCGTCATCGGCCGCCCCAATGTCGGCAAGTCGACGCTGGTGAACCGCATCATCGGCCGCCGTGAGGCGGTCGTCGAGGACAAGCCGGGCGTCACCCGCGACCGTGTCACCTACGAGGCCGACTGGAACGGCCGCCGCTTCAAGGTCGTCGACACCGGCGGCTGGGAGCAGGACGTCCTCGGCATCGACGCCTCCGTGGCGCTCCAGGCCGAGTTCGCCATCGAGGCCGCGGACGCGGTCGTCTTCGTCGTCGACGCCAAGGTCGGCGCGACCGACACCGACGAAGCCGTCGTCAAGCTGCTGCGCCGCGCCGGCAAGCCCGTGGTCCTGGTCGCCAACAAGGTCGACGGCCCGTCGGGCGAGGCCGACGCCGCGATGCTGTGGTCGCTGGGCCTCGGCGAGCCGCACCCGGTCTCCGCACTCCACGGCCGCGGCACCGGCGACATGCTCGACGCCGCGCTCGACGCGTTGCCCGAGGCGCCCGCGCAGACCTTCGGCACCGCCCTCGGCGGCCCCCGCCGGATCGCGCTGATCGGCCGCCCGAACGTCGGCAAGTCGTCGCTGCTGAACAAGGTCGCCGGCGAGGAGCGGGTGGTCGTCAACGAGGTGGCCGGCACCACCCGTGACCCGGTCGACGAGATGATCGAACTGGGCGGCAAGACCTGGAAGTTCGTGGACACCGCCGGTATCCGCCGCCGGGTGCACCTCCAGGAAGGCGCCGACTACTACGCCTCGCTGCGCACCGCGGCGGCCGTCGAGAAGGCCGAGGTCGCGGTCGTCCTGATCGACGCGTCCGAATCCATCAGCGTCCAGGACCAGCGCATCATCACGATGGCCGTGGAGGCCGGGCGCGCCCTGGTCATCGCCTACAACAAGTGGGACACCCTCGACGAGGAGCGCCGCTTCTACCTGGAGCGGGAGATCGAGCGGGACCTCGTGCAGATCCCGTGGGCGATGCGGGTGAACGTCTCCGCGCGCACCGGCCGCCACATGGAGAAGCTGGTCCCGGCGGTCGAGACCGCACTGGCCGGCTGGGAGACCCGCATCCCCACCGGGCGGCTGAACGCCTTCCTCGGTGAGATCGTCGCCTCCCACCCGCACCCGATCCGCGGCGGCAAGCAGCCCCGCATCCTCTTCGGCACCCAGGCGGGCACCAAGCCGCCGCGCTTCGTGCTGTTCGCCTCCGGCTTCCTGGAGGCGGGCTACCGCCGCTTCGTCGAGCGGCGGCTGCGCGAGGAGTTCGGGTTCGACGGGACGCCGATCCACATCTCCGTGCGGGTGCGCGAGAAGCGCAGCAAGAAGAAGTAGCGGCAGCTCCCGGGCCGTACGGACCGCTCAGCGGCCGTGCGGCCGGGAGTCCCGCTGCGCCGGTGGCAGCGCCGCCGGGGCATGGCCCCGCGGGTGGTAGGGCTGCCGGCTCACGACCTCCCAGTGCGCCGCGGACGCCGTCGTACGGCTCCAGTTCCCGCTGGCGTGCAGCGCCTCCGAGATCTCCGGCTCGTCCGTACGGTCCCCGGGCAGGGCACGGAAGGAGCGGCGGTACTCGGCGTACAGCGCGTCATAGATCGGCGTGGCCGAACCATGGTCCGTGAGGTGCGTCGTCGCGGGTTCGTAGGACGGGCGCATGCCGGGGATCGGGTGGGTGTACGGGGCGCGGGAGGAGGGGTCGTATGCGTGCACGTATGTGCCAACGACCCCGATGCCCGCGGGATGCGGCTTTCGTGCGGAAATGGCTGATCGCGAGGGCGTGACCGTCCGGAATGGCGGTCCTGCCCCCGCGATCGGGTGCCGAGGGGCTGTCAGGTGCCGGCCAGCGGCATCTCCGCGGCGACCAGGGCGCCCCTCGTCGCGGCGTTCTCCAGCGCCTCCCGCATCAGGTCCTCGCGGGGCTGGTGGCCGATGGAGCCGGCGGGCGCCGCGTACATCACCACCGACTGCGCCTTGTTGGCCGCGGTGCGCCAGCCGTCGGAGACGGCGAGCGGCTGATGAGCCTGCCACCACGCGGCCTGCTGGCCGGTGTTGCCCGGCTGGAGGACGGCGTGCAGCTTGCCCATGGCCAGCAGGGCGGACCAGCCCGGGTTCGGGCCCGGGAGCCGGTTCATGTCCGTCACGGGGTGGAACCCCTGCTCCAGGAGCAGCGGAAGGAAGTCGTCGTCGGGGCCGACCGAGCCGGGACGGGCGATCGGGCCGTCGGGCTCGACCACCAGGGCCGGGCGCAGGTCGCCGTCGATCAGCACCAGACCGCAAGTGATCCCGAGGGTCGCCTGGCGCGGGGTGGTGGGGGCCGGGGCGGCCGGGGACGGCTGCGATCCGGGGGCGGGGGCGGCGGCGTCCTCTCCGGTGATGGAGCGTACGGCTCCCTGGAGCTGCTCCTCCGACACCGGGACGACCTGCGAGGGGATGCAGGTGGCGTGGGCGAACGCGAGCACCGCGGTCTCCTCGCCCACGAACAGGACGGTGCTGGTGCGCTCCTGCTCGCTGTCTCCGGGGGTCCGGCAGGAGGTGCAGTCGTAGCTGCCGGGGGCGTCGCCACCGGCCAGCAGGCGGTCGGCTTCTTCGTCGCCGATCTCGGCGCGAACGTCGTCGCTGACGTCGAGCATGCGCGGCACGGGTGGCTCCTCGATCTCTGTGCGTCTGCCGGGTGGTCTCCCGGCTCGTACAAGGACAACGGGTGACCTGCGGCAGGAGTCACGCGAGGAAGGGAACGGAATCGAACCAATCGCCGCACAGTGGAAATCCATGGAAAGCCGCCACAGAAGCGGTCACATAACGCCAACTCTTGCGCAGAACCTGGTGCAGTCGGCGGCGTTCCGTACACCGGACCGGGTGGGAGCGCGGGCCCGAGGGCGTGGCGCCCTGGTCAGCGGCGGACGGCTGCTTACCGTCACCGGCTATGTCGGACAACTCTTCGGCGCCCCGGCGCCTCGTGGGATCCGTCGGGCTGCTCACCGCGGCGGCCGCTGCCCTGGTGCTGTGCCTGCCCGGCGCTGCTGTCGCCGCCGACGGGCCGGACGGCGGCGGTACCGGCGGCAAGAGCATGCACGCCTGCTCCGCCGACCAGTGGCCATGGGGCTGCCTCGCCGAGTGTGAGAGCAGCGGGGACTGGCACATCAACACCGGCAACACCTTCTATGGCGGGCTCCAGTTCTGGCAGCCCACCTGGGAGGCCTTCGGCGGCCTCGACTTCGCGGAGCGGGCCGACCTCGCCTCCCGCGCGGATCAGATCAAGATCGCAAAGCGGGTGCAGGCCGCCCAGGGATGGGGCGCCTGGCCCGAGTGCGCCCGGCGCTACGGGCTGACCCCTCCCGCCCGGACCCATGTCGTACGGCGGGGGGAGACGCTCGGCGAGATCGCCGAGAAGTACCGCGTGAAGGGCGGCTGGCGGGCGCTGTACAGCGCCAACCGCTCGACCATCGGACCGGACCCCAGCAGGCTGTCGGTCGGCACCAGGCTGCGGCTCCCGAAGGCGGCGAAGCCGAACTCCCGGTCGGCGCGCGACGACTGACGGGCGGACGGCGGAAGTTCGCAGGCGCCCGGACGGTGTCCGGCGTCCCGGCGCGATCCGGCGGAAGACCCGGTCACGCGGCAACGGCGGAGGGGATTCGGGGTCGTGGGGTTCCGTTGCGCGGCTACCGATGACCTAACTTTTGCGGAACAACTTGGCGAAAGGCCCAACCAGGGACCCTTTTTCGCGGTCCTACCGTTCAGCAGGGGATGCGTCGCGCCGTCGGGAGGGGGGCGCGACGCATCCCACGGGGACCGGAACGACCGAAGACCAGGGGACACGGGGACGGATGCACATCTCATTCCTGATACACAATGCCTACGGCATAGGGGGGACGATCAGGACGACGTTCAACCTCGCACGTACGCTCGCCGAGCGGCATGACGTCGAGATCGTGTCCGTACTGCGCCACCGCGACGACCCGGTCTTCGACCTCGGTCCGCGCGTCGCGCTGCGGCATCTCGTGGACATCAGGGAGAACAGCCCCGGCTACGAGGGCGCGGACCCCGAGCACACCCGCCCCGCCAGGGTATTTCCCGCCGCCGAGGGGCGCTACGGCCAGTACAGCGAGCTCACCGACCGCCGGATCGCCCAGCATCTGCGCTGGACGGAGACGGACGTGGTGGTCGGCACCCGTCCCGGACTCAATGTGCACATCGCCAAGCAGGCGCGCCGCGGCCCGGTCCGGATAGGCCAGGAGCATCTCACCCTGGACACCCACAACCGGGCGCTCAAGCTGGCACTGCGCGGTGCCTATCCGCGCCTCGACGCGGTCACCACCGTCACCGAGGCCGACGCCCGCGCCTACCGCCGGACGCTGCGGCTGCCCGGTGTGCGCGTCGAGGCGGTGCCCAACAGCGTGCCGGAGCCCGCCCTCCGGCCCGCCGACGGCAGCGGCAAGTGGATCGTCGCGGCCGGCCGGCTCGCCCGCGTCAAGCGCTACGACGTCCTCATCCAGGCCTTCGCCCGGGTCGTCGCCGAGCGCCCCGACTGGCGGCTGCGGATCTACGGCGGCGGCGCCGAGAAGGCCGCGCTGCGCGCCCTGATAGACGAACTCGGCCTGTACAACCACGTCTTCCTGATGGGGCCGGCCAACCCTCTGGAGCCCGAGTGGGCCAAGGGCTCGATCGCGGCGGTCTCCTCCAGCCTGGAGTCCTTCGGGATGACGATCGTCGAGGCCATGCGCTGCGGTCTGCCGGTCGTCGCCACGAACTGCCCGCACGGTCCCGGCGAGATCATCGACGACGGGGTGGACGGCAAGCTGGTGCCCGTCGGCGATCCGGAGGCCATGGCCGGCTCGCTGCTCACACTGATCAACGACGACGCCGCCCGCAAGCGGATGGGCGAGGCCGCGCTGGCCTCGTCGGCCCGCTTCGATCCTGCCGAGGTCGCCGGACGCTATGAGGCGCTCTTCGGGGAGCTGCTCGCCCGCAGGCGCGGCAACCAGCTGCGCGGCAGCCTGCATCGAGCCCGTGGGGCCCTGCTCAGCGGCGCATACGCCACCAAGGATGCGGCCTGCGCCGTGCTGAGAGGGGTGCGGACGGCATGACGGCGTCGAGCCAACTGACCGTGACCGGAGATGAGATGAAGGAGCCCTCTGCCATCGACCAGGAACCCATGGTTCCGGTGAGCGCGGGAACCGACGGCCCCGAGGGGCCCCAGGAGCGGAGCGACGAGGGGGAGCTGAGGGCCGACTGCATCGCGGACTCCGCCGGCGGCCTCACCTTCGACCTGAACGCCCCTCAGGACACTCACACCGCCTGGAACGCGGCGCTGGTGCTGCGGCTGCGCGGCGGCGACGGCGCCGACGACGAGGTACGGCTGCCGCTCGGGCCGAACGGCGCCGGGCGGCTGCGCGCCGTGCTGCCCAGCACCGTCGCCCTCGCCGAGGGCCGCTGGAACGCCTACGCCGACTTCGGTGACGGCGGGGACCCGCGGCGCCTGCTGCCGGGCGTCAACGACCTGCGGTCGCTGGTGGACCGCAGGCCGCTGGCGGGCATCGGCCGGCTCGGTGTGCGCATCCCGTACGCGACCAAGTTCGGCAATCTCGCGCTGCGCAGCTGGCTGCGCGGCCCGCACGCCGAGGCCGGTGACATCCTTGTCGCGCCCGACGGCATGACGGTCGCCGGCCGGCTCTACGGTGCCGCCCCGGCCGCCGGTGCCTGCGCCGAGGCCCGCGCCCGCCGCACCCCGGCCTCCTCGGACACCGAACCGGCCACCGTCACCGTCCCACTGACCGTCGAGGGCCAGGAGTTCACCTTCACGCTGCCCTACGAGGAACTGGCCGGCCGGTGGGAGCGGGGCAACGAGCCCTGGGACCTGTGGCTGCGCCCCGCAAAGGGGGCCCGGCCGGTGCGCATCGCCCGTCTCCTGGACGATGTCGCCGACAAGAAGCAGGTCTTCAGCTACCCCGGGCTGCCGGTGCGGACGGACGCGGGAGAGCTCAAGGTCGGCCCGTATTACACGCTCGACAACGACCTGGCCGTACGGGTCGCCGGACCGGCCGAGAGCTGACGGAACGCCGGCTGCGGTCCCGGTGGCGCACCGAGGACCGCAGCTGTCCGCAACGGCTGCGAGACTCGGGCCATGTTGGAGACCTCGGCACGTCTGCTCCGCCTGCTCTCGCTGCTCCAGGCCCACCGGGAGTGGTCCGGCGCGGAGCTCGCCGACCGGCTCGATGTCACCCCGCGCACGGTGCGCCGGGACATCGACCGGCTGCGCGAGCTGGGCTACCCCGTCCACTCCGCGCCCGGGACGGCCGGCGGCTACCGGCTCGGCGCGGGCGCCGAACTCCCGCCGCTGCTGCTGGAGGACGAGGAGGCGGTGGCGGTCGCGGTCGGGCTGCGCACCGCCGCGGCAGGCGGCGTCGAGGGCATCGAGGAGGCCTCCGTACGGGCGCTGGCGAAGCTGGAGCAGGTGCTGCCGCACCGGTTGCAGCGCCAGGTCGGTGCGCTGAACGCCTTCACCGTCCCGCTGCTCGGCAGCGGCGGCCCCCGGGTGGACCCGAACCTCCTCACCGAGCTCGCGCACGCCTGCCGGGACTGCCGCCGGCTCCATTTCGACTACACCGCCCACGACGGCACGGTCTCCCGGCGCACCGTGGAACCGCACCGCCTGGTCTTCGCCCGGCGCCGCTGGTACCTCGTCGCCTGGGACGCGGGCCGCGCCGACTGGCGCACCTACCGGGCCGACCGCCTCACCCCCACCCCGCCGCACGGCCCGCGCTTCACCCCCCGCCCGCCGCCGGCCGAGGATCTCGCCGCGTATGTCTCCCGGGGCATCTCCACCCGCGCCTACGCCCGGCAGGCCACCGTGCTGCTGCACGCCTCGCTGGAGCAGGCCGCGGAGCGCATCGGTCCCGCCGCCGGGACGCTCGAAGCGGTCGACGAGCGGCGCTGTCTGCTGCGGACCGGTGCGCACAGCCTGGAGGTGATGGTGTTCCACATCGTGATGACGGGTTTTGACTTCGAGGTCCGTGAACCACCGGAGCTGATCGGTCACATACAGGCGATCAGGGACCGGCTGTCCCGGGCACTGGCGGCATCGCCGTCGGCTGCTTCCTCACCTCGGGATGGTGCAGATCGAACGCGGGGGACTCGGAACGGATCTTCGGGAGAGTCGTGAAGTTGTGCCGGGGCGGCGGCGAGGAGGTCGCCCACTCCAGGGAGCGGCCGAAGCCCCAGGGGTCGTCCATGGTGATCCGTGCGCCGTGGCGGGTGGTCGTCCAGACGTTGTAGAGGAAGGGCAGTGTGGACAGGCCGAGCAGGAAGGAGCCGACGGTGGAGAGGGTGTTCAGGGCGGTGAAGCCGTCGGCGGCCAGATAGTCGGCATAGCGCCGCGGCATTCCTTCCACGCCCAGCCAGTGCTGGACGAGGAAAGTGGTGTGGAAGCCGATGAACAGTGTCCAGAAGTGGATCTTTCCCAGGCGTTCGTCGAGCATCTTGCCGGTGAATTTCGGCCACCAGAAGTAGAAGCCCGCGTACGTGGCGAAGACGACCGTCCCGAAGACGACGTAGTGGAAGTGGCCGACGACGAAGTACGAGTCGGTGACGTGGAAGTCCATCGGCGGTGAGGCGAGGATGACGCCGGTCAGCCCGCCGAACAGAAAGCTCACCAGGAACCCGATCGACCACAGCATCGGCGTCTCGAAGGACACCGAGCCGTGCCACATGGTGCCGATCCAGTTGAAGAACTTCACCCCGGTCGGCGCCGCGATCAGGAACGACATGATCGAGAAGAACGGCAGCAGCACCGCCCCGGTCACGAACATGTGGTGCGCCCAGACCATCACCGACAGGGCCGTGATGGCCATCGTCGCGCCGATCAGCATGACGTAGCCGAAGATCGGCTTCCGGGAGAAGACCGGGATGATCTCCGTGATGATGCCGAAGAACGGCAGCGCGATGATGTAGACCTCGGGATGGCCGAAGAACCAGAACATGTGCTGCCACAGCAGCGCACCGCCCCACTGCGCCTCGAACACCACCGATCCGAACTGCCGGTCCGACTCCAGC
Organism: Streptomyces sp. NRRL S-1813; assembly: GCF_000719605.1. Lineage (NCBI taxonomy): Bacteria > Bacillati > Actinomycetota > Actinomycetes > Kitasatosporales > Streptomycetaceae > Streptomyces > Streptomyces sp. NRRL S-1813. The sequence goes on from NZ_JOHB01000024.1 coordinate 56,125, forward strand.
ACCAGCAGCGCCGCCGCCAGCACGGGGAACGCCATCAGCACCAGGATCGAGGTGAAGAGGATGTTCCAGGTGAACACCGGCATCCGGAACATCGTCATGCCGGGCGCCCGGAGCGTGATGATCGTGGTGATGAAGTTGACGGCGCCGAGGATGGTGCCGAAGCCGGCCAGCGCCAGCCCCATGATCCACATGTCGGCGCCGATGCCGGGGGAGCGGACCATCGAGTTGAGCGGGGCGTACGCCGTCCACCCGAAGGCCGGGCCGCCGAACGGTGTGAGGAAGCTGCCCAGCACGATCAGACCGCCGAAGAGGAAGAGCCAGTACGAGAACATGTTCAGCCGCGGGAAGGCCACATCGGGCGAGCCGATCTGAAGCGGCATGATCTCGTTCGCGAAGCCGGCGAAGGCGGGGGTGGCGAAGAGCAGCAGCATGATCGTGCCATGCATGGTCAGCGCCTGGTTGAACTGCTCCGCGTCGATGATCTGGAGCCCGGGGCGGGCCAGTTCGGCGCGCATCACCAGCGCCAGCAGGCCGCCCACCAGGAAGAATCCGAACGCCGTGATCAGGTAGAGATGCCCGATCTTCTTGTGGTCGGTGGTCGTCAGCCAGTCGACCAGCACCGACCCGCGGCGCCGCGCCCCGGGAGGCCGGACACGCGCCCGGTCGGTGTCCGTAACCATCCGCTGCACCTCGTTCGTCGAAGGTGTACTGGGCCCGGAACATGATGCTCGCGCCGGGAGCGCAGAGCGAGTGGGCGCTCCGGTCCGTTCCGGTGGGATCGGGTGGGCCGTTGGGCGGGCGTACGGATGGGCCGGGAGGGTACGGGACCGGCAAGCGGGGCGATGTGCGGGAAATGTGTGCGGAGTGTGTGTCGTCGGGCAATTTCGGGACGGCCGATAAAGGGCGTCGGGTAAAGGGAATCCGACGCCGCCGGGGGATTGTTTTCGGACGTCGTGCTGCGCTGTGCCGAGTGACCGCGCCCGTTTCACATTCGAGCAAGGTGGAATTTCGGCTGTTTAATTTTCCACCCGGTTGCGCCATCACACGGCGCGTAAGGGTGACGGAAGTTCCGGCAAACGTACGAACGTGTGCTGTGACACAAGTGTGACCAATGTCGGACCGGAAAGTCACCGAGGCGTGCGACGGCCCGGCCTTCCATGGGCCGTCGCGGGCGCCTACGGTGGCTGTCATGGCTGACGTACCGAACCTTCCCGATAACCCTCAGGACGACATGGAGGCGTATGTCGGCCTCGCTCGGCAGGACGCCGAAGAGCAGGCCAGGGCACGTGGCTGGACCACCGTCCGCTCGCTGCCCCCGGGCGCGATCATCACCATGGAGTTCCTGGCCGGCCGGCTCAACTTCGAGGTCAAGGACGGCACGGTGCACCGCACCTGGCAGGGCTAGGGCCTGTCGTTTGGATCAGGCCGGGCTCGCGATCCGAAAGACACGCCCTGGCGCCGCACATACGACGAAGGCCCTGGCCGCTCCGTGGGGAGCGGCCAGGGCCGTCGCTGCGGGGTGGGGGTGTGCGTACCGGCCCCGCGGCTCGTGGGGCGGTCAGCCGCTCCCGTTGCGGCCGCGCCCGGTAGTCGGGCTCAGCGGCGTGGTGCGCGGGACGCGGTCCGCGTGCGGCGGTCGCCGGCTGCCCGCCGGGGTGACCGGAGCGCGCTCCGAGCGGATGGTGTACGGGCGTGGCGCGTGGTGCGGCCAGCCGTCCGGGGTGTGGGCGGACCGGCCGCCCGTGCCGGCGGAGATCGTCTCGCGGACGAGCACCTCGCCGTCGGAGGCGATGCGCTGCCGGGACACCCCCGGGGCCAGCGAGCCGACCGGCAGCGGGCCGCGCAGCGAATCGGGGCGCAGTCGCAGCCACAGACGCAGCAGCACGCCCATGAGGCGGTCCTCGAACCAGGTGATCCCGGGCTCCAGCCACGGCATCGCCAGCAGCACCAGCAGCCCCGCGGCCCAGCCGAGCAGCACATCGCTGACCCAGTGGGTGCCGAGGTAGACGGTGGTCATGCCGACGCCCAGCGCGCCCAGCGCGGCGATCACCGACAGCGAGCGGCGGCGCAGCGAGGTGGTCGCCAGGTAGGCCAGCACACCCCAGGTCACCACGGCGTTCGCGGTGTGACCCGAGGGGAATATGTCGCCGCCGAGTCCCATCTCGTTGGCGCCGACCACGGTCGCGTAGTGCGGGCCGAGCCGGCCCATGCCGAGCTTGGCGGCGCCCACGGTGATGTTCAGCAGCAGCAGCGAGGCGCCGAGCACCAGCAGCGGGTGGAGGTTGCGCTGGCGCCAGCAGCGCCAGCCCAGCCACGCCGCCACCGCCACCGCGGTCGGTCCGCGCTGCCCCAGTACAACGAAGTAGTCGAGGAAGGCATGGATCTCAGGCCATTGCTTGTAGGGCCTGAAGAACATGACTTGCCAGTCGAACGTGACCAGCCATGAAGTGGCCAGCACCCCGGCCACGATCGCGAGGTACACCGCCATGGTTCCCCAGAACAGCCACAGGCGGGTCCGGGTCATACGGGGCGGTCGGACGCGATCGGTCGGGCGCTGCTCCTCCATCTGGTCGAGCTTGTCATCGGTACGCACTCAATCGACGTTACCGCGTGTGATGTAGGTGCTTGGTCAAACTGTGCGCTTTGTAATGACGATGTGATGTGGAATGTGTCTCAATCGAGGCTTCGGCGCGGGGATTTGGAAGCGAATTCCCGGCGATTCCCAATGAGCTCCCGGGGATCCGCGTGTCGTGCCCCCGAGCGCCTTATCTGCTTTTCCCCGGCAGAGTTTATCGGCCCTTTGCTCGGGGGTGGCGCGAAGTTTCCCGGGAGGGGTGGTGACGGAACGGGATCATTCGGTCACGCGGGGCTTCGGGTCACGGCGGCCCCGACCCGTTCAGCCAGAACGCCCCGTACGCCGCGGAGCCCGCCGTCACCAGGCCGATGACCAGCAAGGCCCGTACCGGCCGCGCTCGGGCGAGCGCGACCGCCGGCGGCAGCAGCAGCGGGTAGGCCGGCAGCATCAGCCGCGGCTTGGACCCGAAGTAGCCCTTGGCGGTCAGTGCGAGCAGCAGCACCGTCCCGCCGTAGACCGCCAGCGGCAGCGGCTGGCCCTGCCGTACGCCGTGCAGGTACAGCCAGATCACCAGCGCGACGCCGACGAGCAGCCCGAGTCCGGCCGCGAACGTGGGCCCCGAGAGCTGGTGCCAGATGAAGGCAGCGAAGGCGATGCCCCCGTCGAAGCCGTTGCCCCAGCCCCCCTGGACGTCGAGATAGCCGGTGAACGAGCCCTGCCGCGCCCCCACCCACAGGAAGAAGCCGCACCAGCCGAGCGGTGCCAGCAGCACGCCGGGCAGCATGCCCGGTTGGGCCCGCAGCGCCGCGCGCAGCCGTACGCCGTCGGCCCGCTGCCGCCACAGCGCCGCGGCCGCGGTCAGCCAGACGGCCGCGACCACCGCGGCACCCACCGGCCGGGTCAGCCCGGCCAGCGAGGCCAGCACCCCCGCCCACATCCACCGCCCGGTCAGCACGGCGTACACACCCCAGGCCGCGAGCGCGGTGAACAGCGACTCCGAGTACGCCATCGACTGCACGATCCCGACCGGCAGCGCGGCCCACAGCGCGGCCAGGGCGATTCCGGCCCGCGGCCCGTGCAGCCGCTCACCGGTCGCGTACAGCGCCCAGGCCGCGGCCAGCGACGTCAGCCAGGCCACCACCATCCCCGCGTCGGCCGGCGACAGCGGCGAAAGGGCCGACAGTGCCCGCTCCAGCCACGGCAGCAGCGGGAAGAAGGCCAGGTTGGAGTGCACATCGCCGTTGGGCAGCTGGACGGTGTAGCCGTAGCCCTGCTCGGCGACCCGGGTGTACCAGACCGCATCCCAGCGGGCGGTCAGCAGCGTGTGCCAGTCCTTGCCGTTGACCGTGGACCAGACCGCGAGGACGACGAGCCCCAGCAGCCGGATCGCCGCGAAGGCCGCCAGCGCGGGCGCGGCCGCGCGCAACGCGGCCCGTACGGCGGGCGCGTCGCACAACGGCCGGCCGGGAACGCCGGCGGAGGCAAGATCGTTCATCGGGACGATTATCCAGGTGGCCGAGGAACGATCGGTGACGGCGGTGGGGAACGCACAGTGCTGCGATGCGCGTCTCATCGTGAGGTGAGCCACGCGGCACCCTGGGGGACTCGCGTAGTCTGACGTCCCTACTCGCTTGTGCCGCCGGTTCTTCCCGGGGCGTTTTCGCGCCCTGATCCGTGGCCGCGAGAGCATGACTGGAGGTGCTGCATGTCCGGGACGACCGCGTCCGGCAGTGGACGGACGGCTGGTGGACCCCGGCTCACAGGCGGCGGTGCGAATCGCTGGACCGTGCTGATCGTGCTCTGCGTCAGCCTGCTCTTCGTCGCGCTGGACACCACGATCCTCTACGTCGCCGTGCCCTCCGTCACCGAAGATCTGCGGCCGGGCCCGGTGGAGCTGCTCTGGATCGTCGACGTCTACCCGCTGATCGCGGCATCGCTGCTGATCCTCTTCGGCACCCTCGGCGACCGTGTGGGCCGCCGGCGCATCCTCCTTCTCGGCTACGGCCTCTTCGGGCTGGCCTCGGCCGCCGCCGCGCTCGCGCCCAACCCGCAGATCCTCATGGTGGCCCGCGCCCTGCTCGGCATCGGCGGCGCCATGATCATGCCGGCGACGCTGTCGATCCTGCGGCAGGTCTTCCCCGACCGGCGCGAGCGCGCGGTCGCCATCGGTGTGTGGAGCGCGGTGGCCGCGGTCGGCGCCGCGGTCGGTCCGGTCCTCGGCGGCTTCCTCGTCGAGAACTTCTGGTGGGGGTCGGTCTTCCTCATCAATATCCCGATGATGGCCGCGATGCTGCTGATAGGCCGATGGCTGCTGCCGGAGTCGCGCGGCGAGCGCAACGGCCCCTGGGACGTGATCGGCGCGATCGTCGCGGCGCTCGGTGTGCTGGGCATCGTCCTCGGCGTCAAGCGGATCGGCAGCGGCGAGGCCGTGGTGGGCCTGACCACGCTCCTGCCCATCGTCCTCGGCATCCTGCTGCTGGTCCTCTTCGTACGCCGGCAGCGTCGGCGCGAACACCCGCTGATCGATGTGCGGCTGTTCGCCCGGCCCGCCTTCGGCACCTCCGTCACCTGCATCGTGCTGGCCATGCTCGCTCTGGTGGGCCTCCAGCTGATCGCCGTCCAGTACCTCCAGCTCGTCCTCGGGCTGAGCCCGCTGGAGACCGGGCTGCGGATGCTGCCGCTGGTCTTCGCCGCGATGGCGGCCGGGCTGACCGGCTCGAAGATGCTCCAGGCGCTCGGCCCGCGCGCGATGGTCTCGCTCGGCTTCGTGCTGACCGCCGTCGCGGTGCTCTGTCTGACCGCGATGAGCAGCCAGGACCGCCCCTGGCTGCTGTCGTTGGGCTTCGTGCTGCTCGGCTTCGGCTTCCAGTCCACGCTGTTCGGGTCGTACGAGTCGATGCTCAGCGAGGCGCCTGCCGAGCAGTCGGGCGGCGCCGCCGCGATCGGGGAGACCTCCTACCAGCTCGGGGCCGGTATCGGTGTGGCCCTGCTCGGCAGCGTCATGAACGCCGCCTACGCCCCGGGCCTGGCGCATGTCGACGGTGTCTCCAAGCGGGTCTCCGCCTCGGCCGCGCACTCCCTCGGCGAGGCCTACAAGGTGGCCGCCGGTCTGGGCGAGGGGGCCAAGGCCGCGCTGCGCGAGACGGCCCGGGAGTCCTTCGTCCGCGGGCTGCACATCACCCTCGTCGCCAGCGCCGTGCTGCTGCTGGTCGGCGCGGGGATCGCGCTGCGGCTGCCGCGCCGGGCGGCGGACTCCACGGAGCGGGCGGAGGCCGACGGGGAGCCTGCTCCGGGCGACCACCCAGCCGGCGCCGGCCGTGGCAGCGGCGAGCCCGCCCCGGCGAGCTCCGGCCGCTGACCCGGGGTTTCTCCTTCTTGTGTGTCCCCGGCCCGCCGCGCGGCGGTGACTCTTGCCGCGCGGCACCGCGGGCCGTACCGTCGGAAGCGAAATAACTACCACTGCTAGTTTTTCGCGCTGAACCCGCCGGAGGCCCCGCCATGTCCGCAAAGCCGCCCTCGTTCGACCCCAGCGACCCCCTGGGCCTCGACGACCTGCTGACCGACGAGGACCGTGCCGTCCGGGACACCGTCCGCAGCTGGGCCGCCGACCGTGTCCTGCCGCAGATCGCCGACTGGTACGAGCGCGGCGAACTGCCCGGCATCCGTGAGCTCGCCCGCGAGCTGGGCTCCCTCGGCGCGCTCGGGATGTCCCTGACCGGCTACGGCTGCGCGGGTGCCTCCGCCGTCCAGTACGGGCTGGCCTGTCTGGAGCTGGAGGCCGCCGACTCCGGCATCCGCTCCCTGGTCTCCGTCCAGGGCTCGCTCGCCATGTACGCGATCTGGCGCTTCGGCTCCGAGGAGCAGAAGCAGCAGTGGCTGCCGGGGATGGCGGCCGGCGAGACCATCGGCTGCTTCGGTCTGACCGAGCCGGACGTCGGCTCCGACCCCGCCGCGATGCGGACCTACGCCAAGCGCGACGGCGGGGGAGACTGGGTGCTCAACGGGCGCAAGATGTGGATCACCAATGGCTCGGTGGCCGGGGTCGCGGTGGTCTGGGCCCGTACCGACGACGGCATCCGCGGGTTCGTGGTCCCCACCGGCACCCCGGGGTTCTCGGCTCCCGAGATCAAGCACAAGTGGTCCCTGCGGGCCTCGGTGACCAGCGAACTCGTCATGGACGAGGTACGGCTGCCGGCCGACGCGGTGCTCCCCGAGGTCACCGGACTGCGCGGCCCGCTCGGCTGTCTCAGCCACGCCCGCTACGGCATCGTCTGGGGCTCCATGGGGGCCGCCCGCGCCAGCTTCGAGGCGGCGCTGGACTACGCGAAGACGCGGGAGCAGTTCGGCAAGCCCATCGGCGGCTTCCAGCTCACCCAGGCCAAGCTCGCCGACATGGCCGTCGAACTGCACAAGGGGATCCTGCTGGCCCACCATCTGGGGCGGCGGATGGACGCGGGGCGGCTGCGCCCCGAGCAGATCAGCTTCGGCAAGCTGAACAACGTACGGGAGGCGATCGAGATCTGCCGTACGGCCCGGACGATCCTCGGCGCCAACGGGATCTCGCTGGAGTACCCCGTCATGCGGCATGCGACCAACCTGGAATCGGTGCTCACCTACGAGGGCACCGTCGAGATGCACCAGCTGGTGCTGGGCAAGGCGCTCACCGGTCTCGACGCCTTCCGGTGAGCGGCCTCGCCCGCTGACGCCGGTCGCCGCACTGTCCGGGGGCCCGCACACCGGTGGCTGCCGGGGCGGGCCCTGGGGCCCCCGGCCGGGAACACGCGGGTCGCGCTCAACTCTGGTTGAAGAAGCCGCCGTTGCGGTGGGCGCGGGCCTCGCCGCTGACGACCTTGTAGTCGGCGGGGGTCAGCAGGAACACCCGGGTGGCGACGCGCTCGATCGAACCGCGCAGACCGAACGTCAGACCGGCCGCGAAGTCCACGACCCGCTTGGCGTCGGCGGACTCCATGGACGTCAGGTTGACGATCACCGGGACGCCGTCCCGGAAGAGCTCGCCGATGCCGCGGGCGTCCCGGAAGCTCTCCGGAGTGACCGTGGCGATGCGGGTGCCCTGGTCCTGGGCGACCTCGTCGGCCACCAGGACCCGGGGGTCGGTGACCCAGGGGCTGTTGCCCGAGTCGCCGGCATCGGGTCCCTCGGCGTAGTCGTCGTCGTAGTAGCGCTCGTCATCACTGTCGTCGACGAGGCCAAGCCAGGCGCTCGCCTTGCGCACCGATCCCATTGACGCCTCCTCTCACCCGCGGTGTCTGTGTGTGTACCCCTATCGTCGTCCATCAGGCCGACAGTGTGCCAAGTGGATAGCCGCCGCACGGGGGGTTCGTGACACATCTGGTGCAAAGAGGGTGGCGCGTCATCACCTTACGCGCCCCGTAAGGAAACTGACAGTATGAAGAACCTCACGGTCGGTACCTGACCTTCCGTTGACGGCAAGCGGTCAGCGGAAGGCGGACCGGACCGGCGGGTAGGTTCGTGCGCGGGACCAGCGCACATGCCCCACCGCCTGACGGCCCCGGGGCAGCGGATCTCCGGCGGGCTGATCCGCGAGGTCGTGAGGGCCGAGGGGCCGGTGCCCCACTTCTTCAGGATCCGGTCGTAGGTGCCGTCCTTCTTCAGGTGGTTGACCGCGGCCTGGACGGCGGGCGCCAGCGGGGTGCCCTTCTTGAACGCGAAGCCGACGTCCAGCCGCTTGAACTCATTGAGGAACCGCAGGCCCGGCTGCTGCCGCACGGCGTAGCGCAGCCCGTTGATGGTGCTCATCACCACATCGGTGCGGCCCTGCTGGAGCGAGATCCACAGGGCGCCCTGTTCGGCATAGGTCTTGACGTCGTACGGCTTCTTGCCGGCCTCGGTGCACCGCTGCCGGTTCTCCTCCAGCGTCGCCTCGAAGGTGGTGCCCGCCCTGGTGGCCACCGTCAGCCCGCACAGCTGCCGCAGCGAGCCGACCTTCTTCAGCGGGCTGTCCTTGCGGACCGCGAAGCCCTGGCCGTCGTTGATGTACGTCACGAAGTCGATGGCCTTGCGTCGCTCGTCGGTGACGCCGAAGTTGCCGGTGCCCACGTCGTATTTGCCGCTGCCGAGGGCCGGCAGGATCGCCTCGAAGCTCGCCACCTCGCGGTCGATCTTCAGGCCGAGGACCTTGCCGACGGCGTCCGCGAAGTCGATGTCCTGGCCGGCCAGGGTCTTGCCGTCGGCCAGATAGGCCGCACCGGGCGGGGTGCCGACGCTGGTGGCGAGGGAGAGGCTGTCGCGTGCGCGGACGTCCGCGGGGAGCAGTTTCGCCGCGGCCGGGTCCTTCCGCACGCCCGAGACCACGTCCGTGGTGGGGATCTTGTCGTCGGCGGCCGACGGGCCCGCGGCCCCGGCCGCGCCCGACGTGTCGCCCGAGCCGCAGGCGGTGAGCGCCAGGGCCGCGGCGGCCAGGACCGCGGCGGTGCGCAGGGCGGTGGTGCGGGGGTGGTGAGGCTCATGGCTGCGGGATCTCCAGGTGCTTTTCGAACGGCAGCGGGCCGATCGACTCCGGGGCGGCGGACAGGTCGAACAGGGGGTGGTAACCCGCCGCGAGACAGCGGCCCTTGGCCTCCGGCCGGCGGGGGCCGGTCGTCAGGAAGACGCGGGTGCAGCCCCGGCCGGCGGCCTCCCGCTCCAGGGCGTCCAGGACCCGCCGGGCCAGCCCGCGCCTGCGGTGCGCGGAGTGCGTCCAGATGCGTTTGCATCGTGCTGCCGCAGGCGGCACGCTCGATCCTGCCGAACGCCACCAACGAGGTCATCTCCCTCTTCAAGGGCACCTCGATCGTCTCCGTCATGGCGATCGGCGAACTCTTCCACCAGGTCCAGGTCATCTACGGACGGAACGGCAGGGGCGTGCCCCGGCTGATGGTCGCCACCGCCGGGTACGCCCTGCTGACCACCGTGCTCTCCGTCCTCCAGTACTACGTCGAACGCCACTTCTCCAAGGGAGCCACCCGATGAGCGCGCAGGGCGCGATGGTCGAAATCCGCTCGGTCCACAAGAGCTTCGGCTCGCTCGCGGTGCTCAACGGGGTGGACCTCCAGGTCCGTACCGGCGAGGTCACCGTCGTCCTCGGCCCGTCCGGCTCCGGGAAGTCCACCCTGCTGCGCACCATCAACCACCTGGAGAAGGCCGACAGCGGCTCGGTGAGCGTGGACGGTGCGCTGGCCGGCTACCGGAGGGCCGGCAACAAGCTCTACGAGCTGCGCGAACGAGAGATCCTCCGGCAGCGCACGGAGATCGGCTTCGTCTTCCAGAACTTCCACCTCTTCCCGCATCTGACGGTGCTGGAGAACATCACCGAGGCGCCCGTCGCCGCGCTCCGTAGGCCGAAGAAGGACGCCGACAAGGCCGCGCGGGCGCTGCTCGCCCGGGTCGGGCTCGCCGACAAGGCGGACGCCTACCCCAAGACGCTCTCCGGCGGCCAGCAGCAGCGCGTCGCCATCGCCCGTGCGCTCGCCCTGGAACCCAAGCTGCTGCTCTTCGACGAGCCGACCTCCGCGCTCGACCCGGAGCTGGTCGGCGAGGTCCTCGACGTCATCAAGGACCTCGCGCACCAGGGCACCACGATGATCGTCGTCACCCATGAGATCGGCTTCGCCCGTGAGGTCGCCGACACCGTCGTCTTCATGGACGACGGACGGATCGTCGAACAGGGCCCGCCCGGCGAGGTCCTCGACCGTCCGCACCATGAGCGCACCAAGTCCTTTCTCTCCAAGGTCCTTTGAACATGAGAGTCATCCGTTGAACCGCCGCCGCCGCAGCCCTGGACCTACCGGCTCGACCAGAGAAGATCCTGGTCGACTGGAGCAAGGAGAACGAGAAGGCCGGCCGCAAACCGGTCGACATCAAGTACTTCCACAAGCCCTCCGACACCTACCTCGCGCTCCGATCGGGCCGCCTCGACGGCTTCTTCGGCCCGAACCCGACCGCCGCGTACCACCACCAAGAAGGACAGCGGCCTGGCCAAGGCCTATGCCGCCGCACTGCGGAAGGTCATCGACAACGGCCGCTACGGCAAGGTGCTGGCGCGCTGGGGGCTGACCGGCGAGCAGCTGAAGACCTCGCGGATCAACCCGCCCGGCCTGCCCAGGACTGCCAACTGACCGGCGCCGCCGAGGACGGCACCGTCACCGTCGACTTCCACCGCACCCTGCTGCCGCCCTGTGCGTTCGACGGCCGCTTCCGCTGTCCCTTCCCGCCGCCCGGGAACACCCTGACCGTCGCCCGGCCGGCCGGGGAGCGGAACCGCATCGTCCACTGAGCCGTCCAAGGGCCGACCGAGGGGGTCAGCGCCGCCCCGGCAGCCGTCAACGCGGCTGCCGGGGCGGAGTGCTGAGGGTGGTGAGGCCATGAAGAACGTGTACCCGGCACAAGACATTCGTGTGGCCCTCTTGCGCTGCGGGGGTGGTGCGCCCGAAACTCCGCTCAGCGCTTGTCAGGGGCACGCCGAAAATGAACGTGCGGATTCCCGCGTGCCCTTCGGCTGCGCCTCACGGGCTGCCCACCGGCGGCCCCCCGATCCCCCTCGGAGGAATCAGTGAGGAACGAGCGCACCACCCCCCGCAGCGGCGTTGCGAGACGCACCCGGCTGATCGCCGTGGCGTCCGGACTGGTGGCCGTCGGAGCCATCGCCATCCCGAGCGCCAACGCCCAGGACCCCGCCCCCGCACAGACGTTCAGCGCCACCCAGCTCACCGCCGTCGGCAACGCGGTACGCGCGGCGGATGTCGCGGGCACCGCCTGGCGGGTCGACAGCAAGAGCCACACCCTGGTCGTCACCGCCGACCGCACGGTCTCCCAGGCCGAGATAGCCAAGATCGAGCGGGCCGCCGGCAGCAATGCCGACGCGGTCCGAATCGACCGCATCGCGGGCACCTTCCGCAAGTTCATCTCCGGCGGCGACGCCATCTACGCCCCCAGCTGGCGCTGCTCGCTGGGCTTCAACGTCCGTAGCGGCAGCACCTACTACGCCCTGACCGCCGGTCACTGCACCGACGGCAACCCGCCGTGGACCACCGGGTCCGGTGCCGCCATCGGCCCGACCGTCGGCTCCAGCTTCCCCGGCAACGACTACGGCATCATCAAGTACACCGGCTCGGTCTCCCATGAGGGCACGGTCGGCGGCCAGGACATCACCAGTGCCGCCACCCCGAGCGTCGGCCAGACGGTCACCCGCCGCGGCTCCACCACCGGCACCCACAGCGGCAAGGTCACCGCGCTGAACGCCACCGTCAACTACGGCGGCGGCGACGTCGTCTCCGGACTGATCCAGACCACCGTCTGCGCCGAGCCCGGCGACAGCGGCGGCCCGCTCTACTCCGGGAGCACGGCGCTCGGCCTCACCTCGGGCGGCAGCGGCAACTGCTCGTCCGGCGGCACCACGTTCTTCCAGCCCGTCACCGAGGCGCTGAGCGCCTATGGGGTGAGCGTCTACTGACGCCGGCCGGCTGACGTCCGTACGGACCGGTCCCCGCGCGCGCCGGGGCCCGTACGGAGGGACATCCGCGCCGACCGCCGGGCCCGGCTCCGGCAGCACGAGGGCCCCCGTCCGCCGGCGGACGGGGGCCCGGTCGCGCCCGGTGCGAGCCTCGACCGCCTTCCCGGGCCGGGCATACCATGGTAAATGACGTGATTCGGACGGCGTACGGCACATGTCAGGAGCCGTGATGGTCGAAGAACTGGTGACGGCCGGGGTGGCGCTGGCCTCCGTCGGTGCCGTGTATCTCGTGGCCGCGGCGCGCGTGGTCAAGCAGTACGAACGCGGTGTGGTGCTCCGGCTGGGCCGGCTGGCCTCCGAGGTGCGCGGGCCGGGATTCACCATGATCGTTCCGGGCATCGACCGGATGCGCAAGGTCAACATGCAGATCGTCACGATGCCGGTGCCCGCCCAGGAGGGCATTACCCGGGACAACGTGACCGTCCGGGTCGACGCGGTCGTCTATTTCAAGGTCGTGGACGCCGCCGACGCCGTCATCCGGGTCGAGGACTACCGCTTCGCGGTCTCGCAGATGGCGCAGACCTCGCTCCGGTCGATCATCGGCAAGAGTGAACTGGACGATCTGCTGTCGAACCGGGAGAAGCTCAACCAGGGCCTGGAGCTGATGATGGACAGCCCGGCCATCGGCTGGGGGGTGACCGTCGACCGGGTGGAGATCAAGGACGTCTCGCTGCCGGAGACGATGAAGCGGTCGATGGCCCGCCAGGCGGAGGCGACCCGGGACCGGCGGGCCCGGGTGATCAACGCCGATGCCGAGCTCCAGGCCTCGAAGAAGCTGGCCGAGGCGGCCGCGGCGATGTCCGATCAGCCCGCGGCGCTGCAACTGCGACTGTTGCAGACCGTGGTGGCGGTGGCCGCCGAGAAGAACTCCACCCTCGTCCTGCCCTTCCCCGTGGAGCTGCTGCGGTTCCTGGAGCGTTCCGGACTACAGGCCCAGGCGCAGACCGCGGCGGCCGAAGCGGAGCGGGACGCCGCGCAGCGGCCGGCCGCCCCGGCGCCCGAGGCCTCGCGCGGGGCCGTCGAGGAGGGCGCCCTGCCGCCGGAGCTGGAGGACCTTCCGGAGGCGGAGGAGCTGCCGTAGCGGCGGAGCGCCGATAAGTCCCTGATATCCCTCTGATCGCCGTAAGTGCCCGTTGGTGTGGGTGCTTACGGCGATCCCTGCTGTGCGGGGGCCGGTTCCCGGCCGGTGCTTTCCGGCCAGCTATAGTCCTCACACGTTGCCGTCCGCCGAGCGCCTCGCGTGCCTGCTGATGTCCGTGCCCGGGACCGAGGTGTGCGGACATGGGTGTGACCGTCGTGTGGCGAAAACGTGAACTCCCGCATGGGGGACCGGAACTCGGTCTTGTGCGCGAGTGAGGCGGATGGGAATACTCTGCTCCGCGCATTGGCATGGACGCGCCCCCCCCGGGACGTCGGGGCGGACCCGTTCGTGCCCCGACTCCTCACTCTCCGGGCCCGTGCAACTCCCCACAGTTTCCGGGCTCTTCCCCCCACGGAGGCTCCGACTTGAAGCACCGTCGCATACCCAACCGGCGCGTCATCGTCGCAGGTGCGGGAGCCCTTGCGCTCGCCGCCACCGCCACTGTCGCCCTCGCCAACGCCAACGCGTCCCAGGCCCCCGCGCCCACCCCCGCGCTCGCCAAGCTGACGTCCGCCGCGGCGACCACCCTCGCCTCCCACCTCAAGACGGACACCGCCGGTGCCTTCTACGACGCCAAGGCCAAGAAGCTGGTGGTCAACGTCGTGAACAAGGCAGCGGCCCGCGCCGTACGGGCAAAGGGGGCGGAAGCCAGACTTGTCGCCCATACCTTTGCCCAGCTGGACTCGGCCCGGCAGACGCTGAAGTCGAAGGCGACCATCCCCGGTACGTCCTGGGGCATCGACCCGCAGAGCAACAAGGTCGTGGTCACCGCCGACCGTACGGTCAAGGGCACCAAGCTGGACCGGCTCACCAAGGTCGCCAAGACCCTCGGCGACAAGGTCGAGGTGCGCCACAGCAAGGGCGCGTTCAAACCCTTCATCGGTGGCGGCGACGCGATCTGGGGGAGCGGCGCCCGCTGCTCGCTCGGCTTCAACGTCGTCAAGGACGGCCAGCCGTACTTCCTGACGGCCGGCCACTGCGGCAACGACATCAAGAGCTGGTCCGACAAGCAGGGCGGCTCGGCGATCGCGACCACCGAGGACTCCAAGTTCCCGGGCGACGACTTCTCCCTCGCCAAGTACACGGGCGACACCGCGCACCCGAGCGAGGTGAACCTGTACAACGGCAGCACGCAGAAGATCACCAAGGCCGCGGAGGCCACCGTCGGTGAGAAGGTGCAGCGCAGCGGCAGCACCACCCAGGTGCACGACGGCACCGTCAAGGCGCTGAACGCCAGCGTCAACTACCAGGAGGGCACGGTCGAGGGTCTGATCCAGACCGACGTCTGCGCCGAGCCCGGTGACAGCGGCGGCGCGCTCTTCGACGGCGAGACCGCGCTCGGTCTCACCTCCGGTGGCAGCGGCGACTGCTCCCAGGGCGGCGAAACCTTCTTCCAGCCGGTCCCGGAGGCCCTGAAGGCCTACGGCGCGGAGATCGGCTGACCCGCGCGGCGGACCGCACCGCTCGGCGTACGGCGCCGGCTCCCGGACGTACTCGGCGTCCGGGGGCGGCACCGGCCCGGTGGCCGCCGCACGCGACGATCCCCGGGCACCGCCCTCCGGTGCCCGGGGATCTCAAGCCGGACCGGTCAGAAGTTGAAGACCGCGTCGCTGTCGTTGTTCATCGCGCAGGGGTTGGCGAAGGTGTAGCTGTACGAGACCCGCTTGCCCTGCCACACACCGTCGGCGGTGACCACGAGGGGGTTCCACTCCTTGGTGCACAGCCGGTCCGAGGTGGCGCCGGTTATCGCGTTGAAGTCACCGGCCACCGCACGCAGTTGGGTGCAGGCGGCTTTCGCGTACGGGTGGCTGCCCCTGGCCCCCGGCATACAGCTGAGCGTCACGGCGCGCTGCACCGTGGCGGTCGCACGGCTTTCGCCCTGGCCCACCGTCAGCACCAGTTCCGTCGGGGCGTACAGGCCGCCGGTCCGCGTCGGCTGCGCCGGTGCGGCGGCCTGTGCGGTGGTGGCCAGCGTGCCCAGGACCAGTGCCGCGCCGAGCGCGACCGCCCCAGTGATGTACCGCATGACGAACACTCCCTTGCTCGAAGGTGCAGATACCGGTCGGGAGTCTGGCCCAACCGCATCCCGAAAGCATCCTGAGTGGGCACAAGGCGATCGCTTTGAGTCATTGGGTGAAAGCTGAGAGTAATGGCGCGAACGAGCCGGAGGGCGTGCGCGACGGCAGGGTGAAGCGGGGTGTGCGGCCAGCGCGGATGTCGCTCCGGTCATGCTCCTGGCAAGGGCCGCCCGGACCCGGAACGAAGAAATCCGGCCGCCGACCGGCCGTTCGGGCGGGTTTCGATCTCCGGCGATTGGCTGAAGAGAGGGGCCGGAGGGTCCCTCCGTGCTGCCCGGCGTCTCCGACGAGGTAAGAACCGGCCACCCGTTGCTCGCCTTACCCCGCCCGGGTCCGGCTGTCCTGCGGGCCCGGATCTGCCGGCTCGCGGGCACGGGTTTGCCCGTTTGTGAGCCCGGCGCCCGCTGTCCCGCCGGAGCCTCTCACTCCTCGTGGCCGTCCGCCCCGCCCCGCGGCAGGAGCCCGGCCGTCAGCATCCGCATGCACCTCGTCACCAGCGCGGCGGGCCCCTGCGGCCCGTCCGGCGCCCCGCCGCCCGCCGCCCACTCCTCCACCGCGACCCTCATCGCGGTGTTCGCGGCGGCCGCGGCCAGCCGTGCCTCCAGTGGTCCCGCGCCGGTCAGCCGCGCCAGGACCGGCACCAGTGCCTCCTCGGCCTCGTGGTGGACCCGGTGCCAGACCGCGCGCAGCGTGGGATCGGCCGGCATGGCCCGCAGCAGCCCACGGGTCCAGCGCAGCGCGTCCACGGCCGGTTCGTCGGCGGGCGTCAGCGACCGGCGGGCCGTGCGTTCCAGCACCTCGTGTACGGCGGGCGCGTCCGGGCCGGGGGAGGCGGCGGCCAGGTCGTCGATCCACTGCTGTACCCCGACGGCGAGCAGCGGTGCCACTGCGTCCTCCTTGGTGCGGAAGTAGCGGTAGAAGGTGCGCAGCGCGACCCCCGAGGCGCGGGCGATGTCGTCGGCGGTGACGGCGGCGCCGCGCTCCGTGAACAGGGCCGCGGCGGTACGGGCGATCTCCAGCTGAGTCCCGGCCTTGCGCCGCTCGGTGAGCGAAGGGCGGGGGAGGGGGGCGGGGTGGGGCGCGGTGGGCATGGCGTCAGCTTACGGAAGAACACGCCGGTATTGGCACGTCACGCCAAATTGGCACACTGTGCCGTCTGGGCATATCGTGCCGGGGTACCTCAAGGACGGAGCTGGACCATGAACCGCTTTGACGGCCGCCGCACCCTGATCACCGGAGCCGGTTCGGGCATCGGCCGGGCCACCGTCCACCGGATCCTCGCCGAGGGCGGCCGGGTGGTGGCGGCGGACATCGACGCGGCGGGTCTGCGGGGCACCGCGGACCGTGCCGCGGCGGACGGTACGGCCGGGCGGCTGGAGACCACGGTGCTGGACATAGCCGACGAGACGGCGGTCCGCACCGCCGTCGCCGCCGCGGTGGCCGGTCTCGGCGGTCTGGACGTCCTGGTCAACGCGGCCGGGATCCTGCGCGCCTCGCACACCCACGAGACCGGCCTGGACGACTTCAACGAGATCATCTCGATCAACCTGACCGGCACGTTCCTGATGATCCGTGAGTCGCTGCCCGCGCTCCTGGGGGGCCGGGCGCCGGTCGTGGTCAACTTCAGCTCCACCTCCGCCTCGTTCGCGCACCCGTACATGTCGGCGTACGCGGCGAGCAAGGGCGGCATCCAGTCCATGACGCATGCCATCGCGAGCGAGTACGGCAAGCAGGGGCTGCGCGCGGTGTGCGTGGCGCCGGGCTCCATCGCCAGCGGCATGACCAGCGGCGGTGTGCCGGGGCTGCCCGACGACGCCGATATGAGCCTGTTCAGCAAGCTCGTCCCGGCGATCGGTGAGGGTTTCGCGAGCCCGGAGACGGTCGCGGGGGTCATCGCGATGCTCGCCTCGCAGGACGGTGCGTTCATCACCGGCACGGAGATCCGGATCGACGGCGGAACGCATATGTGAGCCGGCCGCACTCCCCGTCGGACAGCTCCGTCACCGCATCGACGACATCGCGCTCTGCGTGCCCGAGCTGGTCACCCAGCCTGATCCAAACGACAGGCCCTAGCCGGCCCTCTTGGCCTGAACGTCTTCGGCTGTCACGGCCTTACCGCCGATTGCCCACTCGCCACTGGGCGTCTCGGTGACCACCACATGCGTCACCGGTCGCAGTGCCTCACCTTCGATGGCGATCAACGCCTCGGAGACATCTTCGACCATCTTCTGCTTCTCTTCGGGGGTGAATACCCCTGCGATCACCTTGATGTCGATGAAGGGCATCGGATGCCTCCCACGTGATGGTGAGATCCGGCCGTCATGCGCTCCGGTTCGCCCGGTTAACCGGCCAGCCTGAAGGCGATGTCAACCGCTGCTTGCGCTGGCATGTTTCTCCCAGTCTCGCAGATCGACTCCGGTGACGTGCGGGAGCGCGGAATCAGCCACATGGACAGGCTGCTCAAGAGCCGCCCCGGCCGTGAGTGACCTTCGCCGTTGGTGTCAGACCCTTCTGAACTGGTGCCCCGGCAGGATGCGGACCTGCGACACCCGCTCTAGGAGGGTGCTCCGGTGACCACGGCGCTGACCTGAGCTGGGCCCAGCCTGCAACATCACCACGCCGGCCGCCCGCCGTTGTCCGCCCGTGCCCCTGCCATCTGGCACGGATCTGGCACGGCCCGGTACGGTCGATCGCATGATCTCGGACCCCGGCAAGAGTCCAGACACACTCCGGGAGTTCACAGCGGAGGGCGTGGAGGCCGTGCTCCGCGAAGCATGTGCAGAGGCCCGGATTGACGCGACCGGGGCGGAACTGCTGCGGCTCGGCTCGAACGCGGTGTACCGGCTGTCGGCTGCTCCAGTGATCGTTCGCATCGCGCGTGATCTCGATGCGGCAACCGAGATGGAGCGGGCTGTCAAGGTGGCCCGCTGGCTTGAGTCGCAGGACTACCCGGCAACGAGAGCGCTGCCCGATGTGCGTCAGCCGCTGTCGGCCGGCGGCAGAGTCGTCACGTTCTGGGAGAGTGCCCAGGATCGCGAGGAGTACGCGACGGTGACCGAGCTGGCAGGCCTGCTGCGGCGGCTGCATTGGCTTGAGGAGCCGGAGTCGTTGCGTCTGCCGTACTTCGATCCATTCGCCAAGGTGTGGTCCTCGTTCGAGGCACTCGATGGCGTCTCGGCGAACGACGCGGTGTTCCTGGAGCAGCGGGCTCGGCGACTGGGCAAGGAGTACGACCGGCTTGACTTCGTGCTGCCGTACGGAGTGATTCACGGCGACGCCAACATCGGCAACGTGCTGCGGGACCGCAGCGGCCAGGCCATCATGATCGACCTGGACGGCTTCTGCCTGGCACCGCGGGAGTGGGACCTGATCCTTACAGCGATCTACTACGACCGTTTCTGCTGGCATGGCCGGAGTGAGTACGAAGGCTTCGTCCACCACTACGGATTCGACATCATGAACTGGCCCGGCTACTCGGTGCTGGCCGACATCCGTGAGCTGATGATGGTGCTGTGGATGGGCCAGCAAGCCGGAAGCAGCGAGAAGTCTGCTACCGAGTTCGGCCGCCGGATGCATGCGCTCCGTACCGGGGGCAGCCGCCGGGACTGGAGCCCCTTCTGACCTGACGGCTACGAAGTCGTCAGCGCTTGCCCGCTTGCGATCCACAAACGGTGTTCCGCGGCCTGCTCGTGGAACTCGCGGACGGCGGCGGTAGGCCCCCACACCGCGAGGTGTTGGCGGAACTCGGCAAGGTAGGCGACGCATCGCGCGGACCTGAGCTGTTCCCCGAGATCAAGGGCGTCCAGGGCGACGTTGCAACCTTCCTCGGCGTCGCCGGCGTGGAGGTGGGCGTCGGCCAGGACCATGGTGGCGAAGAAGTCGCTGCGGACGTGGCTGCCGCTCATTGCGCTTTCCGCGTGGGAGACGGCCTGACGAGCGCTGCGCACGTCACGGAAACAGTGGGCGGCTTCCGCTGCCAGTTCGGCAGCGTCGAAGTAGGTGATCCACTCGGGCTCGTCGTCCGTGTTGCAGCTCTCCAGCGCCTCGGCGGCTGCGGCGAGCGCACTTTCGCACGCGTGCCGGTCACCTGTGCGTGCCAGCGCCCGAGCCTCCATCGCGTGGAACTGCGCTCGCAGGGTCGGAGTGGCAACAGCGGAGACACCCATCAGGGCCGCGCGAGCGAGAGTGGCAGCGTGGGTGAACTGGCCCAGGAACGTGGCCTGGTGGCTCA
Source organism: Streptomyces sp. NRRL S-1813 (assembly GCF_000719605.1). NCBI lineage: Bacteria > Bacillati > Actinomycetota > Actinomycetes > Kitasatosporales > Streptomycetaceae > Streptomyces > Streptomyces sp. NRRL S-1813. The sequence goes on from NZ_JOHB01000024.1 coordinate 75,679, forward strand.
TCGCGGACAGGATGCTCCCGGCCAGGCGCCGGTCATTGCCGTCCTGAGCGAGCCTGAGCGCCTGGAGAAAGTACCGCTGCGCAAGTCCGTGGCGGCATGCGTCGTATGTCATCCAACCTGCCAGCAGGGTGGCTTCGGCGACGGTTGAAAACAGGACGCGCCCCACAAACTCGGTGTACCGGCCGGAGAGTAGAGGCGCTACGTCCCGGCTGAGGTACTGGATCACGGAGTGTCGAGCATGGTCTCCGCCGAATTGGTCATCGAGCTGGGCGAACATGTCGCAGGTCGACTTGATCACCGCGACGTCGGCGAGGCCCACACGCGGCCCTCGATCACCCATCGTCTTGGGGAATGCTGCCTCCGGAGCAACAAGCCACCGTAACGACGCTTCACTCCATGCGGGCTCGGATGCCTGGGCCTGAAGCAGGGGAGCATAGCCGTTGAGGTCCGCCCGCCAGAGGCGGTCCACGCTCGCAATGGCAGCGTCGGGACTGGCGGGGTAGCCGGCGTCCAGGAAAACGGAATCCTGGCCGGTTAGGTGGCCCAGTCCCAGTTCAGCGGAGCACATCCCCAGGGTTTCGCACACCACCGGGCCGTAGAACTCATCCGGGGCACTGTGGCCGTTCTCCCAACTGGCGATGCGCCGTTTCACGCTCGCATCGGCTGGGAGCGACTGGCCATGACGAGTGGCGACTTGGCGTATTTCATGGACCAGCCGGGCCTGACTCCAACCGCGGCTCTTCCGGGCACGCAGCAGGAGAGGCCCGAACGACATCGGCGTCGATTTCGTGGTGATCGCCTCCCCGGACGATGTGGGCGATGCCCGCTCCTGCTCCTGAATCTAGGGAACTGACACGCGTCGCGTGTCGACTCCGGCGGATTGCCCGCGGTTCGGACCCTGATGGGGGATGACGCGATCGTGCAATGCTCGTCATCCCCCGTCACCTCTCGTCATCTGCCCAGCTCAGAGCCTCACGCAGGAGTCTGGTTGCACCGCGGCAGACGAGCCGCCGCAGTTGCCGACCGAGGTGGGATGACGTGCAGAGGATGACGAGGCGAGGCATTCAGTGGCTGTCCGCTGTCGCTGACGATCCAGTGATGTGCCGGGCTCATTGGGCGGATGACCCCAGGCGCCCGTACGTGCTGCCGGCCGGGCGCCTCTTCGATGTGGTGGTCATGAGCCAGCGGTTGGGCATGGAGACCTTCGACCAGTTGGTACGCCGCGAAATGCCGCTCGGCCCGGTCATGATGGACCGTCGCACAAAGCAGATCGGGTTCCTTCTGCCGTCCAAGTCGCGGGCTCGCTTCGCGCGTCTCGTGTCCCTGGAGACGGCCACTCCGCCTGAGTACCGCTATCTCGACGCCGGCTCCTTCAGCGGTGCCCCTAAAAGCGAGGCGCCGCGCCCCTCCCGTACCGAGGCCCCCACGTCCTATCGGGCGCCGGGCCCCCTACGCCCCCCGACCTCAAGCCTGCCCCGTTTCGAACCGGCTGACCTTTCCGTCCGCCACCGTGAACCGCCAGCGCGTGCGCATCTCGCTCCAGGTGTCGTTGCGGTAGTCCGCCACGAGGGACAGTCCCTGGTGGGACTCGGACTGCACATCCATGTGTCCGCGGGTGGTGAAGATCTCCCGCTCGCACCACTCGCGCAGATCCCGGTCGGACCCGTCGTCGGACATGGTGGCGTCAGGGGTGAGGGCGGCGAAGAACGCCTGCTCGTCGTTGCTGTTGAGGGCCGTGACCAGGGCACGTACCGCGGGGTCGGACAGCCGGTTGGCGGAGAGGGTCATGAGGGGGTCTCGCCCTTCTTGCGGAAGATCGACAGTGCCAGGGTGATCAAGGTGCCGCCCACCGCCCAGGCCGACAGCACCAGGAGCGGGCCGGTGACCGCGCGGCCGTGGAAGTAGGCGAGGGAGCGCGCGGCCCAGGTGCCCGCCCCCGGGGGGAGGGCGGGGCCGATGGCACGCCAGAACGGGGGCAGCAGCGGGTAGGGGTAGGCGCCGCCCGCGCTCGGGTTGCCGAGGATGACGATCAGCAGGATGGCCAGGCCGATGCCGATGATGCCCAGCAGGGCCTGGCAGGCCAGGGTGGTGGCGCCCACCGCGAACACGATCAGGGCGCCCAGCCCCCACAGCCCGAAGAAGGTGCCGGGCAGGGCGCCGAGCACCGGTCCGACGATGATCGCGCCGGCCAGTCCGGCGACGATCGCGTACAGGGCGAGCGCGGCCAGCCGGATGACCGCCCGGTGTCCGTTGGAGGGCCGCGCCCCGGCGCTGATCGCGAGGATCGCGGCGCACAGATAGCCGCCGACGCACCAGCCGACGACCAGGTAGAAGGACGACAGGCTGCGGCTGTCGCCCCGGGCCGCCGGGGTCACATCCACCGTGCGGACGGTGCGGTGCTCGGCTTTCTCCGCCGCGCGGACGACCAGTTCGACCGCCTGGGACAGGGAGGCGCCGCCACCGCCGGCCACCAGCAGCCGGTCGGGGCGGCCGCGCGGGCCGACGATCAGCGCGCCGTCGATCGTCCGGTCCGCGAGCTGCTGTCGCGCGGCCCGCTCGGAGGGCACCGCGCGGGGGTCCAGGGGGGAGCCGGACAGCCGGTCCAGTTTGCCCACCAGCTGCCCGCTGACCTGCGCGGGGGCGACGACGCCGAACGGCACATCGGCCGGCTTGGGGTGGTGGAAGGCGCCGGTGTACGACGTGATGAACGCGATCATCAGCCCCAGCACGCCGAGCACCAGCAGCGAGGCATGGGGCGTCACCGCGCTCTTCACCTCCCTGAGGAAGGTGGTGCGGGCGCCGTCGTCCGTCGTGGCCATGGGTCGCTCCTCGCCGCACTTCCGGCTGCCGGTCCGGTGCTGTCGGTGCTTTTGCTCCGCCATTTTCAGGTCGGTGGTGGGGGTGTGCAGATCGGGTGGGGCTGATCGGCGGACGGGCGGGGGCACCCCTCGGCAGGCGTTCGTACGAATGTTCGATGGCCGGGTTATGGTGGAGGGGAGGAACGAGAGACACAAGGTCAGCTGGGGGGCGGATGAGGCGCAGGAGGTGCGGATGCCCGGGTTCACGCATCTGCACACCGCTTCGGGGTTCTCCCTGCGCTACGGCGCCTCCCATCCGGAGCGGCTCGCCGAGCGCGCCGCCGAACGCGGGATGGACGCCCTCGCACTGACCGACCGGGACGGGCTCTCCGGGGCCGTACGCTTCGCCAAGGCCGCCGCCGAGGCCGGTGTCCGCCCGCTGTTCGGCACCGAACTCGCCGTGGCGGAACACGAGTCGGTGCCCGTCACCGGCACGGCCACCGCGCGGCGGCGTACCCCGGTGCGCGGCGGCGCCTTCCTCGACGAGTCCGCCGCCCGCGCCGTCTTCCTGGCCCGCGACGGAGCGGCCGGCTGGGCCGCCCTGTGCCGGCTGGTCTCGGCCGCCCACGCAGGCCGGGCCGAGCAGCCCGTCCTCCCGTGGAGCTCCCTGGAATCCGTCACGGACGGACTGACCGTGCTGCTCGGACCGGACTCCGAGGTCGGCCGGGCGCTGGCCGCCGGCCGCCCGGACCGCGCCGCCCGGCTCCTCGCCCCCTGGCGCGAGCTGTACGGCGAGGCGCTGCGCCTGGAGGTCGTCGACCACGGGCGGCCCGGCAGCGGCCCCGGCTCCCCGCGGCTGGCCGCCCGCACCCTCGGCTTCGCCGTCGACCAGGGCGTCCGCGCCGTCCTGACCAACGCGGTCCGCTATGCCGACCCCGGTCAGGGCCCGGTCGCCGACGTCCTGGATTCCGCCCGCCGTCTGGTGCCGGTGGACCGGAGCCGGCCCGAGGCCTGGGACAGCGGCGAGCGCTGGCTCAAGGACGCCGCCACGATGAGCCACACCGCCGAGCGGATCGCCGAGGCGGCCGGATTCCGGCGCGACCTGGCCCACCGGCTGCTCGCCATGACCGAGGAGACCGCCGGCGCGTGCCTGGTCGACCCGCAGGACGACATCGGGCTCGGCCGTGTCCACTTCCCCGAGCCGCGGCTGGTCGGCGCGGGCCACCGCACCGCCGCCCGGGTGCTGCGCTCGCGCTGCGCCGCCGGGATGGTGCTGCGCGGCTACGACCGCGACCGCGCGCGCTGGGACCGGCTGCACGACGAACTGCGCACGATCGAACGGCTCGGCTACCCCTCGTACTTCCTGACGGTCTCTCAAGTAGTGGACGACATACGGGAGATGGGTATCCGGGTCGCGGCCCGCGGGTCCGGCGCCGGCTCCCTGGTCAACCACCTCCTCGGCATCGCGCACGCCGACCCGGTCGAGCACGGCCTGCTGATGGAGCGCTTCCTGTCCGAGCGGCGGGCGGCACTGCCGGACATCGACATCGACGTCGAGTCCGCCCGCCGGCTGGAGGTCTACCGCGCGATCTTCGACCGCTTCGGCGTGGAGCGGGTCGCCACGGTCTCGATGCCCGAGACCTACCGCGTACGGCACGCCGTACGGGACGTGGGTGCCGCCCTGGGCATGGACCCGGCGCAGGTGGACCGCCTGGCCAAGGCCTTCCCGCACATCCGCGCCCGGGACGCGCGGGCGGCGCTGGCCGAGCTGCCGGAGCTGCGCGGGGTGCGGGAGGCCGGCGGCGAGCGGCTGTGGCCGCTGGTCGAGGCGCTGGACGCGCTGCCGCGCGGGATCGCCATGCACCCGTGCGGGGTGCTGCTCTCGGACGCCACGCTGCTGGACCGTACGCCGGTCGTCCCGACCAGCGGCGAGGGCTTCGCCATGTCCCAGTTCGACAAGGAGGACGTGGAGGACCTGGGGCTGCTCAAGCTCGATGTGCTGGGCGTACGGATGCAGTCCGCGATGGCGCATGCGGTCGCCGAGGTCGGCCGGGCCACCGGGCGCCGGATCGATCTCGACGACCCCGCGCAGGTGCCGCCCGGCGACGATGCGACCTACGACCTGATCCGCTCGACCGAGACGCTCGGCTGCTTCCAGATCGAGTCGCCGGGCCAGCGCGACCTGGTCGGCAGGCTTCAGCCCGCCACCTTCCACGATCTGGTCGTCGACATCTCCCTCTTCCGGCCGGGGCCGGTCGCCGCCGATATGGTGCGGCCCTTCATCGAGGCCCGGCACGGCCGGAAGCCGGTCCGTTATCCGCACCCCGACCTGGAGGAGCCGCTGCGCGAGACCTACGGGGTGGTGGTGTTCCACGAGCAGATCATCGAGCTGCTGCGGATCATGACGGGCTGCGCACGGGACGAGGCGGACGAGAAGCGGCGCGCGCTGTCGCACCCGGAGCTCCAGGGCAGGCTCCGCGCCTGGTTCGCCCAGCGCGCCGAGCGGCGCGGCTATACGTCCGAAGTGATCGCGCGCACCTGGGAGATCGTCGAGGCCTTCGGCTCGTACGGCTTCTGCAAGGCGCATGCGGTGGCCTTCGCGGTGCCCACCTACCAGTCCGCCTGGCTCAAGGCACACCATCCCGCGGCCTTCTACGCCGGGCTGCTCACCCACGACCCCGGGATGTACCCGAAGCGGCTGCTGCTCGCGGACGCACGGCGGCGCGGGGTGCCGGTGCTGCCGCTGGACGTGAACCGGTCGGCGGTCGCTCACCGGATCGAACTGGTGTCCGGTTCCGGTAGGGGCGGCGGGCCCCGCTCCGGCGCGCTCTGGGGGCTGCGGCTCGCGCTCTGCGATGTGCACGGCATGAGCGAGGCCGAGGCGCGGCGGATCGAGGCCGGGCAGCCCTACCGCTCGCTCCAGGACCTGTGGCAGCGGGCCAGGCCGAGCCGCCCGGTGGCCGAACGCCTCGCCCGGGTGGGCGCGTTGGACGCCTTCGGCGCGAATCGGCGGGATCTGCTGCTGTACCTCGCCGAGCTGCACCACCACGGGCGGCAGACGTCCGGTGGCCAGCTGACGCTGCCGGCCGGGGCCCTCGACAGTGCGGGCGCGGAACGGACGGCTCCGGCCGATCTGGTCGAGCCGGTGGGGCTGCCCGACCTCAGCGATGTCGAACGGCTCAGCGCCGAGCTGGGCGTCCTCGGCATGGACGCCTCCCGCCATCTGATGGCCGACCACCGGGAGTTCCTCGCGGAGCTGGGCGCGCTGCCGGCCCGGCTGCTGCGCGGCGCCAGGCACGGAGAGACGGTGCTGGTCGCCGGCGCCAAGGCGGCCACCCAGACACCGCCGATCCGCTCCGGCCGCCGGGTCATCTTCACCACCCTGGACGACAGCACGGGACTGGTCGACTGCGCCTTCTTCGACGACAGCCACGCGGCCTGTGCGCACACGGTCTTCCACTCCTGGCTGCTGCTGGTGCGCGGTACGGTCCAGCGGCGCGGTCCGCGCAGCTTCAGCGTGGTCGGCGCCGCCGCCTGGAACCTCGCCGAGCTGGCCGAACTCCGTCGCGAGGGCGGGCTGGAGGCGGTCGCCGCCCGGCTCGCGACGGGGCCGGACACGCCGGACGGCGGGGCGGAGGGGGCGGACGACGGGACGGACGGGACGGACGGGACGGGCAAGGGGCTGCCGGGGAAGGAGTCCGAGGCGGGCCGGGAACCCGAGCCGGCCGCCGCCCCGGGCCGCACCATCCGGCTGGAGACCGGCTATGAGCTGCACCCGTGGGCCGACCTCCAGCCCCCGGGCGAACGCGCCGCCACCGGACGCAAGTTGTGGCACTCCAGCCCGGGGAGCGCGGGATGACCCCCGCGCCGAGGCCGCCCGCCGCGCCGCCGGAGCCGTCCGGCGCCCCGCGGCAGCCGGGCATGCTCCACATACGCTTCAAGGCCGCCGACGACACCCCCGTGAGCGCCGGAGGCTTCGAGCAACTGCTGCGGCTGCTGGCGCAGTTCACCCCGGTGATCGAGGCGCTGCCGCCGGACGCCGCGCTGGCGGACGTGCGCGGTGCGCTGCGCTACTTCGACCGGGACGCGGCGGGCATCGCCGAGCTCGTACGGCTGCGCGCGCTGGCCTGGCACGGCGTGCGGTGCACGATCGGGATCGGCGCCAACCCGCTGCTCGCCCGTATGGCGGCCCAGGAAGCGGCGCCCGGGGAGATCCGGTCCGTTCCCGAGGGCGCCGAGGCCGTCGCCGCGTTCCTCGGCCGCCGGCCTGCCTCGGCGCTGCACGGCGTCGGCCCGGCGACCGCGCGCGCCCTGTGTGCGTACGGGCTCGACAGCGTCGGCCGGATCGCCGCCGCACCGCCCGCGACCCTGCAACGGATCCTCGGCGCGAAGACCGGCCGCGTCGTGTACGAGCGGGCCCGCGGCATCGATCCGACGCCGGTGACGCCCAACGCCGCGGCCCGCTCGATGGGCGCGGAACACCGCTTCGTCCACGACGAGCTGGACCCGGCCAGGCGCCGCCGGGCGCTGCTCTCGCTCGCCGACGGCCTCGGCGCCCGGATGCGTGCGAGCGGGCAGGTGGCCCGTGCGCTCACCCTCACCGTCCGCTACGCCGACCGCTCCACCACGACCCGCACCCGGCGGCTGGACGGGCCGACCGCGCACGGGCCCGCACTGACCGGGACGGCCTATGCGCTGCATGCCGCGCTCGGATTGCAGCGGGCGCGGGTGCGGTCCGTGGCACTGCGCGCGGAGGATCTGTGCCGCGCCGAACTCGCCGTGCGCCAGCTGACTTTCGACCCGTCCGACGACAAGGCGCACCGTATCGAGGCGGCCGTCGACCGGGCGAGGGCGCGCTTCGGGTCCGGGAGCGTACGGCCCGCGGCGACCCTCGGCCACACCGGTCGTATGCGCCCGCCCCCGCCCCCGGGTGCCAAGCCACCCGGCCCCGGGGCCGCCCGGCCGTAGCGACCGGCCGTGGCGCCTCAGCCGTAGAGCTTCTCCGCATACCGCGGGCCGTAGTGCTGCTCCAGCTCCGCCAGCGGCATCTCCTGGGCCTCGACGCCCTTGACGATCCGGGCCCGCGAGGGCAGTGCGTCCGGCTGCCAGGTCTCCGGATTCCACAGCTGCGAGCGCAGGAACGCCTTGGAGCAGTGGTAGAAGACCTCCTCGACCTCCACCAGCAGCGCCAGCCGCGGGCGGTTGCCCTTGACGGTCAGCTCGTCGAAGAACGGGGCATCGCGCAGCAGCCGGGCGCGGCCGTTGATCCGGAGGGTGTCACCGCGCCCCGGCAGGAAGTAGTTCAGCCCGACACGGGGATTGCCGAGGAGGTTCACCATGCCGTCCAGGCGCTTGTTGCCGGGACGGTCCGGGATCACGAGGGTGGTGTCGTCCAGGACATGGGTGAAGCCCGCGGGGTCGCCCTTGGGCGAGACATCGCACCGGCCCTGTGCGTCCGCGGTGGCGATCACGCAGAACGGCGAGTGGGCCAGCCACTGCCGGTCGATGTCGTGCAGCCGGTGGCGGGTCTTGTTCGCCGCGTGGGAGCTGGGCTCACCGATCAGCTCGCGCAGCTCCGCCTCCGACGAGACCTCCACGATGCCGGCCGGATCCGCGGCCTCTGCCGTCTCCATCGGTGTCCCCCTCTTGTTACGTCTTATGTCTTACGCCACTGGTCAAGGCGTTATCGACGATACGGGACCGCTCCGGCATCCGAGTCGGCCGTGACATCGGAGGGCGCAAGCACACAAGCGGCGCTCTGCACCCCGGACGTCCGGTGAGGGTCATGTGCGGTTTCCTTCACCGTCACACCGCTGGTACACCTTGCTTACCCAGCCGTAACTTACTTGCCAGTCAACTGCGTTGGCCCTTGCGATCCGGATCGCAGGTGAACGGCTCACCGAGCACTTCGGAGTCCCCCTCACCCCGCAAGGAGCATCGTATGAAGCTGCGCTGGTCAAGAACGCTGACCCTGCTGCCCGCCCTCGCCCTGGCCCTCGGTGTCACCACCCCCGCGCCGCCCGCCGCCGCCGACGCCCCCACCGTCCGCAGCGGCTGGAACAACTACTCCTGCAAGCCCTCCGCCGACCACCCGCGGCCGGTGGTCCTGGTGCACGGCACCCTGGGCAACGCCATCGACAACTGGCTGGGCCTCGCGCCCTACCTGGTGGCCCGCGGCTACTGCGTCTTCTCCCTGGACTACGGGCAGTTGCCCGGCGTCCCGTTCTTCCACGGGCTGGGGCCGGTCGACGCCTCCGCCCAGCAGCTCGCCACCTACGTCGACCGGGTGCTGGCCGCCACCGGCACCTCGAAGGCCGATCTCGTCGGCCATTCGCAGGGCGGCATGATGCCGCGGGTGTACATGAAGTTCCACGGCGGCGCGGGCAAGGTGAACGCGCTGGTCGGGCTGGCCCCCGACAATCACGGTACCGATCTGAACGGTCTGACCCGTCTGCTGCCCTACTTCCCCGGCGCCAAGCAGTACCTCGACAAGCTGACGCCTGGACTGTCCGACCAGATCGCCGGCTCGGAGATCCTCAACCGCCTCAACGAGGGCGGCGACACCGTCCCCGGGGTGCACTACACCGTGATCGCGACCAAGTACGACGAGGTCGTCACCCCCTACCGGACCACCTTCCTCGACGGCCCCGATGTGCGCAACGTCGTGCTCCAGGACCTGTGTTCCGCCGATTACTCCGAGCACGTGGCCATCGGCCTCGTCGACCGCATCGCCTTCCACGAGACGGCCAACGCCCTGGACCCGGCCCACGCCACCCCGACCACCTGCGCGTCGCGCTGACCGGGTGCCGGTCCGGCCCACCGCCCGTGCGGGGGCCGGACCGTGCTGCGCGTGGGGCTCTGGTCCGCCCGTACGCCGGGCCGCGCGCCGTCCGCGGGGTGTCGTCCCCCTCGTCTCCGTCAATCGCCGGCCAGCAGTGCGTCGGTGCACCGCTCCGCCAGGTCCTCGGCGTGTGGGGGCAGCGGTGTTCCGCCGCGCAGATGGCGGCGCACCACGGACAGCGGGAGATCGATGACGGCGAGCGTCACCCGGTCCAGGCTCGGCCTGCCGTGCATCCCCAGTGCGCCCGCGAGCGCCGCCACGGCCGCCCGGACCTGTATGTTCCCCTCCTCCGCGCGGAGCAGGTGCTCGTCGGACCAGTCGTCCCGCCCGAACTCCTGCGCCCCGTACAGGAGCAGCGCGGCCTCCGCCGGGTGGGTGCGGCTCCACGACACGATGTGCCGGGCGGCCGCCCGGCCCCCGGCGCGAGGGTCGTCCGATGATTCAAGGGCCTCGAAGTAGCCCTCCTGGAAGTCCTCGACGGTCCGCAGCCATACCTCGGCGAGCAGTGCCGTACGGCCCGTGAAGCGGTGGTAGAGCGAGCCGCTGGGGGCGCCGACGGCCGCCGCGACCGCGGACATGGTGACGCCCGAGGGCCCGGACTCGGCTGCCAGCCGCACGGCGGCGTCGAGGAGCTGCGGGGTATCGAAACGGGGTGGCCTGGCCATGTTCTAGAGGGTACTCTCCACTATATTGGAGAGGTGTCTCCATAACCTTCCCGGAAGAGGTGCGGACCAGGTACGGAAAGGGGCGCGATGGGCGTCTGCAACGTGCACGAGAGGGTGCTGCCGGTGCCCGGGGCCGAGGTGGGTCTGCTGCTCGACGGCCTGTCCGGCGACACCGACCGGCTCTCCTGTACGGGCACCGTCGCCCGGCCTGCCGGCTGGAGCCGCTCCGCCCGGCTGCTGCGCCACCTCACCGGCTGACGCGGTCCCGGCGGATCACCCGGCGCAGCGTCAGAAAGCAGAACGCGGCGCTCGCCAGGCCCGCGGGGATCAGCAGCAGCCATCCGGAGAAGACCAGCACCGCCGCCGTCAGCAGTGTGCTCGCGCACACGCCGCACCACAGGGGAGTGCGGCGCGGCAGCAGCACCAGTGCGGCGGCGAGGCCGGCGAGGGTCACCGCCGCCAGACAGGTGGCGGTGGCCCTCATCAGGACATCCAGATCGGCGCCGCCGAAGCCGGCCGCCGCGCCCACGAGGACGGCCGCCCCGCCCAGCACCGCCAGCGACCGCCGCGGCACCTCGCCCGGCCCGCCGCCCTCGGCAAGCAGCCGCGGCGCCGCCCCGTCCCGGCCGAGCGCCGCACCGAGCCGGGACGCCCCGGCCAGATACGAGTTGACCGCGCCGAAGGTGAGAAAGAGCGCCGCCGCAGCGGCCACGGGGCGGGCCGCGCCGCCCACGCTCCGGGCGAGCAGCTCGGTCAGCGGAGTGTCGGTGGCGGCCGCGGCCGGTCCCAGTGCACCGATCGTGACCACCGCGAGCCCCAGGTAGAGCACGGTGATGACGGCGAGCGTACGGCGCGTCACCCGCGGCAGGTCCCGTCCGGGATCGGCGAACTCGCCCGACAGATGGCTGGCCGCCTCCCAGCCCGCGAACGCGAAGAACAGCACCGAGGCCGCCGACCCCACCGAGGACCAGCCGCCGGGCAGGAACGGTGTGAAGTGGCGGGCGGACACCTGTGGGGCGGCGGCCAGCACCGTGCCCAGCAGCACCACCGCCAGCAGCCCGCCGAGCAGCAGCTGCACCCGGCCCGACATCCGCAGCCCCACCGCGTTGGAGACCAGCGCCACCGTCACCACCGCCCCGGCCACCACGGCCGCGCCCGTGCCGCCCCAACCGGCCGCATCGGCCACGTACTTCCCGCCGATCCAGGCCGCCGAGACCACACCGATCGGCACCGCTCCGTAGAACCACCACCCCACCACGGCCGCCGCACGCGGCCCGATCGCCCGGTGCACATACGTGGCCACGCCCCCGCCGTCGGGGAACCGCGCACCGAGCGCCGCGAAGGCGGTGGCCACCGGCACGCACAGGGCCAGCAGCACCACCCAGGCCACGAGCGAGGCGGGTCCGGCCGCGTCGGCGGCCAGGGACGGCAGGGCCAGGACGCCGGGGCCGAGCACCGCGCCGGCGCACAGCGCGGTACCACTGCCGATGCCCAGCCGCCGTACATCCGGACGTTCGGAAGGGGGAAGGGATGTTTCTTGTACGGTCACAGTCGCAGAAGGTAACCGTGCAAATGATCAAATGGGGCTCTGGCCGAACGAAATTCGGTGGGCACGGCACCATGGAGTCCATGGATGACATTGATTCGGCGATTGTCCGCGAACTACAGCGCGATGCACGGCAGACCAATCGCGAACTGGCCGGCAGACTCAACATCGCGCCCTCCACCTGTCTGGAGCGGGTCCGCGCGCTGCGCGCCCGCGGTGTGCTCACCGGCTTCCGGGCCACGGTCGATCTGCGCGCCCTCAACCGCCCCGTACAGGCGTTGCTCACGATCCGGATCCGTCCGATGAACCGCGAGGTCATCGAGCGGTTCAAGGCGTTCTTGACCTCGCTGCCCGAGGTGCTCAACGTCTATGTCGTCGCGGGCGGCGACGACTTCCTGGTCCATGTCGCCGTCCCGGACGTCGACAGGCTGCATGCGCTCCTCATGGACCAGGTCTTCAAGCGCCGCGAGGTCGTCGACTGCCGCAGCTCGGTCATCTACCAGCACGTCGCCAACGACATCATCGAGCCGCTGCCGCCGAACGGCCCGTGACAACGGCCCGCAACGGGGCGACGCCGCCCCCGAGGTGCAGAAGAGGGGCGGCGTCGCTTCCCGGCCGGCCGGGTGCCGGGCGGAGGGCTCAGCCGTGGTGCCGGGCGGCCTTGCGGCGCGAGGTGGTGAACAGCACCCCGGCACCCACGGCCAGGACGGCGGCGCCGCCGATGGCCAGCGGGGCGGTGGAGCTGTCACCACCGGTCTCCGCCAGCCGCTGACCGCCGACGGGCGTGCCGCCGCCCTGTGCCTGCGCGGCGTTGCCCGTGGTCTTCGAGGCGTTGGCCTCGGTCTTCGAACTGCCGCCCGGCGCAGGGGCGTCGGCGCCCGCCGGCGTCACTGCATCGGTGTGCGGGCCCGTCCCGTTCTCCTTGTGCTCGTGCCGGCCCGTCCCGATCGACGACTTGCCGGCGGCCGCCGAGAGCTGGGTGGCACTCGGCGCGGAGGCGGTGGGCGCGGGCTTCGCCGCGGATGCGTCGCTGCCCTTTCCGAAGACGACGTCCGAGCAGGTGTAGAACGCCTCCGGGCTGTCCGACCGCTGCCAGATGCTGTAGATCAGATGGCGCCCGGACCGTGCTGGCACCTTCCCGTCGAAGACGTACTCTCCGTTGGTCAGCTTCGGATCGGTGACCTTCGCGAACGGCTTCGACTCCAGGTCGGACCACTTCAGCGGCTTGGCCGGGTTGTAGCTGCTCTTGGTGAGGTACAGCTCGAAGGACCCCCGGTGGGGCGCCGTGGCCTTGTAGTGGAAGGTGTGGCTGCCCGCCCGCATCGTGGACGAGGGCCAGTCGGCACGGGGCAGGTCCAGGCCCTTGTACTCCGCACTGTTGGCACTGCACAGCTTGCCGTCCGGGATGCGCGTCCTGGACTGCCCGCCCGCATTGCCGTCCCGTACGCCGTTCCAGTCGTAGAGCGCCTGGGTGCCGCCGGCCTGCACGGCCGCCTTGCACGCCGCGGACTTCGGGCTCTCCGGCCCCTCGGCGAAGCAGGCCGAGACCCGGCTGACCGGGTCCGTCATCGAACCGTGCGCGGCGGCCGGGCTCGCGGTGAGCACGGTGAGCGCGAGCGGCGCGATGCCGGTCAGCGCGATCCCGGTGGCTTTACGACGAACGGTCATCGTGGGGGTCTCCTTCATCATTTGCATCGAGCGAGGGCACGAGGCAGCACAGTGGTGGGGGGTCGGACGCAGACCACGGCGCCGTCCCCCGGTGAGCGGCGCCAACGGCCCGCAGCGCCGCCTGACGAGAAGCACGCTAGCCCCGCTGAACAGCGCATTCGCCCCGCAAAGCCCGTTCCGGAGGATCTTTATGGCGGGCTTAAGGAGCGGCTAAGCGGGGGCACAGGCAGGCGGGGAGGAAAGGGGCATCGGGTGGGTCCAGGTCTCGTAGCCGCCAACTCCCGGGCCATTTCCCGCCCCTGTCCTCGCCGCCCTAGGCCCCCGTGAAGTCCCCCTGGTCCTCCAGGTGTTCGAGGAGTGCGTCCAGGTCGTCGGCCGGTTCGGGGTCGGTGGTGGTGCCGAGGGGGAGTTCGGCCCAGATGATTTTTCCCTCGGCGGTGTAGCGGGTGCCCCACCGCTGGGCGTAGCGGGCGATGAGGAACAGGCCGCGCCCTCCCTCGTCGGTGGTCCGGGCGTGGCGGAGGTGCGGGGAGGTGCTGCTGGCGTCCGAGACCTCGCAGATCAGCTCGCGGGCCCGGATCATCCGCAGGCCGATCGGTGCGGAGGCGTGCCGGAGGGCGTTGGTGACCAGTTCGCTGACGATCAGCTCGGTGGAGAAGGCGAGTTCCTCCAGGCCCCACTCCCTCAGCTGTCCGGCGGCGGTCCTGCGGGCCTCGCCGACCGCGGACGGGTCGGCGGGGATCTCCCAAGTGGCCAGCCGGGTCCGGGGCAGGGCCCGGGTACGTGCCAGCAGCAGCGCCACATCGTCGACCGGCCGCCCGCCCGGCAGACCGCCGATCACCGTGTCGCAGAGGTCCTCCAGCGGGGCTTGCGGATCGGCCAGCGCGTCGCGCAGCCTGGTGATCCCCCCGTCGAGATCGAGGGCCTTCCCCAGCAGCAGACCGTTGGTGTAAAGGGCCAGCAGACTCCCTTCCGGCAGCGGCAGTTCGACGGATTCGAAGGGCATCCCGCCCAGCCCCAGCGGTGGGCCGGTCGGCAGCTCCAGAAGCCGGCCGGTGCCCTCGGGGCTGACGAGCAGCGGAGCGGGGTGGCCGGCGCGGGCCAGGGCGCAGGAGCAGCTGACGGGGTCGTAGACGGCGTAGAGGCAGGTGGCCCCGATGGACCCGTCGTCGGTGTTCGTGTCGTGGGCGACGCGGTTGAGCATGTCGTCCAGATGCGCCAGCACCTCTTCCGGGGACAGGTCCAGGTCCGCGAGCGCCTGTACCGCGGCGCGCAGCCGCCCCATCGTGGCCGCGGCATGCACGCCGTGGCCGACCACATCGCCGACCACCAGCGCGACCCGTGCTCCGGACAGCGGGATCACGTCGAACCAGTCGCCGCCGACCCCGCTGAGGGAGTCGGCCGGCAGATAGCGGTAGGCGGCTTCCACCGCGCACTGCTCGGGCAGATCGCGCGGCAGCAGGCTGTGCTGGAGGGTGAGGGCCGCGGTGTGCTCGCGGGTGTACCGGCGGGCATTGTCGATGGAGATCGCGGCGCGGGCGACGAATTCCTCGGCGAGCACCAGGTCGTCGGGCTGGAACGGTCCGACGGGCTGCCGGCGGGCGAACGCGGCCGCTCCCAGGAAGACGCCCCGCGCCCGGAGCGGCACCACCATCAGCGAATGAAAGCCCAGTCCCCGCAGATGTGCTGCCCGGAACGGGTCATCGGCCGACCGGTCACCGTCGGCAATATCCAGCGTCTGGAGCAGCGTGGAGTCGCCCTCGGTCAGGCTCCGCACGACGGGCGCCGACGGGGGATAGGCGGCCGCCTCCCCGATGGCGACCACCGCCTCCGGGCAGCCCTCGCGGACGGACTGCGCTCCCGCCCGGCGCATGGTGAGCAGGTCCGCCGCATCGAGCGGTCCGGGCGCCGCGTCCTGGCTGGTGAGCAGCGCATCGAGCAGATCGACGGTGACGAAGTCGGCAAGATCCGGAACCGCCGCGTCGGCGAGCTCCTGCGCGGTCCGCCAGACGTCCAGCGAGCTGCCGATGCGCTCGCCGGCCTTGTTCAGCAGTGCCATCCGCTGCCGGGCCCGGTAACTTTCCGTGACGTCGAGGACCATGTAGCAGACGCCGAGCACCTGACCGGCTTCGTCCTCCAGACGGAAGAACGACGTGGAGTAGGCGTGCTCCCGTTGCGGATCGGACTGCGGACGCCCCAGGTATTCGTAGCCGACCGAGGGGATGCCCGTGCCCAGCACCCGGCGCATCTCCGCCTCGATGGCCTCCCCGTCCAGGCCCGGCTGGATGTCCGCCAGGCGCTTCCCGAGGCGCTGCGCACGGGTGGTACCGCCCATCTCCTCCAGGGCGTCGTTCAGCCACACGAACTGGAGATCGGCGTTCACCATGGCCACACCGATCGGCGACATGCCGAGAATGCCCTCCAGGAACGAGCGGCTCGCCCCCGACCAGGGCGTCTGCGCCATCTCCGCGGCGAGCACGAGACGTACGGAGTCCTTCCGGGCATCCAGGAGGGGCAGAACGCGGAACTCCAGGTCGAGGCGGTGGCCGTCCTTGTGCCGTACGGCCTCCAGTCCGCTCCAGCCGTCCGCCGACGCCAGCCGGCTCTGCCACCTGCCGTCCTGCTCGGACCCGGCGCCCACCCCGGCGAAAAGGTCCGCCAGGGGCCTGCCGACGGCCTCGGAGACCGGATAGCCGAGGAGCCGCTCCGCGCCCCGGGTCCAGCCCTGCGCCACCCCCGCACGATCGGCCGTCACCACGGCCGTCCGTGTGAGGTCGAAGACCCCGTCTCCGGAGAAACGGCTGCTCTGGGAGGCACTCATCTGACCGGTTCCGTGCCGGTCCACCATGCGGGCACGCGCTCTTCTCGCGGCGGCGCCATCGCTCCGGACCGGCCCTACAACGGTACTCCCTCACCCTGTCCGGGCGCCCTTCGCAGCGGCCCGTGGCGGACCGCTCGGCACGCGTCAGCAACGCCTCCACCCGCCGTTGTCAGTGGTCGCTGGCACCATCGGCACATGAGCACCGATGCGCCCGCCGACCCGGCCTCTCAGCCCTCCACCGGACCTTTCAACCCCCCTGCCGCCCAAGGGGAATCGGCCCTGCCGACCGCCGACGCCGCCTACTGGGAAGCGGCCGCCGCCTCCTTCGACGACGAGCCCGATCACGGCCTGCGCGACCCCGCGGTCCGTTCCGCCTGGGCCGCCCGACTGCGCGCCTGGCTCCCGGCCGGGCCCGCCACCGTCCTCGACCTGGGCTGCGGCACGGGAAGTCTGGCCCTGCTCGCCGCCGAGCTGGGCCATCGGGTCACGGGCGTCGACCGTTCCCCGCGCATGATCGCGCGGGCCCGCGCCAAGCTCGCCGGCCGGGACGCCGCGTTCGCGGTCGGTGACGCCGCCGAACCGCCCGTGGGGGAGCAGCGGTTCGATGTCGTCCTGGTGCGCCATGTCCTGTGGGCGCTGCCCGACCCGGTGGCTGCGCTGCGCCGCTGGGCCGGGCTGCTCACGCCCGGCGGCCGGCTGGTGCTGGTCGAGGGCCGCTGGGGGGAGGCCGAGCCGGTCGGCATCCCGGCCGCCGAACTCACGGACCTGGTCGAGCCGTTGGCGGCGCGGACGTACGTGGAGAGCCTCTCCGGCGATCCGGCGCTGTGGGGCAAGGAGGTGACCGACGAGCGGTATGTGCTGATCGCCGAGCCCCCGCGCCGGCACACCGAAGTGGTCGACGTCCACCTCGTCCTGCGCCGCGGCAAGGAGGTGCTGCTCGCCCGCCGGGCCGGTACGGGCTATGCGGACGGTCTGCTGCACGCCCCTTCGGGCCATGCGGAGGACGGTGAGGACGTCAGGGAAGCCATGATCCGCGAGGCCGCGGAGGAGATCGGGCTGCGGCTGGCGCCCGAGGACCTGAAGGTCGCGCTCGTCATGCAGCACTGCGCCCCGCCCCCGGCGAAGCCCCGGATCGGCTGGTTCTTCGAGGCGGCGTACGGGGCGGGCGGCGAGCCGTGGAACCGCGAGCCGGACAAGTGCGCCGAGTTGGCGTGGTTCCGGCTGGACGCGCTGCCGGACGACATGGTCGCGTACTGCCGCGCCGGCCTGGACGGACTGCGGGCGGGACACCGCTTCCTGCTCCACTGGCACCGGCCCGGCGACGCCGTCGCCCACGACCCGTCGGCCCCCTCGCGCGCGGTCGCCCTGGACGGGGCGTGGCCGAGCGGGTGAACGGGCCGGCGCGGGTGACGCGGGCGGCGCGTCAGTCCCGCCCCGCCTCCCGCACATACCGCCATGCCCCGGCGAACGGCCGGTAGCCGAAGGCGTGGTTGACGGCGAACATCGGGACGTTGCCGGCGTCGTTGTGGGTGAAGGCCTCGGTGCAGCCCGCGTCGCGGGCACGGTGGAGGGAGGCGGTCTTGGCCAGCCGGGCCAGGCCCTGGCCGCGGAAGGCGCGGCGGGTGCCGGTCATGGCGGAGGAGCAGCGGGCGCGCCCGTCGGTGGCGGCCAGTGCGAAGGCGGCGATCTCCCCGTCGACGGTCACCACCGAGGTCAGGTCCAGGTCGATGTGGGGGTGTTCCCAGGTGTGCAGCAGCCAGTCGTCGTAGGCCATGGCGTCGCAGGTGACATCGCCCGGCTCGTCCGCGGTCACCTCCGCGTCCGCCGCGTACAGCGGGTGCGGGTCGGCCTCGAAGTCCGCGCCGGTGTGCAGCCGGACGCCGGAGGGGAGGGCGGAGGGGAGCGGCGGCAGGCCGGCGGCCGTGAGATCGAGGCGCAGATAGCGTGCCCGGCGGGTGCGGCGGTAGCCGTGGCGTTCCGCGAAGGCCGGGACGCCGGGCTCGTCCACCGCCCAGGCGAAGAGCCGTTCGGCGCCGGCCGCCACGAGGTGCTCCTCGGCCGACATCAGCAGGGCATGGCCGACACCCCGGCCGCGGTGCCCGGGATGGACCTCAGGAGTGGCCGCGGCCTGGCCGGGGACGTCGGCGTCGTGCAGCACCGAGGCCTGGACCGCTCCGACGACCCGGCCGTCCAGCTCGGCGACGAACAGCCGCAGACACTGCGCCGCGGGGGCGGTGGAGACCTCCCAGGCGATGCCCTGCGGGGTGGCGAGCCGGTACGGCACCACGGCCCGTCTCAGGTCGGCGACGGCCTTGGCATCGGCGGGGCGGAAGTCGCGCACGGTAAGCGTCATGACGGCGGACGGTACGTGCCGGCAGGCCGTTGTGCCGCTCCTTTTCGCGTGAGCGGGGGAGAGGGGGAGAGAGGCGCGGCGCCTCCGGACGGTTCGCCGTCGGCAACGCCACGGTGAGCCCCCGAGGTGTGAGACCTCCCGGCACCGCAGCCGCTCCTGACGCACAATGGGTGCGACAAAACCGCGCACCGACGGGTACGAGTACGTCACGCATCCCCGGGGGACGAGCCCCCGGGAGCGGTTCGTCGTGCATCGGCCCGCACCACCACCAGCACCAGGAGCGCCACCGTGTCCCCGCAGACCTTGACCATCACCGTCGATCCGGCCGCGGACGCCGCGCCGTTCGAGCAGGTACGCACCCAGATCGCGGACCAGGCCAGGGACGGCGGTCTGCCGGTCGGCTACAAACTCCCCACCGTCCGCGGTCTGGCCGAAGACCTCGGCCTGGCCGCCAACACCGTCGCCAAGGCCTACCGCGCCCTGGAGACCGACGGTGTGATCGAGACCCGCGGCCGCAACGGCAGCTTCATCGCGGCGGCCGGCGAGGCCGCGGACAAGGAAGCCGCCGCGGCCGCCGAGAGCTACGCCCGCCGCGCCCGGCGCCTCGGCCTGGACCACCGTGCCGCCCTCGCCGCCGTCGAGGACGCCCTGCGCGCCACCTACCGCACCGACGCCTGAGCGCAGCCACCGCGCCCACGCCCGAAAGGAGCCGCATGCCCAGCAAGCAGGCGCTCGTCCGCCGTCCAGGCCCCCGCCTCGCCGAGGGCCTGGTCACCCATATCGAACGGCGCCCGGTCGACCCCGCGCTCGCCCTGCGCCAGTGGGAGGCCTACGTCCAGGTGCTGCGCGACCACGGCTGGCACACCACCGAGGTCGACCCCGCCGACGACTGCCCCGACGCGGTCTTCGTCGAGGACTCCATGGTGGTGTTCCGCAATGTCGCGCTGCTCGCCCGCCCCGGCGCCGGCCCCCGACGCGCCGAGGTGCCCGCCGCCCGCGCGGCCGTGGAGGCGCTCGGCTGCTCCGTCAACGAGATCCGGGCGCCCGGCACCCTGGACGGCGGCGACGTCCTGAAGGTCGGCGACACCCTCTACGTCGGCCGCGGCGGCCGCACCAACGCCGACGGAGTACGCCAACTCCGCGCCGTCTTCGAGCCGTTGGGCGCCCGCGTGGTCGCCGTACCGGTGAGCCGGGTGCTGCATCTCAAGTCCGCGGTGACCGCACTCCCGGACGGCACCGTCATCGGCCACCCTCCCCTGGTCGACGACCCGGCCGCGTTCCCCCGCTTCCTGCCCGTCGCCGAGGAGTCCGGCTCCCATGTCGTGCTGCTCGGCGGCGGCAAGCTGCTGATGGCCGCCTCCGCGCCCCGGAGCGCCGAGCTCTTCGCCGACCTGGGATATCAGCCGGTCGGTGTGGACATCAGCGAGTTCGAGAAGCTGGAGGGCTGTGTGACCTGCCTGTCCGTACGGCTGCGCGAGCTGTATGCATGACGGGGCATCATCCCCGGGCACCTCGTGTGCCTGCCGGGACCGTACCCCGGCCGTGCCTATCGTGGCGCCATGAGCAACCTCGAACTCAGACCCGCGCCCCATCCGTGCGGCGGCAACGGCCGTACGGGCCCGGTCCGTGATGTACAGCCCGGCAAACAGGTACCGCTCGGCGAGAGCACCGTCGTCCGCAGACTGCTGCCGAACCTCGGCCGACGGATGGTCGGCGCCTGGTGCTTCGTCGACCATTACGGCCCCGACGACATCGCCAGTGAGCCCGGGATGCAGGTGCCGCCGCATCCGCACATGGGCCTCCAGACCGTCAGCTGGCTGCGCGAGGGCGAGGTGCTGCACCGCGACAGCCTCGGCAGCCTCCAGTCCGTACGGCCGCGGGAGCTGGGCCTGATGACCTCGGGCCGGGCGATCGCGCACTCCGAGGAGTCGCCGCCCGGCCATGGCCCGTTCCTGCACGGTGCCCAGCTGTGGGTGGCGCTCCCCGGCGAACACCGCGACACCGCCCCGGCCTTCGAGCACCACACCGACCTGCCGGTGATCACCGGCGGCGGCGGACTCTCCGCCACCGTCATCCTCGGCGAACTGGACGGCGCCACCTCACCCGGTACCACCTACTCCCCGCTGGCCGGCGCCGACCTCACCCTCGCCGCCGGCACGGACGCCCGTCTGCCGGTCGACCCCGACTTCGAGTACGCGGCGCTGGCCATCTCCGGCGAGAGCCAGGTCGACGGGGTGCGCCTGGCCCCCGGCGCTCTCCTCTACCTCGGCTGCGGACGCAGCGAACTGCCCCTGCGCGCCGACTCCGACAGCAGCCTGATGCTGCTCGGCGGCGAACCCTTCGAGGAGAAGATCGTCATGTGGTGGAACTTCGTGGGGCGGTCACAGGAGGACATCGAGGAGGCGCGTGCGGACTGGATGGCGGGGCAGCGATTCGGCCAGGTGAAGGGGTACGACGGGGGGCCGCTGCCCGCTCCGGAACTGCCTCCGGTGCCGCTGAAGGCGCGGGGAAGGGCGCGCTGACCTGCGGCGATACCGGTGGTCCCGGGGTTCCATGGCGGCATCCGTCCGTTCCGGGGGCCGGTGCGGACTGTCGACCTGTGCGGACCGTTCACAGGTCCGGATGGTCGGGTACGGGGGAGGCGGCGATGGCGTCGTCGAGGATCTGCTCCCGCCCCGAGATGATCAGCCTGTTGAGGGCGGCGGCCAGGGGGAGGATCTCGCCGGGCCCGCTCGGGGCGGTGATCCGGGGGGACGACTCCTCGAGGAAGGTCATCGCCTTCCGCATGAGGCGGTGCGCCTCGGGAGTGGTGGGAAGAGCATCGGCTCTGATCAGGTTGAGCATCGTCTCCAGTGCCTCGGCCAGCTCGCGGACCGTTTCGCGCATCTCGGTTTCATCGGACTCCATGCCGCATACGATCGCGGATCGCGGGGGGTTACGCCATGCCGCCCGTCTCGGCCGGAGGGCGGCCGCCGCCGCACCGCGGTTCGGCGGTGCGGCAGCGGTACGGCAGTGGTGCGGCCGCCCTTCGCAGGATCTCCGGGGCGCGGGGGCGCGGGGCGCGGTCAGAGGTACAGCCCGGCATCGGCTCCGGCGTCCTGGGCCGGGACCGACGTGGGCCGGATGCCGCGGCGCAGCGCATAGAGTTCGGCGAGCGAGGCGCCCTCGCGTCCGATGCCCGCTTCCGTGCCGAGCCACCGCACGGCCTCCGCGCGGCTCAGCGGGCCGACCTCGATACGGGCCAGACAGCGCCCGGGGCGGATCACCGCCGGATGCATCCGCTCCAGATCCTCGTTGGTGGTCACGCCGACCAGGACGTTACGGCCCTGGCCCAGCAGTCCGTCCGTCAGATTGAGCAGCCGGGACAGCGCCTGGCCCGCGGCGTGCTTGGCCTCGCCGCGGATCAGTTCGTCGCAGTCCTCCAGGAGCAGCAGCCGCCAGCGGCCCTTGCCGGTGCTGTCGTCCTCGCCGATCGCGATGTCCATCAGATAGCCGACGTCGTTGAACAGCCGCTCCGGGTCCAGCACACAGTCCACCTGGCACCAGTCGCGCCAGGAGCGGGCGAGCGTGCGCAGCGCGGAGGTCTTGCCCGTACCGGGCGGGCCGTGCAGCAACAGCAGCCGGCCGGCGATCTCCTCGGGAGCCACCTTCATCAGCCGGTCCATCGCATCGGCCACCGGAGCGGTGTAGTTGGGCCGGATCTCCTCCCAGGTGCCGGCCGAGATCTGGCGGGACGTACGGTGCGGTCCACGGCGTGGGGAGAAGTACCAAAAGCCCATCGGGACGTTCTCCGGCTGCGGCTCCGGTTCGTCCTGCGCCCCGTCCGCGGCCTGTGCCAGCACCTTCTCGGCGAGGGCGTCGGTGACGGCGGTGACCGTCACATCGGCGCCGCGGTTCCAGCGCGAGACCAGCAGGGTGAAACCGTCGCCCTCGGCGAGCGTGGCGCTGCGGTCCTCGTCCTTCGCCGAGCGCAGGATCCGTGCGCCCGTCGGCAGCAGCGTCAGTCCCGACTTCACCCGGTCCAGGGACCGGCTGCGGGCGTACGGCTGTTCGCCCTTGGCGAACCGCCCCAGGAAGAGCGCATCGACGACATCGGAGGGCGAATCGCTGTCGTCCATGGTCAGCCGGAGCGGAAGGGACTCCTCGGCGGCGGTCGGCTGGACGTGATCGGCACACATGCCGCCATGATCTGTCACAGCGGCCCGTCGCGTACACGGATTATCCCGGCGTTTTCCCTGTACCAGAACAGAACTGTTACCCAGAAAGCCGGGCGTAACGGTTCCTTCGCTCGCTAATCTGCCCAATGTGCGACGTCATGGGGGGAACGTCAGGGCCGGGTCCTTACGATTGCGGACTCGCCGACCGGCTCTCTGGTCATCCCTCACGACATCGTCATGAACCGCTGCACCAGCGCCGCCAGGAACACCAGAAGCAGCGGTTGCGAGAACCAGAACAGCCCCTGGATCCAGTGCAGTTGGCGCACGCTCGGCGCGACCGCGACCCGGAGCACCTCGCGCGCCGCCAGCACCACGACCAGCGCGAGCGCGGCCGGCGCACCGAGCACCGACCACGGGGTCCAGGTCACCTGCGGACCGGGCCGGCCGGGCCGGGGCTGCGGGACCTCGCCCGCCGGGCGCCGCGTCAGCTCGTAGACCGCCGCATGCCGGTTGGAGAGCACCCGCCGCAGCTCGGGGCGCCCGTCCAGGGCGGTGCGCAGCCGCGCTTCCCAGTCCTTGCGGTATCCGGAGTCCAGCCGCAGCGACTCCGACTGGCCGTGGTTGACGATGAGGTACGACTGCGGCCCCGCGTCCCGCAGGGCGGTGACGACCGGGCCGACCCGGCCCGGATCGCGCGGCGCCAGGGCCGGTTCGTACTGCACCCGCTCCATGTCCTCCGTCGGCCAGCACCGCGAGCTGCGCGGCGAAGGCCTCGGGCGGCACGGACAGCTCCCGTACGGCGGGTGTGGGGGCCACGGTCACCGCGTGGTACATCAAAATCGGCACCACGGTCGGGTGTTCGCTCATGCCGCCGCCCTCTCGCGCGCCGGGACCGCCCCCACGGCACCGCTCTCCGCGTGGTCCCCGCCCACCGGGGTCTCGAAGGGTGCGCGCTTCCCGCGGGCCCGTACGGTTCCCCACACATAGCCGCCCGCCGCGGCCGCCACCCCGGCGACGATCGCGCCCGCCCGGCCTGCGCCGCCCGGCCTGCGCAGCAGCGCGTCCCGTACCCCGCGCAGCACCCCCACGGGCAGCACCCGGGTCGTGTAACGCCGCTCGGTCGCCAGCCCGTCCCGCGCGCCGACGCTGCGGGCCACCAGCGCCCTCGTGCTCCGGTCATCGGCAAGCAGTGATCAGCAGGCGACGACCGAGCGCACGGGCCCCCCCGCGCACCGCACCGGTCGCTTCATCGTGTCGCTCGCGCTCTCCCCAAGAGCCGTCTTGCGAGGATCGTCCGATGCGGGTGGGTGTCCGTCGCAATTGATGACTGGGACTGTAGGGCACGACTTCCGGCGTCAAATACCCTTTGCGGCAACCGGCAGGTGCACATGGGGGCACGCCCGTATTGATGCACCGGCGCGCGCCCCGTTGCGCCGTCTTGAAGGCTGCGAAAACCAGGGCGCCGGGGGCTTGCGACGGTTATGAGTCATCCCCCGACCGGATCCGGCCCACCCGCTTGAGCAGGCGGTCGGCGGGCGCGAACAGCTCCGGCCTGGCCAGCACCGCATTGCGCAGCGCACGGACCGGCGCACGCCGCGCGCGATGCCCCAGTGCCACGGGATGCCGCCGCATCACCCACCCCTCGGACACCACGAGCTCACGGGTCTTGAGGGAGTCCTTGTCATCTTTCGCACCGCGCCTCAGGTCGAGATAGTCCATGGAGTCCGCGGCCGCCGCCTGCGCCATCCGCAGATGCAGCACCAGCCCGGGGGAGAACTTCGCGAACTGCGGGTCGTAGGCCGGGAACCAGCAGGCGAGGACGGACGGTGAACGCAGCCCGAAGTGCGCCGCGACCGGCCGCTCGCCCGCGTACAGCACCGACAGCAGCCCCGCGAAGGATTCCGTACGGGTGTGGAAGAGCCGCTGTGCGAGCCGGACGATCCAGGGCTGTGCAAAGCGGTCGCTGCGACCCGTCCTGCGGTACTGCGCGGACTTCCACCGCATGAGCTCCCGCAGCGCCGCCGGATCGCGCTCGTCATGGACATAGCGCAGCGGCCCGATGTCCCGGCCGAGCTTGCGTTCCTTGGCGAGGGTGGACCGGGTGAACTTCGGCGACCGGGCCCGCAGTCCCGTCAGATAGGCCTCGAAGCCCTGGTCCACCTCGATGACGGGCGAGGCGTGACCGCTGAACGAGGCCGCCTCGAAGGGGCTCTGGCCGGCCACCAGGTGGTCGAACTCCAGCACCGACAGCCCGCAGGCCCGCAGCAGCTCCTGGGCGTCCCACCGGAACCCGGGCCGGTGCACCAGCCCCTGGGCATCCGAGACGCCCAGGCCGATCGCCCGGCCGGTCCCGAGCGCCGAGCGCTGGAAGGGCAGAAACGCGGCAGGACCGCCGTCCTGGTGGAGCACCGCGATGCGTACCCCGCCGCGGCAGTGGCCGACGGCCAGCGTGAACTCGGGGGAGAGGAAGGGGTTCGCCAGCTGCGGCGCCCCCAGGGAGCGTGCCCGGGACTGGAGGGCGGTCCAGGCGCTCCGGTCGGCCCCGGTCAGTTCACCGGGACGGTACACCGCCACGTCCATATCAGTCCGCCCGGCTTCCGGGCGCCCGGCGGGCCCGCCGCCGCACCGCGCCGACCAGCAACAGGGCGCCGCTGAGCGCCGCCACGGCGAGAACACCGCCGCGCAGCGACCACAGATGCAGCGCGAGCATGGTCTGTGCCACCAGCAGATCGACGGCCAGCGCGCCGGCCCCGGCGGCGACCGCGCGGCCGAGCGGATCCATCCGGCCGAGCAGCACGGCGAGCGCACCGGCCGGCGCCATCAGAAGGAAGAAGAGGGTGAACGGCGCACGGAGCGGCGAGCCGATGCCGGCGAGCGCGAGGACGGCGCCGATGGCACCGATGCCGGCCGCCACCCCCGCGACCAGCGACACGGTGGCGCTCGTCGGCCGGTCGTCGGGTGGTGGCTGATCGTACGAGCCGTCGTGAGCGATGGTCTTGGTGTGCATTGGCAGCTTCGCCCCCCATAAGCGCCGGATGCTACGCAACCGGGTACGGGGCGGGGCTCCGGCGGGCCGCCCTCGGACGGCGCAATGGCGGCTGTGCGGGCCGGCCGTCCGGAGACTGGGAGGACGTGCCGGGAGGCGGGGTGACACCGCTGGAAGGAGCCGCGTCCGTGGAGCCGCCGAGCGGAACCGTCCTGACGGTGATCATGGTAGGTCTGACCGTGGCCACCGGAGTGCTCGACGCCGTCAGCTTTCTGGCGCTCGGTCAGGTCTTCACCGCCAACCAGACCGGCAATCTGCTCTTCCTCGGCTTCGGGATCGCCGGGCAGGGCGGGCGGCCGGTCCTGGTGACGGCGGTGTCGCTCGGCGCCTTTGCGGTGGGCGCGGCGCTGGGGGCCCGGCTGGAATCGGCGCTGGCCGCTCGGCACCACCAGTGGTTCCCGGTCGCGCTGACCACGGAGGCGGCGCTGTTGGTCGCCGCCGCGGCGGCCGCCTGGGAGTCGGGGCCGTCCCGCGGCCTGCCGCCGGGCCGGCGCTGTGCCGCCATCGGGCTGATGGCGGTGGCGATGGGCCTGCGCAATGTCACCGCCATACGGGCCGCCGTGCCCGACCTCACGACGACGGTGGCGACCCGGGCGATGACGGCCCTGGTGAGCGGGTCACCACTGGGGCGCGACAAGAGACTGGGGTACGGCAGCCACGCCGGGGGCCGCCGATTGTTCTCGGTCGCGGGGCTGTTCGCCGGCGGCCTCCTCGGTGCCGGGCTGCTCGGCCTGGGGACCCGTCCGGCACTGGTGCTCCTGCTGGTGGCCGCGTTCATCGCGGCCACCGCCTTCCTCGTGCCCGGCCTCGCCCGCCGCCGGCGCACCACCGAGGGCTGACGTGTCCGCCGGCTGCCCGCGGGTGTCAAGATCGCGCCCCACCGCACGGGCCCGATCAGGCCGCCCCGCTTCGGCCGTGATAGCTGTCGCCGCCCTGCACGCCGGAGCAGGAACGTGCGGTGAATATCCCCCCGGAACGGCACATTTGCCGTGGACCGTTCACCATTTTTGGCATGGACACTTCCGGCTACCGGCGAGTTTTGGTACGACAAAAGTGGCAGAGATCCTGCTAAGGGAGGTTCCATGAGACTGTCCCGGTTTGCGGCCTTGACGTCCGCCTTCTTCGTCACCACGGCGCTCGCGCTCACCGGCGCGGGCGCCGCCGCGTCCGCCCAACTCCCCACCGCCACGGGCTATGTGGCCCTCGGCGACTCCTACTCCTCCGGTGTCGGAGCCGGCAGCTACGACAGCGCCAGCGGCTCCTGCAAGCGCAGCTCCAAGGCCTACCCGGCCCTCTGGGCGGCCGCGCATTCCCCCTCCTCCTTCCAGTTCACCGCCTGCTCCGGCGCCCGAACGGGTGACGTCCTGAGCGGTCAGCTCGCCCCCCTCAACAGCTCCACCGGCCTGGTCAGCATCTCCATCGGCGGCAACGACGCAGGTTTCGCCGACACCATGACGACCTGTGCGCTCCAGGGCGAGAGCGCCTGTCTGTCACGGGTGGCCCAGGCCAGGAGCTACATCGACAACACCCTGCCCGGTCAGCTCGACGGGGTGTACAACGCCATCTCCCAGAAGGCCCCGGCCGCGCATGTGGTGGTCGTCGGCTACCCCCACTTCTACAAGCTCGGCGGCAGCTGTATCGCCGGCCTCTCCGAGAAGTCCCGCGCCGCGATCAACGCCGCGGCCGACGACATCAACGGCGCCACCGCCAAGCGGGCGGCCGACCACGGCTTCCGCTTCGCCGATGTCAATGCCACCTTTACCGGCCATGAGCTGTGCTCCGGCAGTGCCTGGCTGCACAGCGTGACCTTCCCCGTCCTGGAGTCCTACCACCCCACCGCCACCGGGCAGTCCGGCGGCTATCTGCCGGTGTTCGCCTCCGCTGCGTAATCATCCGCCCGCCGGGCGCCGGGGGGAGACGGTGAGATCCCGCTCTCTTCCCGGCGGCCCTGGCGGCCTGTCAGGCATCCCGCAGGGCTTCCGCCGAAGCCCGATGACGCTCAACTCGCCCTGGTCCATGCGGTGTACGTGACATTCCGTATGGTGTTCGTCAACGTCAAGGCGAGGCAGGTGAATCCGTTGACCGGTCTGCACGCGTGTCCTCCGAGAGAGATAGGGTTACCCTGCCCGGGCCGGGTGCCCTCGTAGGGTGGGGAGAGTCATGGAACAGATAACAGTGCGTAGCAGGGCGCGAGTCCCTGCCATCAACTGCGGGAGCAGTGCGTCCAGTACGCGTCTCGACCGCCATCTCGCGGTGCTGGGTGGTCCCGCCATCCCACAGCGTGAGGCGGAGGGGGCGACGTTGCTGATGCGAGAGCTCACCAAGCGTGATCATTCGCGTACGAGGAACGGCCGCGGCGCCAGGGTGTCGCTGTTCGCGCCGCTGCGCAGGCTGCGGCGCTCGCTGTTCGGGGGTCACGGCTGAGCCGCTTCTGAAGCGGTATCTCGGGCGATCACACCGTCCCGGCGCAGCACTGCGGTCCGATCGCTCGTCAGGCCCAGGGCGCCGGCAGCTAGTCGGTGTGCTCGCCGGGGCGGAATTCCTCGCCCCTGAGGTGCCGTGCGGCGCCCGCTCTTCGCCCGGCCTCGTCCCCGCCCGGCCGGTGCACCACTCCCCACCACCCGTTGCTCCGCGACGGGTGGGTTTTTTTTGTCCGTGACACTGTGCTGCCGGTCCTGAGCGGTGGAGAGCACGACGCCGGGCGGACACGGGCAGCGCCGCGGACCGGGGCGCTCACAACAGCGCGAACTGCCCCTCCGGACCCTCCTCGTGATGGTCGAGCACGGAGGCCGGACGGTGCGCGGAGACCGGCGCCGGGAGGATGCCGGCCGCGCGCAGTTCGCCCGCCGTCAGCTGCGGACCGTCCGTCGTCCGCTCCCGCAACTCCTCGCACTCCGGACGGAGTTCGTCCAGCAGCGCCAGTACGGTGATCAGCTCCAGCAGCTCCGACGTCCACTCCTGCGGCCAGTTCGCGGGGCGCAGCGCCGCCAGCGAACCGGCCTCGGGCGCCTCCGTCCCCGCCGCGGCGGCGCCGGTGCGCTCGGCCAGCCAGGCCTCCAGGACGCGTACGCCGCCCGCGTGGAAGTCCCAGGCGCCCCGCGGCACCGGTGAGATCCGGCCGTCACCGAGCAGCAGCGCCTCCTCCTCCGGGTCGTAGCCGAAGTCCTGGGGCAGTCCGCGGGCGGGGAGCGCGGAGCGTACGTACGGGCGCCGGCCGCCCGGCATCCGGGGCCGTTCGCCGCCGCCGGCGCCCGCCGCCCCGGGCGCGCAGGCGCCACGGGTGCCGAGCCACAGCAGCCGTTCACCGAGCGCGACGCCGCGGTCCCAGAGCTCCGGGGCGGCGGTGAGCGGCACCGTGCAGCCGTCGGGGGAGTGCTGGGCGCTCACGGCGAGCCAGGCGAGCAGATCCGTCGGGCCTGCCGGGCGGTCCAGGCGCCGGGCGAGCAGCTCGAGCAGGCCCGGGGCGAGATTCGGCTCCTGCCCGCCGGGCCGCCGGTAGAGCGGATGGATCCGTCCGGGGCGGCCGGCCGGCGAACGCCCGTCGGGCAGCAGCGTGGAGCACACCACCGCGGGGCCGGGCACCTGCGGCACCTGCCCCCACTCGACGACGAACAGCTGCCGTGCGTCCGCCACCCGCCACAGCTCCGGCCGCGCCCCGTCGATCAGCCGGTGGTCGGGCAGCAGCCACTGCTGGTCGAAGGGGCCGTGCGCCACCCGCACCGGCTCGGGGCACGGCCCGCTCGCCCGGTGGAGCCGCTCGGTGGGGGTGGCCTGGCCCGGCAGCTGGCCGACGGCGGAGTGCAGGGTCCGGGCGCGGGACGGCCGGAACAGCCGTTCGCGGGCCGCCGCGTCCTCGGCGTCCACCAGCGCCGCCCAGCGGGCGCGCAGCGTGGCCGGATCGGGCGCCAGTACCCAGGAACGGCCGAGCCGCAGCGGCGCCACGGACCACGGCATGAGATCGGACAGCCGTGGCGCGTCCTGCTTCGCCGTCACGCGGAGCCCCTCCCGGACCGTTCGGTTGACCCCGGCATGGTATCCACCGGCCCCGCGCCCGTACCGAATCCGCAGGTTCTGTCCACCGTCCGGGGCGGGCGGGCAGGCGGTCTTCCGCTTGCTGATCTTGAAGGAGTACGGTCCTGGCCGTACGCCCGACCACGCGGTGCGGACCTGGCTCCGCCCTGTGCGCCGGGACCTGCTCAGGGGAGGACCGCTATGACGGACACCACCTCCTCCACGCCTGAACGGCGCGGGGGACCCCCCATCGGCCACCGGGCCGCCGCGCGGCTGGACCGGCTGCCGCCGTCCCGGTGGCACCGCCGGATCACCCTCATCGTCGGCCTCGGCGCCTTCTTCGACCTCTACGAGATCTTCCTCGGCGGGGTGCTGGCCGCGGTCCTCGCCGAGCAGTGGCACCTCGGGCACACCGCGAAGTCCTGGGTGATCGCCGCCGGGTTCCTCGGGATGTTCGTCGGTGCGAATGTGCTGTCGGTACTCGCCGACCGCTTCGGGCGGCGCCGGATGTTCATGATCAACCTGGCGGCGTACTCGTTCTTCTCGCTGCTGTGCGCCTTCGCCCCGGACCTGTCCTGGCTCCTGGTGCTGCGCTTTCTGTCCGGCCTCGGGCTCGGCGCCGAACTCGTGCTGGTGGACACCTATCTCGCGGAGTTCCTGCCCCGGGCGGTGCGCGGGCGCTATATCGCCCATGCGTACACCTTCGGGTTCCTCGGCGTTCCGGTCGCCGCGCTGCTCGGCGCCCGGCTGGTGGCCGAGCAGCGGCTGCTGGGCATCGAGGGCTGGCGCTGGCTACTGGTGGCCGGTGCGCTGGGTGCCGCGTTCATCCAGCTCATGCGCCGCCAACTGCCGGAATCACCACGGTGGTTGACGGTACGGGGGCGGGGTGAGGAGGCCGAACGGATCGTGGCCGGGCTGGAGGAGCGGGTGGCCCGGGAGAGCGGCGGCAGCCTGCCGTCCGTACCGGAGGCGGAGACCGTCCCGGAGCGGAAGGTGCCGCTGGCCGACATGTTCCGGGGCGACCAGCGGCGGCGCACCGTCATGTGGTGGATCTTCCAGGTGCTCCAGACCGTCGGCTACTACGGCTTCGGGTCGCTGGCGCCGGTGGTGCTCACCGCGAAGGGCCACACCGTCACCGAGTCGCTGCTGTACGCGGCGCTGAGCTTCTGCGGCTATCCGATCGGCTCCGCGCTGTCCGTCCCGCTCATCGACCGGATCGAGCGCCGGACGCTGATCATCGCCTCGGCGCTCGGTATCGCCGGCTGCGGTCTGGCCTTCGGGTTCGCCGACGCCACCTGGGCCGTCGTCTCCTTCGGCTTCCTGCTGACGGTGTGCAGCAATGTCTTCTCCAACGCCTTCCACGTCTACCAGACCGAGATCTTCCCGACCGGTCTGCGCAGCAGCGCGATCGGCATCGCCTACTCGCTGTCCCGGCTCACCTCGGTCCTGCTGCCGTTCGTCGCGCTGAGTGTGCTGAACGACCTCGGAGCGGCCGCGGTGTTCACCGGCTCGGCGGCGCTGATGCTGCTGCTGTGCCTGGACGTGGCACTGCTGGGGCCGCGTAGTACGGGGCGGAGCCTTGAGAGAATTTGAGCCCACGTTTTTGTCTTTCCCGCCGTTCCGCTGCGCTTTGCGTCCCCCTGCGTCTTCGGCTTTCCCGCCGTGGAGGTTTCCCGCCGTTGCGCCTGCGGCGGCGGGTCCGCTGCGCGGGGCTGTCGGGGTGCGGTGACGGGCCTCCGCGGGTGGGTGTCCGGACTGCTTCGCTTTACGTCCGGACACCCACCCGCTCCGGCCCGTCCCCTCCCGTTGGGGGGCGGGAAAAGCCAGGTGGGCGTGAACGTGGGTGGTCCGGTGCACCTCGTGGTCACGGTCATGACGGAGCGATCAAAGGAGCCGCACGGCCATGCCCTTGGCCCGCCCCCACTCACCTTCACTCATCCACCCACGGGAGGGGACGGGCCGGAGGGGCCGGTGTGTGGGACGTAAAGCGAAGCAGTCCCACACACCGGCCCCGGAGGTCCGTCACCGCACCCGACAACCACAGGTCAAGCCTCCAGCGTCACCGTGAACGAGAAGCGGTCGCCCCGGTAGTGGATCCGGGCGACGTCGACCGCGCGGCCGTCCTCGTCGTAGGTGATGCCCGTGTAGTGCAGGATCGGGCTCAGCAGCGGAACCTGGAGCAGCCGGGCGGTCTCCGGGTCGGCCAGCCGGGCCTCGACGGTGTCGGTGATCCGGCTGATCCGTACGCCCACCGCGTCCCGCAGCACCTTCGTCATCGGCGAGCGCAGCAGATCCGCCGGATCGATCAGGGCGGCGACGTCGGGGCGTACATAGTTGTGTGCGTGGTTGGTCGGCTCGCCGGTCTCCTCGTCGCTGCGCAGCCGACGGAATCCGGTCACCTCGGCCAGGCCCGGGAAGTACTCGGACAGTTCGGACGGCACCGTGGTGGGTCCGTGCTCCAGCAGCTCGGTGGTCATCCCGGACTGCTGGGCCACGATCGCGTCCACCGAACCCAGCAGCCGTACCGGCGCACCGCGCCGGGCGCTCGGCTCGATGAAGGTGCCCCGGCGCCGGTGCCGGCTGATCAGGCCCTCCGCCTCCAGTTCCTTGAGGGCCTGGCGCATGGTCAGCACGCTCACGCCGTAGTGCGCGGCGAGCGCGTCCTCGGTGGGCAGCCGCAGCGGCGCCTCGGGGGAACGGCCCAGTATGGAGGCGCGCAGCGACTGCGAGACCTGGTACCACAGCGGCAGCTTGCGGTTCAGGGCGAGCGAGTCGGGAGCGAAGGTGGTCACGAGGCGATCCCCGGTGTCACGGGCGGAAGTGGCGCTGGAGACCCTGCCATACGTCGTCGTAACCGCGCTGGAGATGGCCGGCGCCCCGGGCCTGTTCGGTCAGCGTCAGCGGCCAGCGGGTCTCGAACATGAAGGCCAGCCCGTCGTCGATCTTCTGCGGTCGCAGCTCGGCGGCGCTCGCCCGGTCGAAGGTCTCCCGGTCGGGTCCGTGCGCCGACATCATGTTGTGCAGGGAGCCGCCGCCCGGCACAAAACCCTCGGCCTTGGCGTCGTAGGCGCCCTCGATCAGACCCATGTACTCGGTCATCACATTGCGGTGGAAGTACGGCGGCCGGAAGGTGTCCTCGCCGACCAGCCAGCGGGGTGCGAAGGCCACGAAGTCCACGCCCGCCAGGCCCGGGGTGTCGGAGGGGGAGGTGAGGACGGTGAAGATCGACGGGTCGGGGTGGTCATAGCTGATCGAGCCGATGACATTGAAGCGGCGCAGGTCATAGACGTACGGGACGTGGTTGCCGTGCCAGGCGACGACATCCAGCGGTGAGTGGTCGTAGGTGGCCGTCCAGAGGTTGCCGCAGAACTTGTTGACGACCTCGACGGGGCCCTCGACGTCCTCGTAGGCGGCGACCGGGGCGCGGAAGTCCCGGGGGTTGGCCAGGCCGTTGGCGCCGATCGGGCCGAGGTCGGGGAGCTGGAAGGGCCGTCCGTAGTTCTCGCATACATAGCCGCGAGCTGTCGGGCTCGGCCCGTCGGATGCAGCGTCCAGCAGCTCGACGCGGAAGCGGACGCCGCGCGGGATCAGCGCCACCTCGCCCGGTTCGGCGTGCAGCAGGCCGAGTTCGGTGCGCAGCAGCAGCCCGCCGCGCTCCGGCACGATCAGCAGCTCGCCGTCCGCGTTGCCGAACACCCGCCGGTCCATGGAGGTGTTGGCGCAGTAGAGGTGGACGGCGATACCGGTGCGCTGGGTGGCGTCGCCGTTGCCGCCCAGCGTCCACAACCCGTCCAGGAAGTCGGCCGGGCCCGCGGGTTCGGGCAGGGGGTTCCAGCGCAGCCGGTTGGGGTCGGGGACGCAGTCGGTGAACGGCGCCGAGCGGACCGCGCGCTGTTCGGCGCGGACGAACGGCGGATGCGCGGCCGACGGGCGGATGCGGTAGAGCCAGGAGCGGTGGTTGTGGTCGCGCGGTTCGGTGAACGCCGACCCGCTGAGCTGCTCGGCATACAGGCCGAGCGGTGCGCGCTGAGGGGAGTTGCAGCCCGCCGGCAGGGCACCCGGCACGGCCTCCGAGCTGTGCTCGTTGCCGAAGCCGGTGGCGTACGCCGGCCCTTCGGCCGTCTTCCTCGCCTGCTCGCTGCCCGTGCCTGCCATCGCGTGCTCCCGCCGCTCAAGGAATCCTATGCAAGACCTTAGGATTGCGGTGGGGGGCCGTCAACGGAGAGTCCCGGCCGCGTCGGCCGGATCGCGCCGATGGCGCCCCGCCCGGCCGGACGCCGGGCAGGATGGCCGGGGCGCCGGACGACGGGCAGGATGGTCGGGTGCAGCAACCGACCCCCCGCCCCGCCGCCCCGCCGACCCTCCTCCGCCGCGCGCCCGTCCAGCGGCGCAGCGCCCAGCGCCTGGCCAGAATCCTCGACGCCTGTGCCGAGGTCCTGGAGGAGACCGGGTACGAGGAGCTGACCACTCGCGCCGTGGCCCTGCGGGCCGGCGTCCCGATCGGCTCGGTCTACCGCTTCTTCCCCAACAAGCGCGCCATGACCGAGGCCCTCGCCCGGCGCAATCTCGACGCCTACGCGGACCGCATCACCGCCCGGCTCACCGCACCGGCCGACCAGCCCCTGCGGTGGCGCCGTGCGATGGATGTGGTGGTCGACGAATACCTCGCCATGAAGCGGACGGTGCCGGGTTTCGCCCTGGTGGAGTTCACCGTCCCGGCCCCGCGCGAATCCCGGCAGGCCAACTACGAGGTCGCCGACCGGCTGCGCGCCCTCTTCGCCGGACCGCTCGGCCTGGACACCGCCGACGAGCGGCTGCGCACCGCCTTCCTGGTCGGCGTCGAGACGGCCGATGCGCTGCTCCAGCTCGCCTTCCGCACGGATCCGGCCGGCGATCCCGCCATCGTCACGGAGACCAAGGAACTGCTCCGGGCCTATCTGGCGCGTTATCTGGACGGGCCGGGCGCGGGGGAGGGGTGAGCGCCGGGCGGGTACCGGCGCGCCTGACGGGGTGCCGAGGGCCGATTTCCGCCGAGAGGGCTGCCCTCATGCCAACCGGTCGGTATGGTCGGACGGTACGCAGCCCCGCCGCCGGCACCGTCCCCGGGAGGGACCGATGACCCGTACCGCCCTGCGCATCTGCCCGCTCTGTGAGGCCACGTGCGGGCTCAGCGTCACCGTGGACGGTGACCGGGTGACCGCGGCCCGCGGCGACCGGGACGACATCTTCAGCAAGGGCTTCATCTGCCCCAAGGGTGCGTCCTTCGGTGAGCTGGACGCCGACCCCGACCGGCTCACCCGCCCCCTGGTGCGCCGCAACGGAGCGCTGACGGAGGCCACCTGGGACGAGGCGTTCGCCGCCGTCCAGGCCGGGCTGCGCCCGCTCATCGAGGCACACGGCTCGGGCTCCCCCGAGCTCCCGGGTGCGCGCGAAGCGGCCGGGCCCCCCGTCGCCGTGGTCCTCGGCAACCCCAATGTGCACACCGTCGCCGGCGCCCTCTACCCGCCCGTCCTGCTCGCCGCCCTCGGCTCCCGCAGCGTCTTCACCGCCTCCACCGTCGACCAGATGCCCAAGCACGTCTCCAGCGGACTGCTCTACGGCGATCCGCTGGCCATCCCCGTACCGGACCTGGACCGCACCGACCACCTCCTGGTCATCGGCGCCAACCCGCTGGACTCCAACGGGAGTCTGTGCACCGCACCCGACTTCCCGGGCCGGATCAGGGCGCTGCGCCGCCGCGGCGGGCGGCTGACCGTCATCGACCCGCGGCGCACCCGTACCGCGAAGCTGGCCGACGAGCATCTCGCGGTCCGCCCCGGCACCGACGCCCTGCTGCTCTTCGCGATGGTGCGGGTGCTCTTCGAGGAGGGCCTGGCCGACGTGGGGGAGCGGGCCGGGCACCTCACCGGGATCGACGAGGTCGAGCGGCTGGCGGCGGACTTCACACCCGAGGTGGTGGCACCGCTGTGCGAGGTGCCCGCGGAGCGGATCCGGCGGCTGGCCCGTGAGCTGGCCGCGGCCGAAACCGCCGCGGTCTACGGCCGGATCGGCTCCACCACCGTCGAGTTCGGCACCCTCACCAGCTGGCTCGTCGATGTACTCGCCATCCTCACCGGCAACTTCGACCGGCCAGGCGGCATCATGTTCCCGCTCTCGGCGACCGGCGCCGCACCCCGCCCGGCCGGGCCCGGCCGCGGCTTCGCCCTGGGCCGCTGGCACAGCCGGGTCTCCGGCCACCCCGAGGCCAAGTCCGAGCTTCCCATCGTCGCGCTGGCCGAGGAGATCGACACCCCTGGTGAGGGCCGCGTCCGGGCCGCCGTCGTGATCGCCGCCAACCCGGTCCTCTCCGTCCCGGACGGCGACCGGCTCGACGCCGCGCTCGCCTCACTGGACTTCATGGTGAGCGTCGACCCGTACCTCAACGAGACTTCGCGGCACGCCGATGTCGTGCTGCCGCCGCCCCCGCCGTCCCGCAGCCCGCACTTCGACTACGCCTTCAACGCCCTGGCCGTGCGCAACCAGGCCCGCTACACCCGGGCGGTGCTCCCGCTCGCCGACGGGCAGCCCGACGAGTGCGAGATCCATGCGCGGCTGATCCTCTGCCTGGGCGGCCAGGACGGCGCGGACCCCGGCCTGGTGGACGCCATGGTGATCGGCACGGCGCTCGGCAAGGCGGCCGGGGATCCGCACTCTCCCGTGTACGGACGCCAACCGGACGCACTCGCACAGGAGTTGACCGGACGGACCGGAGCCGAACGCCGGCTGGACATGATGCTGCGGCTCGGCCCGTACGGCGAGGGCTTCGGCGCCGACCCCGAGGGGCTGACCCTCGACCGGCTGCTGGCGCACCCGCACGGCATCGACCTCGGCCCGCTCGCACCGCGGGTGCCCGGAGTCCTCAGGACCCGCAGCGGCGCCGTGGAACTGTGCCCCGGGCCGATCGCCGCCGAGGCGGCCCGGCTGCGCGGCCGGCTCGCCCGGCGCCCCGACGGCATGCTGCTCGTCGGCCGCCGCCATCTGCGGTCCAACAACAGCTGGCTGCACAACGTCCCGGCGCTGACGGGCGGCAGCAACCGCTGCACGGTCCAGGTGCACCCCGACGACGCGGCGCGGCTGGAGCTCACCGACGGCGGGCCCGCGCGGCTGAAGGGGGACGGCGGCGAGCTGGAGGTGCCGGTGGAGATCACCGAGGCCGTGCGCCCCGGTGTGGTGAGCCTGCCGCACGGCTGGGGCCACAACCGGACCGGGACCCGGCTGGGGGTCGCCGCCGCCGACCCCGGCGTCAACGTCAACCAGCTCAACGCCGGGCGGCTGCTGGACCCGCTCTCGGGCACCGCGGTGCTCAACGGACTGCCGGTTGTGCTCACGCCCGTCCGGTGAGATCCGTATTGACCTGGGGTTTTGCTCGTATTGCTCGCGCGTCAAGGCCTTGTTAACAAAAGTTTGCGGGACCTAACGTCACCTGAACTGCCACCCCCCGGCAGATGTTCAAGGGCGAACGTGAGGTACCCCTAATGCTGACAATCCTCGGATTTGTCATGATCGCCACCTTCCTGGTGCTGATCATGATGAAGAAGATGTCACCGATGGCCGCGCTGGTGCTCATCCCCGCGCTGTTCTGCATCCTGGTCGGACAGGGCGCGCACCTGGGCGACTACGTCGTCAAGGGCATCGGCGACCTGGCTCCCACGGCCGCGATGCTGATGTTCGCCATCATCTACTTCGGGGTGATGATCGACGTCGGGCTCTTCGACCCGATCGTCCGCGGCATCCTGAAGTTCTGCAAGGCCGACCCGGTGCGGGTGGTGGTCGGCACGGCGCTGCTCGCCGCGATCGTCTCGCTCGACGGTGACGGCTCCACCACCTTCATGATCACCGTCTCGGCGCTCTACCCGCTCTACAAGCGGCTGAAGATGAGCCTCGTGGTCATGACCGGTGTCGCCGCCACCGCCAACGGCGTGATGAACACCCTCCCCTGGGGCGGCCCGACCGCCCGCGCCGCCACCGCGCTCAAGCTCGACGCCGGCGACATCTTCGTCCCGATGATCCCCGCCCTCGCCGTCGGCCTGGTCGCGGTCTTCGCCCTCGCGTACGTCCTCGGCCGGCGGGAGCGCAAGCGGCTCGGCGTCCTGACCCTCGGCGACACCCGGGTGGTCACGGAGGCCTCGGACGAGGAGGAGACCGAGCTGGTCCTGGTCGGCGCCGGCGGCAAGGGGGGCGTCCCGGCCGGTACGCAGCGCGGCACCGGCACCGGCGGCGCGGGCACCGGCTCCGGCACGGACCCCGACGCGGCCCCGGACTCCGACCCGGCCACCGACTCCGGCGACCACGCCGACGACGGCCTCCAGACCCTGGACCCGCAGCGCGCCACCCTGCGACCCAAGCTCTACTGGTTCAACGCCGCGCTCACCCTCGCGCTGCTCACCCTGCTGATCCTTCAGGTCATGCCGATCCCGGTCCTCTTCCTCATCGGCGCGGCCCTCGCCCTCACCGTCAACTTCCCGCAGATGAAGGACCAGAAGGCCCGCGTCGCCGCACATGCCGAGAACGTGCTCAACGTCTCCGGAATGGTCTTCGCCGCCGCCGTCTTCACCGGCGTGCTCACCGGCACCGGCATGGTCGAGCACATGGCGCGCTGGCTGGTCAGCGGCATCCCCGACGCGCTCGGCCCGCACATGGGCATCGTCACCGGCGTCCTCAGCATCCCGCTGACCTACTTCATGTCCAACGACGGCTTCTACTTCGGCATCGTGCCGATCCTCGCCGAGGCCGGCGCCGCCCACGGCGTGGCCCCCATCGAGATCGCCCGTGCCTCCCTCGTCGGCCAGGCCCTGCACATGTCCAGCCCGCTGGTCCCCGCCGTCTACGTCCTCGTCGGCATGGCCAAGGTCGAGTTCGGCGACCACACCAAATTCACCGTCAAGTGGGCCGCCCTGACCTCCCTGGTGGTCCTCTGCGCGGGACTGCTCTTCGGCATCATCTAGCTAGATGAGCGCCACCCGCCCCGAAGGGCCCGGCAGGAGTTGGCTGCTGCGCCTGGTCCTCACCTTCTCCTTCGCCCAAGGAGCGGTGAGCATGGCCAGGCCGGCCGTCTCCTACCGGGCCCTCGCCCTCGGCGCCGACGAACGCGCCATCGGCGTGATCACCGCCGTCTACGCCCTGCTGCCGCTGCTCGTCGCCGTCCCGCTCGGCCGCCGTACCGACCACGGCCGCTGCGCGCCGCTGCTGGTCGTCGGGGTGGCGCTGATCAGCGGTGGCTGTGCGCTCAGCGGGCTGGCCGCGTCGCTGCCCGTGATGGCCGCCTGGAGCGGGGTGATGGGACTGGGGCACCTGTGCTTCGTCATCGGTGCCCAGTCGATCGTCGCCCGCCGCAGCGCTCCCGAGGACCGCGACCGCAATTTCGGCCACTTCACCATCGGCGCCTCCCTGGGCCAGCTGATCGGCCCGGTCGCCGCCGGGCTCGTCATCTCCGAACACGACGGCCGGATGGCCCCCACGAGCGCCACCGCCCTGCTCGTCTCCGGCGCCGTCGCCGCCGTCTCCTACGCCTCGCTCTGGCGCCTCGAACAGCGCACCCGCGCCGTGCCGCCGGACGCCGCGGGCCGTACGGCCGGGCCACCGGTCCCGGTACGCGCCATCCTGCGCACCCGCGGCGTCCCGGCCGGCATCTTCATGAGCCTGGCCGTGCTCTCCGCGACCGACATCCTCACCGCCTACCTCCCCGTCATCGGCGAGGACCGCGCCATCGCCCCCACCACCATCGGCCTGCTGCTCAGCCTGCGGGCCGCGGCCACCATCGCCTGCCGGCTGGTGATGACACCGATGATCCGGTGGCTGGGACGCACCGCGCTGATGGCCGGCAGCTGCGCGCTGGCCGGGGTGCTGTGCGGCGGTCTGGTGCTGCCGGTGCCGGTGTGGGCGCTGGCCGCGATGCTGCTCGCCCTCGGCTTCTGTCTCGGTGTCGGCCAGCCGCTGTCGATGACGACGGTCGTCCAGGCCGCCCCCGACCGGGCCCGCAGCACGGCACTGGCGCTCCGCCTCACCGGCAACCGGCTCGGCCAGGTCGCCGCCCCCGCCGGCGCCGGACTGCTGGCCGGCGTCGCGGGCACCGCCGCGCCCTTCGCCCTGCTCGGCGTGCTGCTGCTGGCCTCGGGCGCGATGGCGGCCCGTACGGGGCAGGCGCGGGGCGGCCCGGATGTGCCGTCACGGGGCGCGCGGAGCGGACGGTCGTCGCGGTCCCTGGCAAGGCGGGATATCTCAGCGTGAGCGACGAAAAGTGCATGCCGTCCGCCAAGGCGGGACTGTGGAGACAGGCCCTAGGCTCGTGGCGACCGTCACCCCGGCGTGTGGCGGGATCCCTGGCGGCGCAAAACTACCGGCGCTAGTTTAGGTGGGATGACCAGCAGCCGGCCCGGGAGGACCACGACGTGAAGCAGCACGACGCGATGTACATCGACGGAAGCTGGCGGCCCGCCGAGGGCAGCGGCACGATCGAGGTCGTCAACCCGGCCGACGGGCAGGTCTTCGCCACCGTCCCGGCCGGCTCGGCGCAGGACGTGGACGCCGCGGTCCGCGCCGCCCGCGCGGCGCTGCCGGGCTGGGCCGCCACCCCGCCCCAGGAGCGCGCCGCCCGGCTGACCGCGCTGCGCGACCAACTCGTCGCGCGCGGCGAGGAGATCGCCGAGACCGTCACCGCCGAGCTCGGCTCGCCGCTCGCGTTCAGCAAGATGGTGCACGCCGGGGTGCCGGTCGCGGTCTGCGGCTCGTACGCCGAACTGGCCGGCACGTACTCCTTCGAGGAGAAGATCGGCAACTCCACCGTGCTGCACGAACCGGTCGGGGTGATCGGTGCGATCACGCCCTGGAACTACCCCCTGCACCAGATCGTCGCCAAGGTCGCCCCGGCGCTCGCGGCCGGCTGCACGGTGGTGCTCAAACCCGCCGAGGACACCCCGCTGGTCGCCCAGCTGTTCGCCGAGTGCGTCGGCGCGGCCGGCATACCCGCCGGTGTCTTCAACCTCGTCACCGGACTCGGCCCGGTCGCCGGGCAGGCGCTCGCCGAGCACGAGGGGGTCGATC
The DNA here is from genome assembly GCF_000719605.1 of Streptomyces sp. NRRL S-1813. Taxonomy (NCBI): domain Bacteria; kingdom Bacillati; phylum Actinomycetota; class Actinomycetes; order Kitasatosporales; family Streptomycetaceae; genus Streptomyces; species Streptomyces sp. NRRL S-1813. Next base: position 116,664 of record NZ_JOHB01000024.1, read on the forward strand.
TGGTCTCCTTCACCGGCTCGACGGCCGTGGGCAAGCGGATCGGTGCCCTCGCGGGCGCCGCGGTCAAGCCGGTGGCGCTGGAGCTGGGCGGCAAGTCCGCCAATGTCATCCTGCCCGGCGCCGATCTGCCCAAGGCCGTCGCGGTCGGCGTCGCCAATGTGATGGCCAACTCCGGTCAGACGTGCAGCGCCTGGACCCGGATGCTGGTCCACAAGGACCACTACGCCGAGGCCGTCGAGCTGGCGACGGCGGCGGCCGCGAAGTACGTACCCGGCGAGAAGGTCGGCCCGCTGGTCAACGCCAAGCAGCGGGACCGGGTGCGCGGCTATATCGAGCAGGGCATCGCAGAGGGAGCGAAGGTCGTGGCGGGCGGCCCGGAGGCGCCCGCGGGGACGGGCTACTACGTCACACCGACCGTCTTCGCGGACGTCACCCCGGAGATGACCATCGCCCAGGAGGAGATCTTCGGCCCGGTCCTGTCGATCCTGAAGTACGAGGACGAGGACGATGCCGTCCGGATCGCCAACGCCACCGTCTACGGCCTGGCCGGCGCGGTCTGGGCGGGCGACGAGGCCGAGGCGGTGGCCTTCGCCCGCCGTCTGCACACCGGGCAGGTCGACATCAACGGCGGCCGCTTCAACCCCCTTGCCCCGTTCGGCGGTTACAAGCAGTCCGGCGTCGGCCGCGAGCTGGGCCCGCACGGCCTGACCGAATATCTCCAGACCAAGTCGCTCCAGTTCTGACCCGGCCGCGCGGCGGGGGCGGCCGGTGCCGCCCCCGCCGCGACGCCGTCCGGTCACCTCAGCCCCTCAGTCCTCTCAGCCCCCTGTCCTCCGCACCGAGGAGATCTTGTGGTTCGCGCCGCAGTACTGCCCGCCGTCAACGCCCCGTTGCAGGTCACCGAGATCGACCTGCCCGAGCCCGGCCCCGGCCAGGTCCGCATCCGGCTCGCCGCCGCCGGTGTCTGCCACTCCGACCTGTCGCTGTCCAACGGCACCCTGCGCCAGCCCGCTCCGGCCGTCCTCGGGCACGAGGGCGCGGGCACTGTCACCGCGGTCGGCCCCGACGTCACCTCGGTGGCCCCCGGTGACCAGGTCGTCCTCAACTGGGCGCCGTCCTGTGGCGACTGCCACTTCTGCGGGCTGGCCGAGCCGTGGCTGTGTGCCCATTCCGGCCTCGCCGCGAACGCGCCGTACGCGAAGCGGGCCGACGACGCCACTGAGCTCTACCCCGGCCTGGGCACCGCCGCGTTCGCCGAGGAGACCGTGGTGCCCGCGCGGGCCGCGCTGCCGCTGCCGGACGGGGTGCCGCTCACCGATGCGGCGCTGCTCGGCTGCGCGGTGCTCACCGGCTGGGGCGCCGTGCACCACAGCGCCCGGGTGCGTGCGGGGGAGTCGGTCGCGGTCTTCGGCGTCGGCGGGGTGGGCCTGGCCACGCTTCAGGCGGCGCGGATCGCGGGCGCCGGACCGATCGTGGCCGTGGACGTCTCCCCGGAGAAGGAGGAGCTGGCCCGCGCGGCCGGCGCCACCGAGTTCGTGGTGGCGGGCGACGACACCGCCAAGCGGATCCGCAAGCTCACCGGGGGCGTGGGCGCCGATGTCGCCGTGGAGTGCGTGGGCCGCGCCGACACCATCCGTACGGCCTGGTCGGCCACCCGGCGCGGCGGCCGTACGACGGTCGTCGGCATCGGCGGCCAGGACCAGCAGGTGACCTTCTCCGCCCTGGAGCTCTTCTACTTCGGCCGGACCCTCTCCGGCTGCGTCTACGGCAACAGCGACCCCGCCCGCGACCTCCCGGTCATCGCCGGGCATGTCCGCTCCGGCGCGCTCGACCTCTCCACCCTGGTCACCGACCGGATCGGCCTCGACGGCATCCCGGCCGCCTTCGACGCGATGCTGGCGGGCAAGGGCGGGCGGGCGCTGGTGGTGTTTTAGGACCGGCCCCGGGGCAGCCCGACCTGCACGATTCAGCTGGCCGGACAGGGTGTTGACTTTCGGTCGTCATCTGCCGAGCAGGTCCTGGTTCGCCTGCAGCACGGCGTCGGGGCGGCGCCAGTGGATGGTGGCGTGCCCGGCGCCATCGATGAGGCGGTTCTCGCCGCGTGGGACCGATTTGGCCAGCGCGGTGTAGAGCCGACGCTTGCCGTCGATCTCCTCGCGGAGGAGCGACTCGGATTCGCCTGCGGACACCGCCTTCTTGAAGGCATCGATGTCAGTGGCGGTGAGGACGATCAACGGCACGTCGGGCATCGGTCCCGCGTGACGTATCTCGTCGTAGAGCTGATCAATGTTCTTCACTTCCTGGATGCCGGCCCGCAGCCATTCCGGGCTGACGCGGCGTTCGATGAGCGGCTCGCGGACCTCCTCCGGCCAGTCGGTCAACTCGCTTCGCGGCGGCCGCCGATCCGCCGGCACAGGGGACGCCCCGGTATCTGTACAACGGGTCTACGGCGCCGTAGAACTACGGCTGCGTTCGAGCCAGTTCTTCCAGTCCTTGGTGGCCCACGTCCGGGGCGCTCATGGCCAGCCAGCCGTGGCCACGTGTCTCGGCGTCGGCGTCCACCGGGCCCGGGTGCACGGACAAGTACTCGCACGCTTCCATGGCGCCGGCTGTGCCCTCGTGGGGCTCGGCCTCGTCGAACTCCGGGTCGAAGTCCTCGTCGTCGACGGCCCGCGTTTCCCACGGCAGGGGCTCGCCCACCCATTCGGGATTGCTCTCCCGTGCGTACCGGCGCCGGATGCGACCGGCTTCGGCGACCACCCAGATATCCGCTCCGCCCGCGAAGTCTTCATAGAACATCTGCGCCTCGCCGCAGCGGGCGCTGAGCCGCTCCGCGGCCCCCATCATGCCGTTCCAGCTCCGGCCGATGACACTGTCGAGGTTGCCGAATATCAGGCGCCAGCCGTCGATTTCAGGGGTGACGAAGACGGGGTCGGCGTTCGGTCGGGCGGGCAGGTCGGCCACGTCGAGTCCCTCGCGGAAGGTGACCGGGACCCGGTCATGGAGGTCCAGTGCCGCGAACAAGCCCTCGTGGTTCTCACCGGGCACCACGTACCACCAACAGGTCGGGAGGTGGAACGGCGGCTTCTCGCCGCCGGCCTTGAGCAGGGCGCGGCGCGCCAGCAGCTTCCTGTCCCGCTCTCCCAGCCGGTCGGTGAATCCGGCCCTCAGCAGGGCACCCAGTCGACTCTCGCTCATGATCGAGGAGCTTACGGCGCACCGCTGCCAACCTCCGCAGCAGTTGGCAGTCAGCAGAGGGCCGGAGCCGCGGGCCGGGGTGAGGGGAGGCGCGCTCCGGCCCCGCGCGGCCCGGCCGGGCGCCCAGGCCCTGCGACCCGGCGCCCGAGTGGAAAACTCGTGCCGCGCGGTCCGTTGACGGCGTACCGGCCGGTCGGTACGGTCACCCGACATCACGGCGCCGCCCCCCTTCCTTCCCGCACCCCCTCGGAGCGTGCACGCATGGACACGGCCCCCTCCGCGCCACACGACCACCCCGTTACCCCGCCCTCCTCCCGCAACCGCCGCAAGGTCGCCACCGCCGCCGCCCTCGCCTCCGCCGTCGAGTGGTACGACTACTTCGTCTTCGGCATCGCCGCCGCGCTCGTCCTCGGCCCCGCCTTCTTCCCCTCGGGCAGCGAGGCGGCCGGTGTGCTCGCTTCCTTCGCGACCTTCGCGGTGGGTTTTCTGGCCCGGCCCGTCGGCGGTGTGATCGCCGGTCAGCTCGGGGACCGGCGCGGCCGCAAACCCATGCTGGTGCTCGCCCTGACCGTGATGGGGCTGGCCACCACCGCCATCGGGCTGCTGCCCTCCTACGACACCATCGGGCTGGCCGCCCCGGTCCTGCTGGTCCTCCTGCGGCTGCTCCAGGGCCTCGCGGTCGGCGCACAGTGGGGCGGCGCGATGCTGATGGCCACCGAATACGCCCCCGAGGGCAAGCGCGGGCTTTACGGCTCGCTGGTGCAACTCGGCGTCCCGATCGGCGTGATGACCGCCAACTCCGTCTTCCTGCTGGCGGGTGCGCTCACCGACGAGCGGTCCTTCGGCGCCTGGGGCTGGCGGATCCCGTTCCTCGTCGGCGTGCTCGTGCTGCTGCTCGCCCGCTATATCCACACCCATGTCGAGGAGACCCCCGAATTCCGGGCCGCGGAGGAGAAGCTGGCGGCGGCGGAGCAGGCCGTCGAGGCGCGCCGTTCACCCCTGCGCACGATCCTGCGGCACCACCTCGGCACGGTCCTGCTGGCCGGCGGCTCGTTCGCGGTGAACACCGCCACCTTCTACATCCTGATCACCGGTGTCCTGGATTACGCCACCCGCGAGCTGGAGATGCGGCGCACCTCCGTGCTGGCCGTCTCGCTCCTGGTCAGCCTCACCCAACTCGTCCTGATCCCGGCCGCCGCCGCGCTGTCCGACCGGATCGGCCGACTGCGGGTCTATGCCGCGGGCGCCGTCGGGCTGCTGCTCTGGGCGGTGCCGATGTTCCTGCTCATCGATACCGCGTCGCTGGTGTGGCTGGGCGTCGGCACCTTCGTCGGCAGCTGCTTCCTCAGCATCATGTACGGCCCGCAGGCGGCGCTGTTCGCCGAGCTGTTCACCGCCGAGATGCGCTACACGGGCGCCTCGCTCGGCTATCAGATCAGCGCGATCCTGGGCGGCGGACTCGCGCCGTTCCTGATGGTGCTGCTGCTGGAGGCGAGCGGCACGTCGATGGCCGTGTCCGGATACATCATGGCGCTGTCCGTCATCGCGCTGGTGTCCATCTGGCTGCTCACCCGCCGGTCCGCCGCGGCCGCCGAGCCGGCGGCGCCCACGCCACAGGGATGACGGCCGGGCGGCTCCCCGGCGCACGGAATCCGCGTGCCGGGGAGCCGCGCCGCGTGGTCAGCCGTCGTATGGGCCGCCGTACGGCCGGCGCCGCGCGGTCAGCCGCCCTGCGGCGGTACGAGTTCCGGGTGCTGGAGTGCCAGGCCGTCCACCAGCGCCCGCAGCCCGGTCTCGAACGCACCCTCGTCCACCTGGCGCTGATGCTCCGCCAGCAGGTGGGCCTGGCCCAGATGCGGATAGTCGGCGGGGTCGTAGGCGCTCGGGTCGTCGACGAAGCCGCGGGCGAACGAGCCCAGCGCGGAGCCGGCCACGAAGTAACGGACCATCGCACAGACCCTGGTGGCCTGGGCGGGCGGCCAGCCCGCCTCGACCATGCCGCCGAACGCCGCGTCGGCCATCTTCAGCCCGGCGGGACGGCGGCCGGGGCCCTGGGCGAGGAACGGCACGATATGCGGATGTGCGGTGAGCGCCGCGCGGTAGGAGCGGGCCCAGTCGAGCAGCCCGGCGCGCCAGTCCGCGCCCGCCTCGAAGGCCGACACATCGACCTTGGCGATGACCGTGTCGGCCACCGCGTCGAGGATCTCGTCCTTGGTCGTGAAGTGGTTGTAGAGGGACGGCCCGCTCACGCCCAGCTCCGCCGCCAGACGGCGGGTGGAGAGCGCCGGCAGCCCTTCGGCGTCGATGAGCGCCAGCGCCGTGGTGACGATGCGCTCGCGGCTCAGAAGGGGCTTGCGGGGTCGGGCCATGACGCACATAGTAGAGGCTTCCCGCCAAAAACTAGCAGTGCTAATTAACTCTGCTCGTCCACAAGGGGCCCGAGATGAACCTGGAGCTCAGCGCGGAGCAGACCGCGGTGCGGCAGCTCGCCAAGGACTTCGCCGACCGTGAGATCACCCCGCACGCCACCGCCTGGGACCGTGCGGAACAGGTCGACCGCAGCATCGTGAAGAAGCTCGGCGAGCTCGGCTTCCTCGGGCTCACCGTCCCCGAGGAGTACGGCGGCTCCGGCGGTGACCACTTCTCCTACGTCTTGGTCACCGAGGAGCTGGGCCGCGCCGACTCCTCGGTGCGCGGCATCGTCTCGGTCTCCCTGGGACTGGTGGCCAAGACCCTCGCCTCGTGGGGCGACGAGGACCAGAAGCGGGCGTGGCTGCCGCGGCTCACCTCCGGCGAGGCGGTCGGCTGCTTCGGCCTGACCGAGCCGGGCACCGGGTCCGACGCGGCCGGCCTCGCCACCCGGGCGGTACGCGACGGGGACGAGTACGTCATCGACGGCGCCAAGATGTTCATCACCAACGGCACCTGGGCCGATGTCGTGCTGCTCTTCGCCCGCACCGGCGGCGCCCCCGGGCACCAGGGCATCAGCGCCTTCCTGGTACCCGCCGACAGTCCCGGTCTGGAGCGCCGCGAGATCCACGGCAAGCTGGGCCTGCGCGGCCAGGCCACCGCGGAGCTGGTCCTTCAGGGCGTACGGGTCCCGGCCACCGCCATGCTCGGCCCCGAGGGCAAGGGGTTCTCGGTCGCGATGTCCGCGCTGGCCAAGGGCCGGATGTCGGTGGCCGCCGGCTGTGTGGGCATCGCCCAGGCCGCCCTGGATGCCGCGCTCGGCTACGCGGGCGAGCGCGAGCAGTTCGGCAAGCCCCTCGCCCGGCACCAGCTGGTGCAGGAGCTGATCAGCGATATCGCCGTGGACGTGGCTGCCGCACGGCTGCTGACCTGGCGGGTCGCCGATCTGATCGACCGCGGCGAGCCGTTCGTCACCGCCGCGTCCAAGGCCAAGCTGTTCGCCTCCGAGGCCGCGGTGCGCGCCGCCAACAACGCCCTCCAGGTCTTCGGCGGCTACGGCTATATCGACGAGTACCCGGTCGGCAAGCTGCTGCGGGACGCACGGGTGATGACGCTGTACGAGGGCACCAGCCAGATACAGAAGCTGATCATCGGCCGTGCACTGACGGGGGTCTCCGCCTTCTGACCGGTCCGTCCACGGATGTCCCGGCCGCCCGCCGCCGACCCCTAAGCGCTTGCTCAGCAGCGCGATATGGTGTTCGATCCGTCAGAGGAGGGTCCCTGGCGGATCGAGGAGCGGGGTAGGCGATGGGTGCGGCGGCGGAGCGGGCCGAAGAGGAGAACCAGGAGTGGGCCGGGGTGACCCCGGATGCCGCGCGACGTCTGGTCAGCGCCGCCGTCGAGGCGTTCGCCGAGCGTGGCTATCACGCCACCACCACCCGTGACATCGCCGGCCGGGCCGGTATGAGCCCGGCCGCCCTCTACATCCACTACAAGACCAAGGAAGAGCTGCTCTACCGCATCAGCGGCATCGGCCACGAAAAGGCGCTGCGCATCATGGGTGCCGCGGCCGAGGCCGAGGGCAGCGCCACCGAGCGCCTCCGCGACGCCGTACGGACCTTCGCCCGCTGGCACGCGGAGCACCACACCACCGCCCGGGTCATCCAGTACGAACTCCAGGCGCTGGGCCCGGAGCACTACACCGAGATCACCGGCCTGCGCCGCCGGACCGACCGTTTGCTGCGGCAGATCATCCAGGACGGCGCGGACAGCGGGGAGTTCCGGGCCGACGACGTGCCGGGCACCACCCTCGCGGTGCTGTCGCTGTGCGTGGACGTCGCCCGCTGGTTCACCGCGGACGGCCCGCGCACCCCTGACGAGGTCGGCACGCTCTATGCCGACCTCGTGCTGCGCATGGTGGGTGCGCCGGCGGACCGGGCCCGTTCCCCCGAGGGGCAGGCCGGCTAGGGCCTGTCCTCTGGATCACGCCCTAGAGGTAGAAGCGGCTGACCGTCTCCGCGACACAGACCGGCTTGTCGCCGCCCTCGCGCTCGATCGTCACGACCGTGGCGAGCTGGACGCCACCGGTCACCTCGGTCACCTCGGCGATCCTGGCCGTGGCGCGCAGCCGTGAGCCGACCGGGACGGTGGCGGGGAAGCGCACCTTGTTGGCGCCGTAGTTGATGCCCATCTTCACGTTGTCGACCCGCATCAGCTGCGGTACCAGGGCGGGCAGCAGCGACAGCGTCAGATAGCCGTGCGCAATGGTGGTGCCGAAGGGGCCGGCCGCGGCCTTCTCCTGGTCCACATGGATCCACTGGTGGTCGCCGGTGGCCTCCGCGAACAGGTCGATCCGCTTCTGGTCGATCTCCAGCCAGTCGCTGGTGCCCAGCTCCTCACCGACTGCGTCCCGCAGTTCGTCGAGCGATCCGAACACTCGGGGCTGTGCCATCTTGTCCGCCTCCTCGGGATCCATCCGCCGCCGCTGTGCACCGGCCGATGCTTACTAAGCGCTTGCTCAGCATGCTGAGTGCGGGTAGCCGCTGTCAACGCCTGGGCAACGGCAGGTGGGGCCGTCTCCCGGCCCGGGGCCGGGGCCGGGACAGCCCTTAGGGTTGAACCGTGCCCCAGCTTCCGTACAAGGTTCATGAACTCACCGTCGGCCAGCTCTCCGCGCGCAGCGGTGCCGCGGTCTCCGCGCTGCACTTCTACGAGTCCAAGGGACTGATCAGCAGCACCCGGACGGCGGGCAACCAGCGTCGCTACACCCGTGACGCGCTGCGCCGGGTGGCGTTCGTGCGGGCGGCACAGCGGGTCGGGATCCCGCTCGCGGTGATCCGTGATGCGCTGGCGGAGCTGCCCGACGAGCGCACTCCCAACCGCGCCGACTGGGCCCGGCTCTCCGAGGTCTGGCGCACCGAGCTGGACGAGCGGATCAGCCAACTCGTCGAACTGCGCGACCGGTTGACCGACTGCATCGGCTGCGGCTGCCTCTCGCTGGAGAAGTGCGCGCTGTCCAACCCGTACGACAACCTCGGCGAGCAGGGTCCTGGCGCGCGACGGCTGCGGGTCGACCGGAGGGTCACGGACCCGGAGGGGGCCCAGGAGCGCGCCGGCGGCGACCGGCGGCCGGCGGACCGGCACGGCGAGCAGGACGCGCAGGGGTGCTGCCCGGACGGGTCGTGAGCGCGGGTGCGCCCGCCCCCTGGCGGGGCGGGCGCACGTACTCCGGCGTCCGTCACCACATGGGCGGAGTGCGGCCCGCCCACGGGCGGGCCTGCTCCAGCTGCGCCGACAGCGCGATCAAGGTGGCCTCGTCGCCGTACCGTCCGGCCAGCATCACCCCGATCGGCAGCCCCTCGGCGTTCCACTGGAGCGGGACGCTCACCGCGGGCTGGCCCGTGGCGTTGTAGAGCGCGGTGAACGGCGTGAAGGCGCCGATGGCGGAGAACTCGGCCTGGGGGTCGGCGTCGTTGCGCAGCCCGCCGACCGGGGCCGGAGGCGCGGCCAGCGTCGGCGAGAGGATCACGTCATAGCCGGTGCCCGCCGGCATCAGGCCGTCCGCGATGGACTGGGCGAGAATCCGGAACGCGTACATCGAGCGCGCGAAGTCCGTACCGGAGACCTCGGCGCCGCGGGCGCGCAGATGGCGGGTGAGCGGCATCAGCAGCTCCTCGCCCTCCGGCGGCACGGGGCGGCTCGCGGCCAGCACCGACCAGACGCGGGTGAAGGCGAGCAGGATGCCGTCGTCGGCCGGCAGGGACAACTCCTCGACCTGGTGGCCGAGTCCGGTCAGCAGCGCGGCGGTGTCGGTGGTGGCGGTGCGGCAGTCGGGGTGGACCTCGACACCGGGGACGGGCGCGTCGGTGAGGCAGGCGATCCGCAGCCGTCCGGGGTCGCGGCGGGCATGCGCGGCGAAGGTCTCGCCGGACGGCAGCGACGGCGCCGCGAACGGGTCGCCGGGCATCGCGCCCGCCAGGACGTCCAGCAGGGTGGCCGCGTCCGCGACCGTACGGGCCAGTGGTCCCGAGGTGGCCAGGCCGGAGACGTCGTGCAGCAGCGGGCCGCCGCTGACCCGGCCGCGGCTGGGCTTGATGCCGAACAGCCCGCAGACGGAGGCCGGGATACGGACCGAGCCGCCGCCGTCGCTGGCGTGCGCGACCGGCGCCAGACCGCCGGCCACGGCCGCCGCCGCCCCGCCGCTGGAGCCGCCCGCCGAGCGCTCCAGGTCCCACGGGGTGCGGGCGGGCGGTGCGAGGCCGTTCTCGGTGTAGCAGGGCAGCCCGAATTCGGGGGTGTTGGTCTTGCCGAGCAGGATCGTGCCGCCCGCCCGCAGCTTCTGGACGACATGGTCGTCGACGGTCGGCACATGCTCGGCCAGAGCCTGCGAACCCATCGTGCAGCGCACCCCGGCGACCTGGTTGAGGTCCTTCACCGGGACGGGTATCCCGTGCAGCGGCGGGAGTCCGCGGCCCTCGCGGCGGGCCGCGGTGGCCTCGCTCTCGGCGTCCGAGGCCTGCTTGCGGGCGATCTCGGGGGTACGGGTGAGGAAGGCGCCGAGTGAGTCGTCGAGCCGCTCGATCCGCGTCAGGTAGTGCTCGGTGAGTTCCACGGGGGAGAGCTCACCCGACCGGATTCCCTCGGCCTGTTCGATCGCGGTCAGATCGTGCAGTTCGGCCATGGACGTCCACCCTCTCCTACGGGTGCCCGTACGGCCCTGTGCCGTACGGGCAGGAGGGCCGACGCCGGCCGGGCGCGATGCCCGGGCGGGGGTCAGCCCGTGAACAGTTGTTTCAGTTTGAGGGTCAGCTCGTAAAGGCCGTATATGAACGGGATGCCCACCCAGAGCCAGACGAGGGCGAACAGGAGGGCTCGGCGGGTGGTCACTGCCCGGCTCCCTTCGGGGCGGCGGGCTCGGCCGCCAACTGGTCCGCCTTCTCCGGTGGTTGATGGTGCCGTGGGTGCACGGGGCGGACCAGTTCGTTGGCGACGAAGCCCACGACGAGCAGGCCGATCATGATGAAGAACGAGGTGGTGTAGAGGTCCGGGCCGCTGCGGCCGGCGGACTTCTGCCCGTCGGCGACGGCATTGACGATCAGCGGGCCGAGCACGCCGGCCGTGGACCAGGCCGTCAGCAGCCGCCCGTGGATCGCGCCGACCTGGTAACTGCCGAACAGATCCTTCAAATACGCCGGGATGGTGGCGAATCCGCCGCCGTAGAAGGACAGGATCACCACCGCGCAGGCGATGAACAGCGGCTTGGAGGAGTCGCCGGCCAGCGCGATCAGCAGATACATCAGGGCGCCGGCGCCGAGGTAGAGACGGTAGATGTTCTTGCGGCCCACCAGGTCGGAGGTGGAGGACCAGACGATCCGGCCGAGCATATTGGCCAGGGAGAGCATGCCGACGAATCCGGCCGCCGCCGGGGCGCTCACCGGCGCCGCGGTGTGCGCGAAGAAGTCGGAGATCATCGGGGCGGCCTTCTCCAGGATGCCGATGCCCGCCGTGACATTCATGCAGAGGATGACCCACAGACACCAGAACTGCGGGGTACGCAGCGCGCTGCGGGCCGAGACCTGTGCGGTGGTCACGAGCGGGCGGGCCGTGGAGGTGCCCGCGGGCGGTCCGGCGGGCGGCCGCCAGTCGTCGGCGGGGACCCGCACCAGTACGACCCCGAGGGTCATGAAGACGGCATAGACCAGGCCCATGATCAGGAACGTCCGTGCGATCCCGGAGGCGTCCGCGCCGAGGGAGCCCAGGAGTTGGGTGGACCAGGGGGAGGCGATCAGCGCGCCGCCGCCGAAGCCCATGATGGCGATGCCGGTGGCCATCCCGGGGCGGTCGGGGAACCACTTGATGAGGGTGGAGACCGGGGAGATGTAGCCGATGCCCAGGCCGATGCCGCCGATGACGCCGTAACCGAGCACGACCAGCCAATACTGGCCGGTGGCCGCGCCGAGGGCCGCGACCAGGAAGCCGGCGGAGAAGCAGACCGCGGAGACGCACATCGCCCAGCGCGGGCCGTTGCGTTCGACGAGCGTGCCGCCGAACGCGGCGGACAGGCCCAGCATCACGATGGCGAGCTGGAAGGGGAGCGCGGAGGCCGTCCCGGACAGCTGGAGGGAGGACTCCAGGGGCGGTTTGAACACACTCCAGGCGTAGGCCTGTCCGATGGCGAGATGGATGGACAGGGCGGCGGGCGGGACGAGCCAGCGGCTCCACCCCGGAGGGGCGACGATGCGGGAGCGGGCGAGCGCGATCATGCGGCGGAACGTACCTCCCCGGTCACCCGCCGGGAAGGCCGCTCACCAAAGTCGTTGCAGCGGCCACCAGTTGGGCGTTGCCGGTGGCCGGCCGGCCGTCGGGCAGCAGGAGCGTGTCCTCGATGCCGATCCGGGTGGCCAGGCCCAGTACGCCGGCCAGCCGCAGCACGGGCCAGGCCCCGCCGTCCTCCCCGTGCAGCAGCACCGGGCGGCCGGGCGCGGCGCCGGCCACGGCGGTCAGCAGCTCGCGCGCGGTGGCCGGCGCGGAATCGGCGTCGGTGTCGGTCACTTCGGCCAGCACCCGCAGCACCCGCGGCGCGAGCGGTGAGCGGGCGAACGGCTCCGCGCCGTCCGTGCCCGACCAGATACCGGCCTCGACGCCGATGCCACGCTCCAGCAGGGCGGCGGCGACGGCTTCGGCGCCCGGCTCGTGCCAGTTCACCGAGGCATGGTCGGGCAGCACCGTCCAGGAGCGGATCCGCTCCGCCCGGCGGGCGGGATCCGGCTCGCTCCAGGCGCCGGTCGTCACCCCCACCGGGACCTCCACCACCGCCCGGACGGCCGCCAGGACGGCGGCCACCACGCGCGGCGCAAGGGAGTCCTGGCCGCACGGGGTCTTGGGATGGACATGGACCTCGTCGGCACCGGCCGCCACCGCCTGCCGCGCGGCCTCGGCGAGGGCGGCCGGTGACATCGGCACCGCCGCGGAATCGGCCGCCGTCCGGGCGCCGTTGAGACAGACCTGAAGCATGTCCCGATGATGACAGCAGGGTCTGACAGCTCCCCTGACGCCGGCCGTTCCGGGCGTACCGCGGCGCGCGGCCGCCGTCCGGGGTCAGGCCGCCGCGAACGCCCCCGCCCCGTGCACCCGGCCCGCGGCGGTCAGCACCTCGGGCGTCAGCACGGAGACCGGGGCCAGTACCCCGCACTGCAAGCAGGCCGGTCCGGGTGCCGGGGCGTCGACCGGCTCCGGGAGCCAGGTGAAGCGGGTGCCGCCGCACACGGGGCAGTCATGGCGCGGCCGCCCCGTCTCCATCGCCACGATCATGCGGCGCAGCACCACCGCGAGGCGGGCCGCGGGGTGTCGTTGCGGTGACTCGCACGGCACGATGTCACAGCCGCCCCAGGTCCGCCGGTGCCATTCGTCGATGGCGCCGGGCTGCCGGATGCCGTCGTGCTTCTCCTTCCGGCGCCGGGCGGCGAACTCCTCCTCGTACGCGAGCCAGAGCGCACGGGCCTCTTCCAGCTCGGCCAGCGCGGCTACCAGCCGCTCCGGTTCGGGATCGCGGTCCTGGGTCGCGATACCGGCCCGGGTGCACAGGTGGTGCCAGGTCGCCCGGTGCCCGTACGGGGCGAAGCGTTCAAGGCACTTGCGCAGGGCGGTGCGTCGCTGAGCCGCGACGAGTCGTGGATTGCGGACCTGTTCTGCGAGGGCTCTGAAACCGGCCATTTCATCCCACCTCCGTGGGGAGGATCCGACTGAACGGGGATGGGACGTAGTCGATCACCAACTGGATCCATCGAACTTTCTTGCGGTTTTTTCGGGGGTGATGTTCCGAGTGTCCCGGCGTCGTCGAAAGATTCTCCCCGGAAGAAGGAAAGTTGACTGTTGTTCATCTTCCGGCCGGGGATAACCGCCGGTAACGTCCCGCCCACCCTCCCCCGGGCTCGTAACAAGCAGGGGACCCCCATCGAGGAGCAGGAATGCGACGACGTACCGGAAGGCTCAGGACCGCCGCCGCGGCAGCCCTGTTCGCCCTGGGTGCCACGCTCTTGGCACCGCCCCCCACCGCGGCCGCCGTGCCGAAGGACGCCAACGACTACTGCCAGGGCCAGTGCGCCGACATCCTCCCGCCCGGCGCCACCGGCAATGCCACCCTGATGGAGATCCTCGGCAACAAGCTGTTCGGCACCCACCCCGAGCACTCCACCGACCAACTCGGCCCGTACGGCGCGCTGGCGAGCGGCTACCAGTCGCTGACCGACGACACCCTCAACCGGTTCTTCAACGACGCCTCCTTCGGCGTCCCCCAGGACCAGGTCGGCAAGGTCAGCACGCCCCGCAACGACGTGACCATCACCCGGGACAAGAAGACCGGAGTGCCGCACATCAAGGGCACGACCCGTTACGGCACCGAGTACGGCGCCGGCTACGCCGCGGGCCAGGACCGGCTGTGGCTGATGGACCTCTTCCGCCACATCGGCCGCGGCGAACTGACCTCCTTCGCCGGCGGTGCGCTCGCCAACCAGGGCCTGGAGCAGCAGTTCTGGCCGCAGGCGCCGTACACCGAAGCCGATCTCCAGGCCCAGGTCGACAGCATCCGCGACTCCAACGGCGAGCGCGGCAAACTGGCCATGGAAGACGCCCAGGCCTATGTCGACGGCATCAACGCCTACCGCGAACAGTCCAAGAACGGCCGCTACTTCCCCGGTGAGTACGTCCTCACCGGCCATGTCGACGCGATCACCAACGCCGGTGAGATCCAGCCCTTCAAGCTCACCGACCTGATAGCCCTGGCCTCCGTCGTCGGCGGTCTCTTCGGCAACGGCGGGGGCGGCGAGGTCCCCTCGGCCCTCGCGCTGCTCTCCGCCCAGCAGAAGTACGGCGTCGAGAAGGGCACCGAGGTCTGGGAGTCCTTCCGGGAGCGCAACGACCCCGAGGCCGCCAAGACGCTGCACGACGGCAGCAGCTTCCCGTACGCGGTCAAGCCGGCCAGGGCGAAGGGCACGGCGCTGCCCGACCGCGGCTCGGTCACGTCCGAGCCGCTGGTCTTCGACCGCACCGGCGCGGCCACCGTCAAGAGCGGGACGCCGCCGAGGGACCCGGTCAAGGCGCCCAAGAAGTACAAGAAGCTGGAAGGCCTCTTCAAGGACGGGGTGCTGCCCAAGGGCAGCCTCGACCCCACCCAGCACCGCGGGATGTCCAACGCCCTGCTGGTCTCCGGCAAGCACACCGCGAGCGGCCACCCCGTCGCCGTCTTCGGCCCGCAGACCGGCTACTTCGCGCCCCAGCTGCTGATGCTCCAGGAGATCCAGGGACCCGGCATCAGTGCCCGCGGCGCCTCCTTCGCGGGCGTCGGGATGTACGTCCAGCTCGGCCGCGGCCAGGACTACGCCTGGAGCGCCACCTCCGCCGGCCAGGACATCACCGACACCTACGCCGTCGAGCTGTGCAACGCGGACGGCTCCGCGCCCACCAAGGACTCCACCTCCTACCGTTACCGCGGCACCTGCGTCCCCATGGAGAAGCTGGAGCGCACCAACTCCTGGAAGCCCACCGTCGCCGACCCGACGGCGGCCGGCTCCTACCGGATGCAGGTCTTCCGGACGAAGTACGGGACCGTCACCCATCGCGCCACCGTGGACGGCAAGCCCGTCGCCTACACCGCGCAGCGCTCCACCTACCGCCACGAGGCCGACTCGATCATCGGCTTCCAGATGTTCAACGACCCGTCCTACGTACGTGACGCCAAGACGTTCCAGCAGGCCGCCGAGCACATCGGCTACGCCTTCAACTGGTTCTACGCCGACTCCCGTGACATCGCGTACTACAACAGCGGCCTCAACCCGGTCCGCAACCCCGATGTCGATCCGTCCCTGCCCGTCAAGGCGGAGGACGCCTACGAGTGGAAGGGCTACGACCCGGCCACCAACACCACCGACTACACCCCGCCCGCCCAGCATCCACAGTCCGTCGGCCAGGACTACTACATCTCGTGGAACAACAAGCAGGCCGAGGACTACGACTCGGCAGGCTTCGGCAACGGTTCGGTGCACCGCGGCAATCTCCTGGACGACCGGGTGCGGGCCCTGACCAAGGACGGCGGGGTGACCCGGGCGTCGCTGACCCGCGCCATGTCCGAGGCCGCCGTTACCGACCTGCGCGGCGAGGACGTCCTGCCCGAACTCCTGCGGGTCCTCACCAGCAAGCCCGTCACCGACCCCAAGCTGAAGACCGCGGTCCAGCAGCTGGAGGCCTGGCGCAAGGACGGCGCCCAGCGCAAGGAGACCGCGGCGGGCTCGCACACCTACACCCATCCCGATGCGGTACGTCTCATGGACGCCTGGTGGCCGCTGATGGCCGAGGCCGTCTTCAAGCCGGGCCTCGGCGGCGACCTCTACGACGCACTGCGTGCCAACCTCGCCATCGACGAATCACCGTCGGCCGGCCACGGGCCGACCGGGGGGCACGCCGGATCGGCGTTCCAGTACGGCTGGTGGAGCTACGCGGACAAGGATCTGCGTGCTGTGCTCGGCGACAAGGTGGCGGGCCCGCTCGCGCAGCCGTACTGCGGCAACGGTGACCTGTCCGCCTGCCGTGAGACCCTGCTGGCCACGCTCCAGCAGGCGAGCGGGAAGACCGCCGAGCAGGTCTACCCCGGCGACGACAGCTGCAAGGCCGGCGACCAGTGGTGCGCGGACGCGATCATCCACCGCGCGGTGGGCGGCCTGACCCACGACACCATCAGCTGGCAGAACCGGCCGACCTATCAGCAGGTCGTGGAGTTCCCCGCACACCGGTAGACGGCAGGCGGCATACGAAGGCCCCGGGGCGGTGACCCCGGGGCCTTCGTGCGTGCACGCCGGGTGCCCCGTCGCTTCAACTCCCGTGCCGGGTGCCCCGGCTGCCCTCGGGGCGGGATTCCTCTGCGGGTATGCTGAAGGGTTCTGAACTCCAGGGGATGGGAAAGCGAGGCATGGCCTTGTTCGGTCCGCAGCAGTATCCGACGGAGCTGCTGGATACCACCATGGACCAGTTGCGCACGCTGATCGTCGTTCACGAGGCGGGTACCGCGCTGGGCGCCGCGCGCCGGCTGGGCCGCGAACAGTCCAGTGTGCAAAAGCAGCTGGACACCATGAACCGCACCTTCTTCGCGCTGTGCGGCGAGGAACTGGTCCTCAAGCAGGGGCGGGGGAGGGACGCCCTGTTCACCGCGACCGGCGAGGCACTGGTCGATCTGGCCCGGCGCACGCTGGGGGAGTGGTCGGACGGTGTGCACGACGCCCGCCGCCGGCTCGGCCGGACCCTGTCCGTCGGCACCACCCGCTATACGCTCGGCTTCCTGCTGGACGCGGTGGAACGCGTCACCGAGGACTATGAGCGCGACGATGTCGATCTGAAGGTCACCCACGTCCGTACCGGCGACCTCTTCGCCAAACTGCGCTCCAAGGAACTCGATCTGGTCTGCGGCAGCGTCGTCGTCACCGAGGCCGACGAAGCGGAACTGCTGGCTCCGTACGAGGTCATGGAGTGGCGGCGCAGCGGGCTCTCGCTGCTGACGAACCTGCCGCCGGAACGGCTCCCCGGTACCTCCTTCGGCGCCCGTGACCTGCCCCGGCTGCCACTGGTCGTCTCCGCGCGCGGTCTGATCGGCCGCTTCCTGACCTCGTGGTACGGCCCCGAATACCGGCAGAAGCTGTCCATCGCGGCCGAGATCGAGGCCGCGCACTACGGCTTCGAACTGCTGCGGTCGGGAGTGGTCAGCGGGGCGATGCTGGTCACCCGGGGCATCGGGGAGGCGGCCGCGGACGGCCGCCTCCCCGAAGCTGGCGGTTTGCGCACCCTGGAGATCGTCGGGGAGGTGGGCCCCAGGACCGAGGTGCTGGTCGGCGTCTTCACCCGCCGCGGCGAGCGGGACTCCTACGCCCCCGGCCACCCGCTCAACCTCCTGTGGGACGCACTGTCCGGGGAGAGCGGGAGATGGTGGCTGAGCTCATGACTGCGGGGCGGCGCCGGCACCTCAGACCAGTTCCCGCTCCCGGGTCTCCGGCAGCGCCAGTACGCACAGCAGCGAGACGACCGCCATCGCGCTGACGTACCAGCCCACCGACGCCGAGCCGTACGCCGACTGGAGCCGGGTGGCGACCAGCGGAGCGACCGCGCCGCCCAGGACACCGCCCAGGTTGTAGGCGAGCGAGGCGCCCGAGTAGCGCACCGTCGCGCTGAACAGCTCCGGCAGATAGGCGCCCATCGGGCCGTACACCACGCCCATGCAGAACAGCGCGCCACCGATGCCGACGGCGATCAGCACCGGCTGTCCGGTGTCCAGCAGCGGGAAGAGCACCAGCCCCCACACCACGGCAAGGGCGCTCCCGGCAAGGATCAGCTTGCGGCGGCCGGCGCCGTCGGAGCGGGTGGCGGCGAGCCAGGTACCGGCCGCCAGGAAGAGGCAGGCGACGAGGGAGAGCCCCAGCATGGTGTTGCGGGAGATACCGAGGGTCCCGGTGGCGTAGGAGAGGCAGTAGGTCGTCGCGGTGTAGAAGAGGCCATAAGCGACGATCATCCCGCCCGCGCCCAGCAGCAGTTCACGCGGATGCCGGCGCAGCACATCGGCGGTGGGGACCTTGCCGGCCTCCTGGGCGTCCAGCACCTTCGCGAAGACCGGCGTCTCACTGATCTTCAGCCGTACGAACAGCCCGACGCCGACCAGCAGGAACGACAGCAGAAACGGCACCCGCCAGCCCCACGAGCGGAACGCCGCCTCGTCGAGCGCGGACGACAGCAGCCAGAACACCCCGGTCGCCGCGAAGAACCCGACGGACGGACCGAGTTGCGGGAAGGCCGCGTACAGCCCACGGCGCTTGCGCGGCGCATGCTCGACGGCGAGCAGCGCGGCCCCGCCCCACTCCCCGCCCAGGCCGATGCCCTGGAGAAAGCGCAGTGCGATCAGCAGCAGCGGCGCCCAGACACCCCATGTGCCGTAGCCCGGCAGCAGCCCGACACACGCCGTCGAGAGCCCCATCAGCAGCAGCGAGGCGACCAGGACGGACTTACGGCCCACCCGGTCGCCGAAGTGGCCGAAAATCACCGAGCCGAGCGGCCGCGCGGCGAACGCCACCGCATAGGTGGAGAAGGACGCGAGGGTGGCGTTGACCGGGTTGAGTGTCGGGAAGAACGCCTGGTTGAGGACGAGCGCGGCGGCCGTTCCGTAGATGTAGAAGTCGTAGAACTCGATGGCCGTCCCGATGAACGAGGCCACCGCCACCCGGCGCAAACTCTCCCCGCCGGCGGCCTCCTGATCCCCCTTCGACAGAGAGCTTCCTGTGGTCTGTGCTGTTGTCTGCGCTGATGTCGCGTCGCTGCTCACGAGCGCACTTTCCGACTCGGTGCAGCGGGCAGTCAATAGGTGAAATGGCCTGTCTCGGCTCTTGAGACCGGGACAGGCCACGACCGCAACCCGCCCCGCGCTCTCACCGATAACGCAGATACCGCCGCCGTACCGCACGGAAGAGGGTCAGTTTCTCCTGCCAGGCGGCGGTGATCTCGTCCGGGCCTGCGCCCGCGTCGATCATCTTTCGTACGGTGGCGGAGCCGGTCAGCCGGTCGATGCCGTTGTCCGGCCGCCAGGCGAAGCCGCTCCAGACCCGCTTCGCGGTCACCAGGAGGGCGATGCCGGTGCGTACCGGGTCGAACGTCTCGGGGTCGTGGACGTGCAGTTGGACGCCGCCGATCGTCTTGCCCTGGAACTTGGAGAAGGTGGGGGCGAAGTAGGCCTCCCTGAAGTGGACGCCGGGCAGGTCCAGTTCGGTGGCGGCCGCGGCCCAGCGCCGGTCGATGCCGTCCGCGCCCAGCAGTTCGAAGGGGCGGGTGGTGCCGCGCCCCTCGGAGAGGTTGGTGCCCTCGAAGAGGCAGGTGCCGGAGTAGACGAGGGCGGTGTCGGGTGTGGGCATGTTGGGGCTCGGCGGTACCCACGGCAGGCCGGTCGCCCCGAAGAAGTCGCCGCGCCGCCAGCCCGTCATCCGGACGGTCTCCAGCTCCACCGGGCGCCCGGCGGCCTGCGGCACGAACTCGCCGTTGAACAGCAGGGCCAGCTCCGACACCGTCATACCGTGCGCCTGCGCGATCGGCTCCCGGCCGACGAAGGAGGCATACGCCTTGTCGAGCACCGGGCCGGTGGCCGAGCGGCCGGTGACCGGATTGGGCCGGTCCAGGACCAGGAAGCGCTTGCCGGCGAGCACCGCGGCCACCATGCAGTCGTACAGCGTCCAGATGTAGGTGTAGAAGCGCGCGCCCACGTCCTGGATGTCGAAGACGACGGTGTCCACACCGGAGGCGGTGAAGATGCCGGCGAGATCCTTGCCGCTCTTGTTGTACGTGTCGTAGACCGGCAGTCCGGTGGCCGGATCGTCGTAGCGGCCCTCGGAGCCACCGGCCTGTGCGGTGCCGCGGAAGCCGTGCTCGGGGCCGAAGACGGCGGTCAGCCGCACTCTCGCGTCGGCGTGCATCACATCCACGATGTGCCGCAGATCGTGGGTGACGCCGGTGGGATTGGTGACGATGCCGACCTTGTGGCCGTCCAGGAGGCGGTAGCCGTCGGCGGACAGCCGGTCGAAGCCGGTGTGCACCCGCCGCCCGCCGCCGTACGCCGGGTCCGCCGCCCGGGCGGGGCCCGCGCCCGTGGCCAGCGCCGCACCGGCCGCTCCGGTCGCCGCCAGCCGCCCGAGCAGAACGCGTCTCGACAGAGCCATCCGCACACCTCCGTGATCAGGGAATCGAGCGGGTACGTGTCGTGTGCACGCTAACGCGCTCCGGGGCGTGGGGGAACGGACCCGGCCGTACGGCCACGGACTCTTCCGCCGGGACATACCGACCGGTTAGTCTGCCTGTCAGCCGCATCGATGCGACCGAGGGAGACCCAGCGTGGAAGCCGTACGGGACAAGACCGTTGTCGTGACCGGGGCGGGCGGGGGGATCGGCGCCGCGCTGGCCCGCCGGTTCGCCGCCGAGGGCGCCCGGGTCGTGGTCAACGATCTGGACGGGGCCAAGGCGGCGAAGACCGCCGAGGAGATCGGGGCGGTCGCGGTTGCCGGGGACGCCTCCGCCATCGTCCCGGCGGCACGCGAGGCGCTCGGCGGCGGCATCGACATCTTCTGCGCCAACGCCGGAGTCGGTACCGGCGGCGGACCCGAGGCGTCCGAGGAGGACTGGACGCTGGCCTGGGACGTCAACGTCATGGCGCACGTCAGGGCCGCGCGTGAGCTGGTGCCGGAGTGGCTGGAGCGCGGCAGCGGGCGCTTCATCTCCACGGTCTCCGCCGCCGGCCTGCTCACCATGGTCGCCGCCGCCCCCTACAGCGTCACCAAGCACGGCGCCTACGCCTTCGCCGAGTGGCTCTCACTGACCTACCGGCACCGCGGCATCGACGTCCACGCCATCTGCCCCCAGGGCGTCCGCACCGGCATGCTGGCCGCCACCGGGGCCGCCGGGGACCTCGTCCTCACCCCCACGGCCGTCGAGCCCGAGGATGTCGCCGAGGCGCTCTTCGCGGCGATGGCCGAGGGCCGCTTCCTGGTCCTGCCGCACCCGGAGGTCGCGGACTACTACACCGCGCGGGCCGCGGACCCCGACCGCTGGCTCAGCGGGATGAACCACCTCCAGCGGAAGTTGGAGCAGGCCGAGGGCGGCCGCTCCTAGGATGGACCGCGCCCGAGCAGGGCCGGGTGGCGGGCCGGCCGGACCCGGCCCGCCACCCCGCGTCACCCAGGTGTTTCCCCCGCAGGGATGATCAGGCGATCAGGAAGAAAGGGCCGCACCCCGATGACCTCCTACCAGGACATGCCGTGGCTGGCACAGCTCACCGACGCCCAGCGCGCCCCTGTCCAGCCGCCCCCCTCGATGCTGCACGCGTTCCGGGCCGTGGTGGGCCGCGTCCCGGACCGCACGGCGCTCGCGTACTTCGACGGCCGGCTGTCCTACGCCGAGACCGATGCCCTCTCCGACGGCATCGCCGCCCACCTCGTCGAGCGCGGCTTCCGGCGCGGCGACCGGGCCGCGGTCATGCTCCAGAACACCCCGCACTTCGTGCTCGCCCTGCTCGGCGTGTGGAAGGCCGGCGGTGTGGTGGTGCCGGTCAACCCCATGTACAAGTCCGCCGAGATGCGGCACATCCTGGACGACGCCGAGGTCACCGCCGTCATCTGCGCCGACCGCACCTGGGACGGCTTTCTGCGCGCCACGGCCGCCGAGGCGCCGTCCGTGCGGATGGCGCTCACCGCCTGGGAGCGGGATCTCCAGACCCGCGACGACCGGCGGGTGCTGCGCGGTGAGCGGCTCGGTCCGCAGGAGGGCGCCGACGACCTGCTGACCGTCGCCCGTTCCGGCGGCCGGATACGCGTGGCGCCCGACGACCCGGAGCTCACCGCCGACGACCTCGCGCTGATCAGCTACACCTCCGGCACCAGCGGCACCCCCAAGGGCGCCACCAATACCCACGGCAACATCACCTACAACGCCGAACGCCAGCGCACCGGCCTGGGACTGCCCGAGGGCGCCACCTACTTCGCGCTCGCGCCGCTCTTCCACATCACCGGCATGGTCTGCGAACTGGCGGCCTGTGTCGCCAACTCCGGCACCCTCGCGCTCGCCTACCGCTTCGACGCGGGCGTCGTCCTGGACGCCTTCCTGGAGCACCGCCCCGCCTATACGGTCGGCCCCTCCACCGCCTATATGGCGCTGATGGCGCACCCCGAGGTCACGCGTGATCACTTCGCGTCCTTCCGGACCATGTCCTCGGGCGGCGCGCCGCTGCCGCCCGCCCTGGTCGAGAAGTTCCGTACGGACTTCGGCCCGTACCTCCACAACGGCTACGGCCTGACCGAGTGCACCGCCCCCTGCGCCAGCGTCCCGCCCGGAAGGGAAGCACCGGTCGACAAGGTCTCCGGCACGCTCGCCGTGGGTGTCCCCGGCCCCGACACCGTCGTCCGGATCATCGACGAGACGGGCCAGGACCTGCCGTTCGGCGAACAGGGCGAGATAACGGTCCGCGGCCCCCAGGTCGTCCCCGGCTACTGGCGCCGCCCCGACGCCACCGCCGAGGCCATCCCGGACGGCGAGCTGCACACCGGCGACATCGGCTTCATGGACGCGGGCGGCTGGCTGTACGTCGTCGACCGCAAGAAGGACATGATCAACGCCTCCGGCTTCAAGGTCTGGCCGCGCGAGGTCGAGGACGTCCTCTACAGCCACCCGGCGGTGCGCGAGGCGGCGGTCGTCGGGGTGCCCGACGCCTACCGCGGGGAGTCGGTCAAGGCCTATGTCAGCCTGCGCCCCGGCACCGCTCCAGACCCCGCCGAGCTGGCCGCTTACTGCAAGGAACGGCTCGCGGCGTACAAATATCCCCGTGCGGTGGAGATCCTGGCCGAGCTTCCGAAGACCACGAGTGGCAAGATCCTCCGACGGGAGCTGCGCCACCGCGCATGACTAGGCACGAAGGACAGGTGAGGGCGATGGCCGGCACGAAGGACGGCAACGGCAACGGTGGTGCGAAGCCGGTGGCCCAGCGGCTGCTGGCCACCGCCACCAGGCTCTTCGCGGAGCAGGGCTACGACCGCACCTCCGTCCAGGAGATCGTCGATGCGGCGGGCGTCACCAAGGGCGCCCTCTACCACTACTTCGGCTCCAAGGAGGATCTGCTCCACGAGGTCTACGGCCGGGTGCTGCGCCTCCAGCAGGAGCGGCTCGACCACTTCGCCGGCGCCGACGCGCCGGTGCAGGAGCGACTGCGCGACGCCGCCGCCGATGTGGTCGTCACCACCATCGAGAACCTCGACGACACCAAGATCTTCTTCCGCTCGATGCACCACCTCAGTCCGGAGAAGGACAAGCAGGTACGCGCCGAGCGGCGCCGCTACCACGAAAGGTTCCGCGCCCTGGTCCAGGAGGGCCAGCGCACCGGTGTGTTCGCCGCCGACATCCCCGCCGACCTGGTCGTGGACTACCACTTCGGCTCCGTGCACCACCTGGGGACGTGGTACCGCGAGGACGGGCCGCTCAGCCCGCAGCAGGTCGCGGACCATCTCGCGGATCTGCTGCTGCGCGCCCTGCGGCCGTAGGCCCACAGCGGACGCCGGACGCCGGAAACCGGACGCCGGAAACCGGATGCCGGATGCCGGATGCCGGATGCCGGACGCTGCGGGCGGAAGACCTTCCGCCCGCAGCGTCCGGCATCGGTGTCTTCTTGGCCACACATCCCGCGGGGGATGCGGCCGCGCATGCTCACCGTGCGTATCGGGAAGGCCACGTCGAGGTGAGTCCGGGCGCCTCGCGCGGCGCCTCGGGCGGCTCTCGCCACATCTCTCGGAATTTGTTGGATTGCGCGCAAGAGCAGTGGGCATGCGCCCCGGGGTGATGACACTCAAGGGGCGGCTGTGGCTCGGGGGTGTCCTCATCCGCCATCCGTAACTTACGGTATCGATAGTTCTGCTATCACAACCGATGTGGGTGGCCTAGTGGCTGAAGTGACGCTGTTTCTCCGGGAGTACGCACGGACGCGCGGAGAGGTGGGCGCGATCGTTCCGAGCAGTCCCCGGCTCGGCAGGGCCCTGACCCGCTATCTGGTCCCCAGCCCCGGCCGCTCCCGCGCGGTCCTGGAGGTGGGGCCGGGCACCGGAGCGGTGACCCGCCACATCGCCGACGCGCTCGGCCAGGAGGACACCCTCGACCTGGTCGAGGCCAACCCGCGCTTCGTCGACATCCTGCACGGCACCTACGGCGGCGACCCGCGGCTCCAGTTCCTCACCGGCATGGTGCAGGAGCACGAACTCGGCACCTACGACACCATCGTCTGCGGCCTGCCGTTCGCGAACTTCGACGCCCCGACGACGACGGACATCTTCGACCGGCTGCTCGGCGCCCTGCGCCCCGGCGGCACCCTCTCCTTCTTCGGCTATGTAGGAGGCGCGACGGTACGCCGCACCTTCACCGGGGGAACGGCGCGCGTCCACGCCGTCAACGGGCAGCTCGCGCTGCGCCGCATATTGGACCGGCACACCTTCCGTACGGAACTGGTGCTGGGCAACCTGCCGCCGGCCCGGGTGCATCACCTCGTACCGGCCGGCGACCCCGTTCACCCCGCGTGAGGCTGCGCCTCCGGCCGCCGGGAGACGTCCTCCTGGGCGATACGCCGTAGCCCGGCCATCGCCGCGTCGCCGAGCACGGTCCCGAGCACCGCGCCCTCGATCTTGGCGTCGATGCTCGGGACCCCGTCGAATGCGGCCAGCTCGGCGGCGGCGAGGGTCCCCGCCGCGTCCGCGTACCCGTCGAGCAGACCGAGCAACTCGCTCCGGCCGAGCTCGTGATAGGCCACCACGACCTGCACCAGCGTCTGCCACCCCGGATTCTCGGGCCGCACCGACCAGCCGTGCCGCCGCACCAGCTCCCCGACCTCCCGGTCGGCGCGCTCCCACGTCTCGTCGGTGCCCCGCTCGGCCGCCACCCGGCTGACCGCCGACTGCGCGGTGCCGAGCATGCCGTGCACGGTGCTGCCCGGAGCGTCGATCCCCGCCAGCACCTCACCGGCAGCCGCGATGGACAGCCCGCCCACTTCGGTCAGCGCACGGATCAGCTTCAGTCGCCGGATGTGCGACTCCGCATAATGGACCTGGTTCGGACCGGTGCGCTCACCCGCGGGCAACATGCCTTCGCGCGTGTAGTACTTGATCGTCGGAACCGGCACACCGGTCCGCCGCGCCAGTTCTCCGATACGCATCCCCCGAGGATAGCGGCGCGCCCACCCCGGCAGGAGGCCGCTCCGACCGCTGGACGGCCGCCCGGCGACCGCGGCGGGCGGCCGTCCGCGGACCGTCGTTCCGGGCCCGGCCGCCGCACCGGGAAGGCCCTACAGGTAGCGCTTCAACTCCCGGCGCGCCAGGGACCGTTGGTGCACCTCGTCGGGGCCGTCCGCCAGCTGGAGCGTGCGGGCCCCGGCCCACAGCTCCGCCAGGGGGAAGTCCTGGCTGACGCCGCCCGCGCCGTGCAGCTGGACCGCCTTGTCGAGGATGCCCACGACCGTGCGCGGGGTGGCGATCTTGATGGACTGGATCTCGGTGTGGGCGCCCTTGTTGCCGACGGTGTCCATCAGCCAGGCGGTCTTGAGCACCAGCAGCCGCAGTTGTTCCACCGCCACCCGGGCGTCCGCGATCCACTCCTGCACCACGCCCTGCTGGGCCAGCGGCTTGCCGAAGGCCGTACGGGTCACCGCGCGGCGGCACATCAGCTCGATGGCGCGTTCGGCCATGCCGATCAGCCGCATGCAGTGGTGGATCCGGCCGGGGCCGAGCCGGGCCTGCGCGATACCGAAGCCGCCGCCCTCCTCGCCGATCAGGTTGGCCGCCGGCACCCGGACGTCATGGAAGAGCACCTCGGCGTGGCCGCCGTGCCAGTGGTCCTCGTAGCCGTAGACCTGCATGGCGCGCTTGACCTCCAGGCCGGGGGTGTCGCGCGGTACCAGGATCATCGACTGCTGGCGGCGGAGGTCCGTGCCGTCCGGGTCGGTCTTGCCCATCACGATGAAGATCTGGCACCGGGGGTTCATCGCCCCGGAGATGTACCACTTGCGCCCGTTGATGACGTAATCGTCGCCATCCCGCGCGATGTGTGTCTCGATGTTGGTGGCGTCCGACGAGGCCACCTCCGGCTCGGTCATCGCGAACGCCGACCGGATCTCACCGGCCAGCAGCGGCTCCAGCCACTGCTTCTTCTGTGCCTCGTTGCCGAACTGCGTCAGCACCTCCATGTTGCCGGTGTCCGGCGCCGCACAGTTCAGCGCGGTGGGCGCCAACTGGGGGCTGCGGCCGGTGATTTCGGCCAGCGGCGCGTACTGGAGGTTCGTCAGCCCGGCGCCGAACTCTTCGTCGGGGAGGAAGAGGTTCCACAGGCCCTGCCGGCGGGCCTCGGCCTTGAGCTCCTCGACGACGGCCGGGGTGTCCCACGGCGAGGCGAGCGAGGCCCGCTGCTCATGGGCGGTCTGCTCGGCCGGATAGACGTGCTCGTCCATGAACGTCAGGAGCTTCTCGCGGAGCTCCTCCGTGCGGGCGTCGAATGCGAAGTCCATGGGTGTCTCAGCCTTCCTTGAGGGTGGTGAGTCCGTGGTCGATGAACACGGGGACGAGCTCGCCGATCCGGTCGAACCCGGCGCCGACGGTCTGGCCGAGCGTGAAGCGGTAGTGGATGCCTTCGAGGATCACGGCGAGCTTGAACCAGGCGAACGCCGTGTACCAGGCGATGGCGGAGGTGTCCCGGCCGGAGCGGGCGGCATAGCGCTCGATCAGTTCGGCCGGCGAGGGGTGGCCGGGGGCGCCGCTGGTGGTGCTGACCGGTGACTCGGGCAGGCCGAGGTCGGAGCTGTACATCACCAGCAGGCCGAGGTCGGTCAGCGGATCGCCGAGCGTGGACATCTCCCAGTCCAGTACGGCCTTGATCGTGTCGTCGGCGCCGACCAGGACGTTGTCGAGGCGGTAGTCGCCGTGGACGACGGTCGGTGCGGGCGAAGCGGGCAGCGCCCGGCCCAGCGCCTCGTGCAGCTCGTCGATCCCCGCCAGATCGCGGTTCTTGGAGGAGCTCAACTGCTTTCCCCAGCGCCGCAGTTGACGTTCGAGGAAGCCCTCGGGGTGGCCGAAGTCGCCGAGTCCGACCGCTTCCGGTTCCACCGCGTGCAGGTCCACGAGCGTATCGACCAGGGAGAGCACCACGGCGCGGGTGCGCTCGGGCCCGAGCGGGGCCAGCTGGCCGGCCGTGCGGTACGGCACGCCCTCGACCAGCTCCATCACATAGAAAGGCGCGCCGATGACCGACTCGTCCTCGCACAGCAGCAGCGTCTCGGGCACCGGCACCGGTGTCTCGTGCAGGGCGCTGATGACGCGGTGCTCGCGCCGCATGTCGTGCGCGGTGGCCAGCACATGGCCGAGCGGCGGCCGGCGGACGACCCAGGACGCGGCGCCGTCACCGACGCGGTAGGTGAGGTTGGACCGCCCGCCCTCGATCAGCTGGGCCCGCAGCGGGCCGCCGGCCAGCCCCGGCCGCTCCCGGTCCAGATGCTCGCGCAATCGCTCCAGGTCGAGGCCGGGAGGTTCCGCGTCCTCCCGGCCGGGGGCCTGCGGGGGAGGGGTGCCCTTGCTCATCGTGCTCCTCCGTACGGAGTGGACGGTCCATCGGTCGCAGCACGATCATGCCGACTAGTCGGTATGGAGTCCAGTGCCGGGACGTGGGGCGTCGGTCACGCGGGGTTTTCCGCCATGCCGACGGCCCCGGCGGGCCAGGTGGCTCCGGCGGCCCCTGCGTCCCCGGCCGCCCCCGCTCCCGGGTCAGCCCCTGCCTCCCCGGCCGCGCCGGGCGGCTCCGGCACGAGGTGCCGGACTCAGGCGTGACAAGCCATCGGCACCCCGCCGTTCATCACCGTCATATCGCCGAATCCGGCCACGAGGTCGAGCGGGGCACCGGGGGCCACGCCCGCCAGCTCCGCGTACGCCCGATGCAGATTCGCCACCAGCCGCTCGCTCTCGGCCAGCTCGGCGAACTGCCCCAGGTCCGCCTCCCGGGCCACCTCCAGCGGCGTACGGCCGGCCGCCCGCCCCTCCTGCGCCAGCCGGCCGACGAACCGCAGATAGCGCTCGATGCCTTCGTACACCTCGGGGCCGGTCACCGGGCCGTGGCCGGGAACGACGGTGACCGCGTCCAGGGTGCGCAGCAGCTCCAGCGCCCGCAGCGATCCGGCCAGCGACCCCATGAAGACGAACGGTGTGCCGCCGTGGAAGACCAGATCGCCGGCGAAGACGATGCGCTGCCGGGGCAGCCAGACGAGGGTGTCGCCGGTGGTGTGCGCCACGCCCGGATGGATCAGCTGCACCTCGATGTCGCCGACGTGCAGCGCCAGCTCGTCGGTGTAGGTGATCTCCGGCGCCGTCAGACGGATGTCGCCGTAGTCCACCTGTGGCCACACCGCATGCAGCTGCTGCCCGGCGGCCAGCAGCTCACGGCGGCAGGAGGCGTGCCCGATGACCGTCGCCTCGGGTGCGAAGACGCCGTTGCCGTAGGTGTGGTCGCCGTGGTGGTGGGTGTTCACGACCATCCGGGGTGCCGGCGCGCCGCTCTCGGCGATCCGGCGGCGCAGCAGACGTGCCCGGCGCTCGGTGGCGGCGGTGTCCACGACCAGGGTGGTGTCCCCGTCGGTGACGAAGCCCGCGTTGTTCAGGCACCAGCCGCCGTCCGGCTGGATGAAGGCATGGACGCCGGCGGCGAGTTCGGTGAGGTAGGGCTCGGGGAGGGTGGGGCGCTCGGCGGCGGGCGAGGTGTCCGTGGGGGAGGCCTCTGCGGGCGTCGCGGCGCCGGGTGGTGGCGCGGTGTCCGGTCCGGTGGCGCCGGGCCCGGAGGTCCGTGCCGCCGTCTGCGCCGCCGAGGCCTGGGCCGGCGTGTTCCGTGCTGCCGAGTCGCGCATGCGGGTCGTGTCCCCTCGTCCGATGGTCCCTCATTCCGCCGCGGCCGAGGCGGGGACGGGGCCCGCTCCGGGAACGCGAGGGTCACGCCACGGTATCTCCGCCGCCGGTCACCGCGACGCCGCGCCCCGGCTCAGGGTCCCGGCTGCACCAGAAGCACCGCGCCGCACAGCGCCAGGGCGAGGGTGCAGCCGACCAGCAGCAGTGCGGTCCGCGGCGGCAGACCCGGTGGACGGCCGGTGGCCAACACCTGCATCCGGTGGTGCGAGAGCGCCACGAACGCGATCCACAGCAGCCCCATCAGCACCGCCAGAACCACCTCCACCGGTCCCGGGGCCGCGCCCTGAAGCAGCTGACGCACGGCCAGCACCGCCATCGCCGTGGCGGACAGGGTCGTACGCCGCCACGCCAGCCGGGTCCGCTCCGGCTGTAGCCCGGGGTCCCGGTCGGGAGCCGGCCGCGGCGGCCCCGCGTCCGGCCGCGCTCCGTCCGCCATCGGCTAGTTCGTCCAGCCCAGCAGGACCAGCACGACCACCGCCACCGCCAGTACGCCGACGCCCAGCGCCAGCGCCGTGGGGAAGCGGGTGACCGGCAGATCCCCGCCGCGCCGCATCGCGCGCTCGCAGCGCACCCAGTGATTGACCGCCCGCAGCGCACACAGCGCGCCGCCCACCAGCAGGACGACGGTGAAGGTCACCCGCAGCCCCTGATGCAGCCGGGGCAGAAACTGGTCCACCGCGAACCCGCCGCCGATCAGCGCCAGCCCGGTGCGCAGCCAGGCGAGAAAAGTGCGCTCATTGGCGAGCGAGAAGCGGTAGTCGGGGGTCGTGCCCTCCTCGCGGATCCGCGCGGGCGAGAACCACAGCCGTAGGGCCGCGCCGGCCGACCGCAGCGCCTCAGTGAGGATCATGGCCGAAACCCTATCGGCCGGCGCGACCCGTGACCGGGACCCATCAGAGCTCCCCCGGCTCCCGGCGGGCGAGCAGCTGCCGGTACGCGGCGAGCCCGTCCGGCGTCCACGGCCACTCGTCGATCCGCCGGGCCAGCTCCTCCTCCGTCAGGAACGCGGACCAGTCGATCTCCGACTCCTGCGGCGCGACCGGCGGGGTGCAGCGCACCTGGTAGACCGCGGACCACCAGGTGTGCTCGGCGGTCTCGTAGAGGAACTTGAACAGCGGTTCCGGCGGTGCCAGCCCCTGCACGCCCAGCTCCTCCTCCGCCTCGCGCAGCGCCGCCTGGTCGTAGGTCTCGCCGGTGCCCACCACCCCACCGACGAACATGTCGTAGTGCGAGGGGAAGACGAGCTTCTGCGGGGTGCGGCGGTGGACGAAGATCCGGTCCCGGTCGTCCCGGGCGAGGACGAAGGCGCAGCGGGTGCGCATCCTGCGGGCATATGCCTCGCCGCGCGGAGCCTGCCCCACGACCTGATCGTTCTCATCGACGACATCGAGGATTTCGTCCGCATTGAGCGGTTGCTGATCCGTCATGGGCCCATGCAACCACCCGGGCCCTGGCGGGCACCCACCGGGAAGGGGCATCCACCGGGAAGGGAGCGGCCGGGCCGGGCGGCCCGCTCAGTGCGGCTGGAGTTCCCGTGCGTTCTGCGTCCGGCCGGACCCCGGCGGCATCGCCGGATGGCTGCCGATCAGCACGATGCCCGCGACGACGGCGATGATCCCGATCACCTCCCACGCCAGCGCCCCGGCCGTCACCTGGAGCTGGTCGCCGAGGAAACCCACCCCGCAGGCGATACCGGCCAGCGGCTGGGCGGCGGTCAGCGCGGGCAGCGAGAGCCGCAGCGGCGCCGACTCGAAGGCGCTCTGGACGAACACCAGCGCCAGCACGCCGAGGACGACAATGGCGTACGGCTGCCAGCTGGTGAGCAGGGCCGACCAGCCGCCCTGGCTGAAATGCTCCCCGCTGATCCGGGTCAGCGCGTCCTGGAGCCCGTAGATCAGCCCCGCCGCGATGCCCAGCAGCGCGGCCTCCAGGCTCACATGCACCCGCTCCCGCTTGGCGACCGCCGCCAGCAGCAAAGCGGTGCCCAGCACCATGCCCATGATCAGCCACTGCCACAGATGATCGGGGCTGCGCTCCCCGCCCTGGGGACGCCCGGCCACGATGAAGGCCGTCACCCCGCCCGCCAGCAGCCACAGTCCGGCCCAGCCGCTGCGGCCGAGCCGCTGCCGGGTCAGCCGCCGCGACAGGGCCATCGCGAACAGCAGATTGGTCGCCAGCAGTGGCTCCACGAGAGTGATGTCGCCCATGCCCAGCGCCACCGCGCCGAGCGCCATCCCGACCACCATCAGACCGATACCGGCCAGCCACAGCGGCATCCGCACCAGGTCCAGCAGCAGCCGCACGGACAGGAAGTCCTTCATCGGGGCGCGCTGCGCCGCGGCCTGCTGGAACACGAAACCGAGTCCGAGACAGCACGCCGCTCCCAGGGCGAGCAGTATCACCGTCACGTCACACCTCGTATCGCGCGGGGTGGGGGGATTGCGCCTGAGGATAGTCATCCGGCGGCGGGCGTGGGGTGGCCCTCGTCACCCACCATTCTCCCGCGCGCCCCGGTGTACCGCCCGGTAACCACATGGTTGACGCGGCAGTCGGGTGCGCTGAGGATCGTTCCACCACGGCGGCCGGGGCGCCCGGCGCGCCCCGTTGAGGAGAAGCTGACATGGCGTACGACGCTGATGTGATCGTGATCGGAGCGGGGCTCGCGGGCCTGGCGGCCACCGCGGAGCTGGTGGACGCCGGACGGAAGGTGATCCTCCTCGATCAGGAGCCGGAACAGTCCCTCGGCGGGCAGGCCCACTGGTCCTTCGGCGGTCTCTTCCTGGTGAATTCCCCCGAGCAGCGCCGGCTGCGGATCCGCGACAGCCACGAGCTGGCCTGGCAGGACTGGCTGGGCACGGCCGGATTTGACCGGCCGGAGGACCACTGGCCGCGCAAATGGGCGGAGGCCTACGTCGACTTCGCGGCCGGCGAGAAACGCTCCTGGCTGCACCGGCAGGGCGTCCGGATCTTCCCCGTCGTCGGCTGGGCCGAGCGCGGCGGCTATGACGCGACCGGGCACGGCAACTCCGTGCCCCGCTTCCACATCACCTGGGGCACCGGGCCCGGTCTGGTCGCCCCGTTCGAGCGCCGGGTGCGGGCCGGGGCCGCCCGGGGCCTGGTCGAGCTGCGCTTCCGCCACCGGGTGACCGGGCTCTCGCGCACCGCGGGCAGCGTGGACACCGTCAGCGGCGAGATTCTGGAGCCCTCGGACGCCGAGCGCGGCAGGCCCAGCAGCCGTGAGGTGGCCGGCGCCTTCGAGCTCAAGGCCCAGGCGGTGATCGTCACCTCGGGCGGGATCGGCGGCAATCACGCACTGGTGCGTGCCAACTGGCCCGAGCGGCTCGGCAAGCCCCCGCGGCGGATGCTGTCCGGGGTGCCCGCGCATGTGGACGGCAAGATGCTGGGCATCGCCGAGGCGGCCGGCGGCCGGATCATCAACCGGGACCGGATGTGGCACTACACGGAGGGCATCGACAACTGGAACCCCATCTGGCCGCTGCACGGCATCCGGATCCTGTCCGGACCGTCCCCGCTGTGGCTGGACGCCCGCGGCAAGCGGCTGCCGGTCCCGCTGTTCCCCGGCTTCGACACCCTCGGCACGCTGGAACACATCATGCGGACCGGGCATGACCACACCTGGTTCGTGCTCACCCAGAAGATCATCGAGAAGGAGTTCACCCTCTCCGGTTCGGAGCAGAACCCCGATCTGACCGGCAAGAGCATCCGTGGGGTGCTGGGCCGGGCCAGGGCCGGCGCACCGGGCCCGGTGCAGGCGTTCATGGACCACGGCGCGGACTTCATCGTCGAGCGTTCGCTGACCGATCTGGTGCGGCGGATGAACGAGGTGACCCAGGAGACGCTGATATCGGAGGACGCGCTGCGCGGCGAGATCGTGGCGCGGGACCGGGAGATCGCGCACTCCTTCACCAAGGACCTCCAGGTGACCGCGATGCGCGGGGCCCGTAAATACCTCGGCGACCGTCTGATCCGCACCGCCGTCCCGCACCGGCTGCTCGACCCCAAGGCCGGCCCGCTGGTCGCCGTACGGCTGAACATCCTCACCCGCAAGACGCTCGGCGGTCTGGAGACCGACCTCTCCTCGCGGGTGCTGACCGAGGGCGGCGAGCCGCTGCCCGGTGTGTACGCGGCGGGCGAGGCGGCCGGCTTCGGCGGTGGCGGGGTGCACGGCTATCGCTCGCTGGAGGGCACCTTCCTCGGCGGCTGCCTGTTCTCCGGGCGGATGGCGGGGCGGGCGGCGGCGCGGTCGGTGTCCTGACGCCGGCCGGGGCGGGCGGATCCGGCCATTCCCTTTCTCGTCTTGACGCGGAGCTCTGCGTACCGCTTTGCTGTGCGTGATGACTGGTGCGGACCAAGCCATCACCCTCTGTAGAGGCGTGCGCGGATCCGACCCCCTCCCACCGAGAACGACTCGGTGCGGTGAGACGGCCGGTGCGGCGCGCCATGGAGCCCCTGACCGTGATTTCGATTTCTCCTTCGCCACCGCCGCCGTCCCTCGGACGTACCCGCTGCCCGGGTGCCCCGGTGCTCGCTCCGGCCCTGGACGACACCCAACTGGCCATCGCCGCCGAGGCGTTGGCGCTCGGCCAATGGGTCCGGGTGCGCACCCTGCTCGCCGCGACCGGCGAGGACTGGGATCTGCGCGGCCACCGATTAACCGTCCTGGCCACCGGTCCCGGCAGCGCCGCCTGGGCCGGCGACTGGCAGCTCGCCGAACCGGACAGCGGCGACGCCGCCACCCTCCTCGCCCTCGCCACCGTCCATCTCGCCCTGCGCGGCGAGAGCAGCGCCGAGGCCGCCGCCAAGGCCTGTGCCACCGCCGCGCGGATGCTGCCCGCCGACCCCACCCCCTGGCTCGGCGCGCTGATCCTCGCCCGCCGCACCGGCACCCCGGACGCACGGGCACACGCCTTCCACCAGGTACGCGCCCGCCACCGCGACCACCACCACGCACACCACCTCATGACGGCCTCCCTGGCCGAACAGTGGCCCGGTGTCACCGACGACCCGCGGCACCCGGCCCACGCCTTCGCCGCCCGCGCCGCGGCACGCGCCCCCGCCGACTCCCCGCTCGCGCTCCTCCCCGTCGTGGCGCACGCCGAGCGCTACCGCGTACTGGCCGCCGCGGGACTGGCACCCCCCGACCCCGCGGACTGGGGCCCCTGGTCCACCCGGCGCGCCCGGCAGGTCCTCCAGAGCGCCGTCGACTGGTGGCTGGAATGGGAGGGCGAGGAGCATCCGCGCCGGAAGATCGATCTCAACTTCCTGGCCCATGCCACGTTCCACCAGGGGAGAATGGCCGAGGCCGCCGCGCTCTTCGGGCGCATCGGCCCGTACCCCACGCGCGCACCGTGGTCGTACCCGGGCCGCGACGCCGAAGGCGCCTTCCGGGCCGCACGGGCCACGGCCCTGCGCCGGGCCGGGAACGCGCCCCGTGACCCCGCGGCGCTGATGACGAAAGTCTGACGCCGGGGCCCGGACGCTGGCCCCGTGGGCCGCAGGGTGCTCGAATCGAAGTTGTGACCAAGGACGTGAATCCGGCCCGCACGGCGGGCGGCGGCGAGGACGGGCGGGGCACCCCCGTGGGCCGTCGTGTGGTGCTCGGCATGCTCGCCGCCGGGGCCGCCGGCGTTGCCGCGGCCCCCTTCCTCCAGAGCGCCTACGACAACACCCTCGGTGCCGCCGCGCAGCAGGACCCCACCGGCCTGTCCGGTCTGCTCCCGGGCGGCGGCGGCTTCCGCTACTACTCGGTGACCGGCTCGGTACCGGAGAAGAACGCACGCACCTACCGCCTCACGGTCGACGGCCTGGTCCGTCACCGCACCAGCTACCGCCTCGCGGACCTGCGGCATCTGCCGCAGACCCGGCTCGTCCGCGATGTCCAGTGCGTCACCGGCTGGCGGGTGCCCGGCACCCCCTTCGAGGGCGTACGCCTCGCCGCCCTCCTCGACGCCGCGGGCGTCCGCCCCGAGGCCAAGGCCGTCCGCTTCACCTGCTTCGACGGCGCCTACAGCGAGTCCCTCACCCTGGAACAGGCCAGCCGCGACGACGTTCTCGTCGCCCTGCGGATGCAGGACAAACCGCTCACCCATGCACACGGCGGTCCGGTGCGCCTCTATGCCGCGCCCATGTACTTCTACAAGTCGGCGAAGTGGCTCTCCGGGATCACCGTCACCGACCATGTGCAGCCCGGATACTGGGAGAACCGCGGATATGACATCGACGCCTGGGTCGGCCGGTCGAACGGACGCGACGATGCCCCGACCACCTGAGAGCCCGTCCGGGCCCGCCACCGCGCGCCCCCGCATCCGGCGCTTCAGCCGCGCCGAACACCGGGTGCACCGCGCCACCGCCACCTTGATGGCCGTCTGCGTCCTCACCGCGGGCTGCCTCTATCTGCCCTTCCTCGCCGAACTCGTCGGCCGCCGCGCCCTGGTGGCCACCGTCCACGAGTGGTCCGGCATCCTGCTGCCCGTCCCCCTGCTGCTGGGCCTCGGCTCCCGCGCCCTGCGCGCCGACCTCACCCGCCTTAACCGCTACGGCCCGCACGACCGCCAGTGGCTGCGCGCCGCCCTGCGCCGTCGAGGAGGCCGCCGGGCCGGAAAGTTCAACGCCGGACAGAAGCTCTACGCGGCCTGGATCGCCGGCGCCGTCCTCGTGATGCTCGGCACCGGCCTGCTGATGTGGTCCACCCTCCCCCAGACGCTCGGCCTCACCCGGGCAGGGGGGACCCTGGTGCCCGTGGTCTGGCGCACCGGCGCCACCTTCGTGCACGACTGGCTCGCGCTCGCCGTGGTCATCGTGATCGCCGGCCATGTCTGGAAGGCGTTCGGCGATCCCGAGTCCCGCCGCGGCCTGCGCACCGGCTCCGTCGACGCGCAATGGGCCCGGCGCGAGCATCCGTTGTGGGCGGACGCCGTGGACGACGGGGACGAGGACGGACGTGGGGGCGAGGGCAAGGAGGAGGCCTGAAGGCGGTCCGGGGCACGGCAGTTGCCGCGCCCGGGAGCCGTTGCACGGGACACTCGGCCGCGGATCTGCCGCCACGCCGCATACTCTCGGGGAATGGACCGCTACGAGGGCACCGCACACCTGGAGTGGTGGGCCAACCGCTCCACTTGTCCGGCACGCATCCCCGTCAGGATCGTCCCGGCGGCCGGCAACGGCACCTGGAAAGCCCCCGCGTCGCCCCCTCTTGACCGTGACGCGGGGGAAGACCTCCCACTGCTCATCGACGCCGGGCCGCACTTCACCCTCCGCTTCGACGACGACGCGGCCACGGAGGTGGAGGTGGCGCACCCCGGAGACACCAACCGTCTCCTTCTGCGTACCGGCGCCACATCGGACCCCGGCGCATGACCGAGCGGAGCCCCGGGCTGCTGCGCCGCCATCGTGACTTCCGGCTGTTGTGGTGCGGCGAGACGGCGGGGAAGTTCGGGACGGCGGTCACCAATGTGGCGATGCCACTGGTGGCGGTGTCCACCCTCCATGCCCCCACCTTCGCGGTCGGGCTGCTCAGTGCCTGTACCTGGCTGCCCTGGCTGCTCATCGGCCTCCCGGTGGGCGTCTGGGTGGACCGGCTGCGCCCAACTGGCGGGCGCGGTCAACGGGTTGTTCGCCCACGCGGCCACCTTCCTCATCGCTCTGCGGTGCCTGCTCGGCATCCGGCACCGCGAACCGCGCCCGGCTCCCCGGGACGCACCGCGGGCACTGACCGCGGAGGTCGCCGAGGGACTGCGCCTGGTGGCCGGCGACAAGTGGTTCCGTACGCTGACGCTCTTCGGTGCGGCCTCCAACCTCGCGCTCATGGGCTACCAGTCGATGGCGACGGTCTTCCTGGTCCGCGAGGTCGGTCTGTCTCCCGGCACGGTCGGCGGGGTGCTGGCGCCGGCCGGTACGGGCGGAATCGCGGGCGCTTTCCTGGCACGACGGGCCGCCGACCGGTTCGGCACGGCCCGTGCCATGCTGCTGTGCGAACTGGGCCTGCCCGGAGCAGCGTTGCTCATCCCGCTCGCGTCCCACGGCGCCGGGGCGCTGCTCTATGTCGCGGGCAGCTTCGGCGTCTCCGCCGGGGTGGTGGCCGGAAACATCCTCAAGGCGAGCTTCCAGCAGCGCTACTGCCCGCAGGCCCTGCTCGGCCGGCTGATCGCCAGCAGCTCCTTCGTCAACTACGGCACGCTGCCCCTGGGCGCGCTGCTCGGCGGTGCCCTCGGCTCCGCCCTCGGCCTCCGCCCGGCAATGTGGATCATGACCGCCGGTGTGCCGCTGGCCGCCCTGATCCTGCTCTTCTCGCCGGTGGGGACCGTCCGCGACCTGCCGACGAGCCCTGCGGGGGAGGAGCAGCGGGAGCCCGGCGAGGGCGGCCCGCACCCCGAGCGGCGTGCCGGCTCGGACCCCGAGCAGGGCGACGGGCCGGGCCCCGGTACGGAGGGACGCGACGGCGCGCCGGCACGGCGCTGAGGCGCCCCGGGCGCCCGTACGCTCACATCGGTGGCTCCGCCTGCGGGTCCGTACGTTCAGGCCGGTGGCGGCTCCGCCTGCGAGCCGGTCCGCCGCTCCGTCTGCCGTTCCGCCTGCGGGCCCGTCCGCTGCTCGGTCTGCGGCTCCACCTGCTGTTCCGCCGACGGCAGTTCGACCTCGAAGCGGCAGCCGGAGGCGGTATTGCGTACCGTCGCGCGGCCCTCATGGGCCTCCACGATGCCGCGGACGATCGCCAGGCCCAGCCCGGCGCCGCCCTTGCCGTCCGCGCGCGGGGTGCGTGCCGCACCGCCGCGCCAGCCGGTGTCGAAGACCCGCGCCAGATCCTCCGGCGGGATGCCGCCGCAGCCGTCCTCGACCGCGAGCACCACCCGGCCCGCCTCGTGCCGGGCGCTGACCGCGACCGTGCCGTCGGACGGTGTCGCACGGATCGCGTTGACCAGCAGATTGCCCAGTACGCGGGTGATCTGCTGGGCATCCACCCGCACCGGCAGCGGTACCACCCCGCCGTCCACCAGCCGCACTCCGCTCACCCGCGCCAG
Source organism: Streptomyces sp. NRRL S-1813 (assembly GCF_000719605.1). Classification (NCBI taxonomy): domain Bacteria; kingdom Bacillati; phylum Actinomycetota; class Actinomycetes; order Kitasatosporales; family Streptomycetaceae; genus Streptomyces; species Streptomyces sp. NRRL S-1813. The sequence continues at coordinate 154,840 of NZ_JOHB01000024.1, forward strand.
CGGCCTGGCCCCCGCGAGCGCATCGTCCACCAGGTCGTACACCGACACCCGCGACAGCGTCAGGGCCAGCGCCCCGGCCTGGATACGGGACAGTTCGAAGAGGTCGTCGACCATCGCGGCCAGCCGGTCCACCTCGATCCGCATCCGGGCGTGGTAGCGCGCGGTGTCCTCGGCGACGCCGTCCTCCAGCGCCTCGGCCATCGCCCGCAGCCCGGCGAGCGGGGTGCGCAGATCGTGCGAGATCCCGGCGATCAGATCGCGCCGGGAGGCATCCAGCGCCCGCTCCCGCTCCCGTGCCGCGGCGAGCCGCCCGCTGGTCTCCTCCAACGCCCGGGACAGTGCGGCCAGTTCGGCGGTCGGCGGCTCGGCGGGCGCCACGAAGCCGCCCTCGCTGCCGACCGTACGGGCCGAGCGCGCCAACTCCCGGCTGCCCGCCGCGATCCGCCGCCCGAAGAGCAGCGCGGCCGCCAGCGACACCACCCCGGAGACGGCCACCACGGCCATCACCACGCCCAGGTCGTGCCCGGACAGGAACATCGCCTGGGCGACCGCCACCGTCCCCGCCGCCATCGCGGCCACCGCCAGCGCCGCCACCGCGAACAGCGACAGCGCGACCGAGCGCCGCCGCAGGGCCCGTACCGCGGGCGCGGCGAGCAGTCCCGCCAGCGCCGCGCCGAGCGCCGCCAGCGCCACGATGACCAGGAAGTCCGTCATGGCCGAAGCTCACCTCCCGGCAGGGGCCCGGCGTCCGGGGGCTCCTCGTCGCCCAGGGGGTCGAAGCGGTAGCCCGCGCCCCAGACCGTCGTCACCAGCCGTGGCGCGGCCGGGTCCTCCTCGATCTTCTCGCGCAGCCGCCGCACGTGCACGGTCACCGTGGACAGATCGCCGAACTCCCAGCCCCAGACCCGGTGCAGCAGCTCCTCCCGGGAGAAGACCTGTCCGGGGTGACGCATCAGAAAGACCAGCAGGTCGAACTCGCGGGCGGTGAGGGAGAGTTCCCGGCCGCCCCGGTCGGCGCGCCGGCCGCCGGGGTCGGCGCTGAGCTCCCCGGCCCGCAGTACGGAGGAGGGCGCGGCGGCCGGTGGCGCGGCCTCCGCCCGGCGCAGCACCGAGCCGATCCGCAGCACCAGCTCCCGCGGGCTGAACGGCTTGGTCACATAGTCGTCCGCGCCCAGCTCCAGTCCGAGGATGCGGTCCGCCTCCTCGCCGCGGGCCGTCAGCATCACCACCGGGACCGCGGGGCCGTTGCCGGCGCGGCGCAGCCGGCGGCACACCTCCAGGCCGTCGATGCCCGGCAGCATCAGATCGAGCACGACGAGATGCGGACGGAACTCCGCGGCCCGGTCGAGGGCGGCAAAACCGTCGGCGGCGTGCTGGGTGGTGTAGCCGGCGCGGGAGAGATAGCCGGTGACGACCTCGGCGACGGTCGGATCGTCCTCGACGACCAGGACGCGGCGCGGCGGCCCGTTCAGCGGGGCGGGCGGGGGCACGGAAGGCGGTGTGGCGTGGTGCACGGGATCAGCGTGCCATTCCGGGGAGGGAGGTCATGGTCCCAGCCAACACCAGGACGCGCGGTGGCGGGCGGCCCGGTCCGCTGTCGTAAGACTCCGGTAACCGGGGGCGGTGTCTTTCGGAGGTGACGACGGGCGGCCGGGCCGGGGCGTGGTAGGGGCGGGCGGGGGCGCGGCCGGGGCGTGGCGCCTCAGCTCTCCAGCCCCTCCCGTACCCGCCGCGACACCGTGATCGCGTACAGGTCGAGCACGCCCGGCGGATCGGCGAGGCCGGGGCCGCCGGCGCGGATCCAGGCGGCGATGTCCGCCAGCGCCTCGTCGTCGTTGACCAGCCCCAGCCAGACGGGGCGCCCGCCGGCCGCCCGGCCCGCGGGTGACGGCTGGACCACCACCACATTCGCCTGGTCACAGACGTCCAGACACTCCGAGGCCCGCACCGGGGCCGCGCCGTCGAGCGCCGCGCGCAGCTTCGGTATCTGCCCGGCGTGGTCGACGCCCGGGATCTTGGCCGCATCGCCGCAGCAGCAGCCGCGGCACACGGTGACCCGGCACGGGGTCGCGGTGGCTGCCCGTTTGGCAGGCTTGTCGATCATCCGGTTCATGCTACGGGGGCCGATGCCGGGCGCGACGCCGGGAGGGGAGGCGGGCGCGAGGCCGGTGAGGGCAGCCGCGCACGCCGCGGGAGGGCGAGCCCGGGGCACGACGCCGGGCGGGTGATCCGGATCTGCGGGAGATCCCCGTGCGATGTGCGGGAGAGCAACCCGGCATACGGGGGTAGGAACCGCGGCCCGCGGGATAGACATCCGGCATGCCCATGACCGATCCCCATCCCCACCCCCGCTCCTCCCACTCCGGTTCCGCACCAAAGCGCGCGATACCCGGCCCGGCCGGTCTGCCCGTGCTCGGCTCGATGCTCGACCTCCGGCGTGACTCCCTCGGCGCATTCCTGAACGCCGGGCGTGCGCACGGCGATGTGGTCCGTCTGGAGGCCGGCCCGCCCGGTCTGCGCAGCATGTTCCACGCCGTCTTCGCGCCTGAGGGCGTGCAGCAGATCCTCGCCTCCCAGGCCACCAACTTCCGTAAGGACCACCCGCTCTACGAGGAGGTCCGGCAGGCCTTCGGCAACGGCCTGCTCACCAGCCAGGACACCGACTACCTCAGGCAGCGGCGGCTGGTGCAGCCGCTGTTCACCAAGCGCCGCGTCGACAGCTATGCGGCGGCCGTGACGACCGAGGCCGACACCCTCGTCGACCGCTGGCGGACCACGGACGCGCACACCGTCGACCTGATCCCCGAAATGAACCGGCTGGCGCTGCGCACCGTCGCCCGGATCCTGTTCGGCCTCGACGCGGGAGCGGCGGAGGACGCCTTCCACCGGTGTGCCCCGGTCATCAACGCCTATGTCGTGCGGCGTGCCTATGTGCCCGTGAAGGTCCCGCGGGAATGGCCCACCCCCGCGAACCGGCGCGCCCGCGCAGCCACCGACGAGCTGAACGCGCTGTGCGACCGCATCATCGCGGACCGGCGGGCGGCAGGCGCAACGGCGGGAGAGGCGGCGGAAGAGGGCGACGACCTGCTCTCCCTGCTGGCCGCGGCCGGCAACGACGAGGACGGTTCGCTCGATGCGACCGAGGTCCGCGAACAGGTCCTGATCTTCCTGCTGGCGGGGCACGAGACCACCGCGACCTCCCTGGCCTTCACCCTCCACCTCCTCGCCCGGCACCCCGAGGAGCAGGCGAGGGTCCGCGAGGAGATCGACCGGGTGCTGGGGGAGCGCATCCCCACGGCCGCGGATCTGGACCGTCTGCCGTATCTGACACAGGCGCTCAAGGAGTCGATGCGGCTGTATCCGGCGGCACCGGTCGTCAGCCGGCGGGCCGTGGAGGCCACGGAGATCGGCGGATTCCGCATCCCGGCCGGCGCCGATGTGGTCGTCGCGCCCTGGGTCACCCACCGCAACCCGGATCTGTGGGAGGACCCGGAACGCTTCGATCCGCAGCGCTTCGCACCCGAGCGGGAGGCCGAGCGGCACCGCTACGCGTGGTTCCCCTTCGGCGGCGGTCCGCGGGCCTGCATCGGGCAGCACTTCTCGATGCTGGAGTCCGTGCTGGCGCTGGCCATGGTGCTCCGTGCGTACGAACTCGACGCCGTGGACCAGGAGGTGCCGGTCGCCGCCGGCATCACCCTCCAGGCGACCGGCCCGGCCCGCGTACGCCTGCGCCCGCGCGACGGGGCGGGGGAGTAGGGCCCGGGGGCGCCGCATCCACCGCGCTGCGGAAAGCGCAAACGCAACGAAAATAGCGTTTGCGTTTCGGCGGCGTCCCCCGTATCGTCGTTCTCGGTCCCATTGCCGCCGATCGGAGAAGGCCGTTGCTCGTCTGAGGTCCTGAGACACCGCGCCCGCGACGGTGATTCGCCCTGCGCTTCCGGTATCCGGAGCGGCGAATCATGCCTCGCGCGGCCCGTCCGCGACCTCGGCGTACGTACGGCGTACCCGACGCACCCCGGCGTTCCGGCGACGCGGTGTCTCCCAGCGCATTCCCCGCACTCCCACCCGCGCCCAGGAGACCCTTGTGTCAAAGTCACCCACCTCCGCATCCTCCGCGGCCATCGTCTGCACCGGCCTCGGCTTCACCTGGCCCGACGGCAGCCCCGTCCTGGAGGACTTCCCGCTGACCGTCGGCCCCGGCCGTACGGGCCTCATCGGTCTCAACGGGGCCGGAAAGTCCACCCTGTTGAAGCTCATCGCGGGCGAACTGACCCCGACCGCGGGAAGCGTCAAGGTCGCCGGCGAGGTCGGCTACCTCCCCCAGCACGCCCCGCTCGACACCGAGCTGCGGGTGGACGAGGCGCTCGGCATCGCCGCGACGCGCGCCGCCCTGCACGCCATCGAGGGCGGCGACGCGCGCGAGGAGCACTTCACCGTCATCGGCGACGACTGGGACGTCGAGGAGCGCGCCCGCGCCACCCTCGACCAGCTCGGACTGCCCGGCCTCGCTCTCGACCGCACCATCGGCGAGGTGTCCGGCGGCGAGTCCGTTCTGCTGCGGCTGGCGGCCCTGCTGCTGCGCCGGCCGGACGTCCTGCTGCTCGACGAGCCCACCAACAACCTCGACCGGGCGGCCCGGCAGCGGCTGTACACGGCGGTCTCCGGCTGGAGCGGCGTTCTCGTCGTGGTCAGCCACGACCGTGAACTCCTCGAACTCGTCGACCGGATCGCCGACCTCCGCGACGGAGAGATCCACTGGTACGGCGGCAACTTCAGCGCCTACGAACACGCCCTGGCCGTCGAACAGGAAGCGGCCGAGCGGATGGTACGGGCCGCCGAGGCCGACGTACAGCGCCAGAAGCGCGAACTGGCGGACGCACACACCAAGTTGGCCCGCCGGGTCCGCTACGGCAACAAGATGAACGCCACCAAGCGCGAGCCGAAGATCGTCATGAACGAGCGCAAGAGGGAGGCCCAGGTATCGGCGGGCAAGCACCGCATCATGCACACCGAACGCCTCAAGGAGGCCAGGGAGCGCCTCGACGAGGCGGTCGAAGCGGTCCGGGACGACGACGAGATCCGCATCGACCTGCCGCACACCGCCGTGCCGCCGGGCCGGACCGTCCTCACCCTGCACGCCCTTCAGGCCCGCTACGGCGCCCGTGCCGACCTGGAGGTGCGCGGCCCCGAACGGATCGCGCTGACCGGCCGCAACGGCTCCGGCAAGACCACCCTGCTGCGGACCGTCGCCGGTGAGATCCCACCGCAGGACGGCGCGGCGCAGACCCATGTCCCCTACCGCTTCCTGCCGCAGCGGCTGGAGGTGCTCGACCCTGCGCTGACCGTGGTCGAGAACGTCGCCCGCTTCGCCCCGGACGCCACCAACAACCGCATCCGGGCCCGGCTCGCCCGCTTCCTGTTCAAGGGGGCCCGAGCCGAACAGCAGGCCGGCACGCTCTCCGGCGGTGAACGCTTCCGCGCCTCGCTCGCCGCGCTGATGCTGGCCGAGCCGGCCCCGCAGCTGCTGCTGCTCGACGAACCGACGAACAACCTCGACATCGCGTCGGTCCGCCGGCTCGTCACGGCCCTGGAGTCCTACGAGGGCGCGCTCCTCGTCGTCAGCCACGACCTGGCATTCCTCCGGGACATCGGCATCACCCGGTGGATGGCGCTGGAGGACGGTGAACTGACCGACATCGCACCGCTGTAGACCGGCGGGGCGGGGGACACCCCCCGCCCCACCACCAGCAGCGGTCAGCCCTGCGGACGGCCGGGCTGCCGCGCCCGGGCACCCGCGCCGTACAGCTCCAGCGTCTCCCCGCACTGCGAGTGCAGCGGCACCGGCAGCTCATGGGGAGCGAACCACGCGAGCGCATCGAACTTGTGCGGTTCGCCGATCTTCACCTCGTCCGGCTCCACCCGTACGGCGAAGACCACCGCGACCCAGTGCGAGTCGACCGGATCGCCGCGCAGCACATTGCGCACCCCGATCTGCTCGATACCGAGCGGGCGCACGCCGTACTCCTCGTGCACCTCCCGTGCCACGGCCGTCTCGAAGGACTCACCGAACTCCAGCGCCCCCGCACCGCAGTCCCAGGTCCCCGGCTCATCCCTGGCCCCCGCGCTCCGCCGTGCCAACAGCACCCGCCCCGCGCCGTCATGGCACACGAAGACACAGGACACCTTGGGTCCCCTGGCTGTCATATCCCTCATCCCTCTCAGAAGTGCCGTAGCAACTCACCGAACGCCGACAACCGCAGTACCTTCTTGTCGTCGGGGTCGAGCTCGCTGTGCTCCAGGATCCAGGTGTGGTCATGCGGGATGAACACCGCGTTCAGACCGGCCGAACGGGCCGGCAGGATGTCCGACTTGGGGGAGTTCCCAATCATCCATGCCGAGGCCGGCACCAGGTCGTAGGCGCGGGTGAGGTCCTCGTAGGTGGCGGTGTTCTTCTCCGCCACGATGTGGACGCCCCGGAAGTACCGGGCCAGCCCGGAGGCCGTCACCTTCCGCTGCTGCTCCTGGGTGTCGCCCTTGGTCAGCAGCAGCAGATCGTGCCGCCGGGCCAGCTCGGCCAGGGTCTCGGCCACCCCGGGCATCAGCTCCACGGTGCCCCCGTCGAAGGCCGCAGCCCACCCGGAGATCCGCGCCGACTCCTCGGCCGTCGCGGCCCGCCCCCGCAGCCGCGCCACGCACTCCCCGAGGCTGTGCAGAAACACCTTGCTGCCGTACCCGAGGGTCACCGCGTTCGCCGCTTCGATCCCGTCGAGCACGGCCCGTACTCCGGACCGGTCGTGTCCCGGCGGGGTCATCCACTCCAGGAACTCGTCGATGACCCGCTCGAAGACCACGTTGTTCTCCCACAACGTGTCATCCGCATCGAAGATCAGCATTCGCCGGCCAGCCCCTCTCGCACTCCGTCGACCCGCGCACCCTACGCAGGCCGGGCGGCCGTCCGCGACGGGAATTTCCGCGGGGGAGGGGAGCCGGGGAGCCGGGGAGCGGTGGTCGGACCGGCCCTCACCACCACCGCAGGTACGACAGCAGCCGCAGGATCTCCAAGTAGAGCCACACCAGGGTCATCGCCAGCCCGAAGGCCACGTACCAGGCCCAGCGGTGCGAGGCGCCGGACCGCAGAAAGCGGTCGGCGGCCTCGAACTCCAGCAGGAGGAAGTAGGACGCGGCGGCGATCGCCACCACACTCACGGCGATCGCCAGGCCGCCGCCGTCCCGCAGGCCGAGGTCCGCGCCGAACACCCACGACGCCACCAGATCCGCCAGGAACAGCACCAGCAGCCCGCACGCCGTACCGACCGCCCAGCGGGTCGCCTTCGCACTGACCCGCACCACCCGTGTGTGATACGCCGCCAGCATGCCGGCGAAGATACAGCCGGTACCGATGACGGCCCGGGTGCCGACGCCCGGGTACAGCGCGTCGAAGAACTGCGTCGCCTCGCCGAGCACCACCCCTTGAGCCGTCGCGTACAGCAGGGCCAGTGCGGCGCTGGGCCGGGGCCGGAGGGCCAGAAAGATCCCGAGGCCCAGTCCGGCCAGTAGCGCGGGCAGGACGAGGAACCCGAGTCCCAGGTAGACGGTGAGGAAGGCACTCGCCGTGAGGACGCCGAAGACGGCCAGGGTCTTGATGACGATGTCGTCGAGGGTGATCGGACGGTCCGTGGCCGCGGCCCTGACCGCACCGCCGCTCGGGCTCGGGCCGGCCGGCGCCACCGCACCGTCCAGCGTCAGCAGGTTACGGATCGCAGGGTTGCTCGTCGTGGGCACCGGCCCTCCCGGCGGATCGGATGTCACGGAGTGGGTGGCGAGGGGTGTGCACGACGGCGTGTGCGCGCCGCCGCAACGGGCGCCGCGCCGGTGCTCAACTCCTCGTGGTGACAGCCTAGTTGCGGAGGGTGTCAATCCGCCCCGGACCGGCTCACTCCACCTCCACGACCCGCCGTGTGCGGGGCACGCTCTCCCGCAGCGCACGGGTCACCTCCGGCGTCGCGGCGAACACGGTGTCCCCGCCGGGCGGCGCCGCGTACGGCAGCGACGTGCCCAGATGATCGCGCCATGGCGCGGGCACGGCGACCGGCTGGCGGATCCCGGTCAGCACCACGCACTGCACCGCCTCGGCGCCGTGGTGCTGCAACGCGGACCGCAGCCGGCCCGGCAGGCCCAGGCGTTGCGGCACCGCCGTGCGGAGCAGCCGCTCGCCCAGGCTCTCGCCCTGCGTCGAGAGGTCACTGCCGCGCAGCCGGCGGACGGTGTCGCGCAGGGCGGGGTAGTGCTCCGGCAGCACCCCACGGCAGCGCAGCACGACCAGAGGGTGCGACGCCCCCTCCACATCGCAGGCGATGTCGAACGACATCCGCCGCTTCAGGAAGCCGTAGCGGACCTCGTTGATCACCTCCAGATGCTCGTCCGGCTTCGGCCTGCCCGTCTCCGGGGGCGGCTGGCTGTGCAGGCCCTCGAACTGCTCGGCGACCGTCACGGAGCCGGTGAACAGCCGCCGCATGCCCACGGCCACCGCATGGTGCTCGTACAGCTCCAGCCAGGCGGGCAGCCGGCTGACGCTGGTGAGATCGGGCGCCAGCCGCGCGGCCTCCTCGGCGTGTTCCAGCGCGTCGCCGCGCAACTGCTCGCTGAGCAGGCCGATCCGCCGGCGGAGCTCGATCAGCGCCAGCGCGTCGAACTGCGCCGACCGGTCGGCGTCCGGCCGCCCGCCGACGCCTTCCAGCACGCCCGCGAGGACCTGGGTCGGGGCGGCGTCGGCGGACCATCCGCGCCGCCGGGCGAGCTCGGTGAGCCGGTCCAGTGCGTACGGGGTCAGCCAGGCCCGCCCCTCGACGAAACCGCCCCAGTCGCGGGACTCCAGACCGTGCCGGGCGGCGAGCCGCGGCAGCCGGGCCAGCAGCGCCAGCAGCAGCAACTCGGCGTCGTCGATGCCGTCTTGGTGCTGACCCGTCTCGCGCAGCGCCTGGGCGAGCTGATGCGCGTCGAAGAGGGTGGCGAACACATCGGACTCCGGGCACCGGAGGATCTTCGCGAGCAGCGGCTGGGCGGTGGGGCCGACCAGCAGATGCAGATGCCGCCCGGTGAACACGGCCGGCAGCTCCGGTGGTGTGAAGGCGGCCCGGATACGGGCGGCCAGCTCCGCCAGCCGGCTCTCGGCCTCGCTGAACCGGCCGATCCGGTGCAGCAGATCATGCGCGGCGAAGTTCCCCAGTGCCTCCTCGGCCGCCGCCATCGCGCGGTCCGAGGTCCGCACCATCCACACGACATACAGCTCGTTGTCCATGCCTCATCTCCCCGCCACACGGCCGTAGCGCGGGGGTTCCTGCCCGGAGAGCACCTCGAAGAGCTCCTCGGCCGCACCCCGCGATCCCCCGACGTACGGCCCCACAAGAATCTCCTCCAGCGCCCGGCCCAGCTTGGCCAGCGCCGTATCGACGGCCTCCTGCTCCTCGGCGAGCTCCTCACCGGCCTCGTCCAGCTGACGGGCCAGCCGGGCGTTCTCCACCGCACGACGGAAGAGCCACACCGCGTACTCCCGCTCGGCGCTCACCTTGTGCGACGGGTCCCCCTTGCAGCCGGCCAGGGCCTGCGGCAGGCCCTGGAACAGCCGCCGGATGCCCTTGTCCAGACCGGCCTCCGGCAGGGCCTCCAGCCAGGCCCGGGTGAACTCCTCGTCGGTGCTGCCCGCTTCGTCCAGGGCCCGCAGCGCCGCATCGGGAAGCCCGGGCATCTGGTGGCCGAGCAGACCGGGGATCTCGCGCGGCTCCAGCCGCGCGGCGCGGCACTCCACGATCGCCCGCAGCAGCCAGACCCGGGTCTGCCACTGCGGCTCGGTACGGATCCCGTCCAGGCACTCCAGAGCGGTCAGGAACGCCTCCGAACGCATCGCCATCAGCGCCCGGTCCATCCCTTCGCCGAGCGAGGTGTGGCGTTCCGCGGTCCGCAGCGCGGTCTCGATCTCGTCCGCCTCGGTGGCGGCGGGCCCGGTCGGCTGGAGGGCCTCGATCATCCGGCGGGCGATACCGTGCGGCTGCGCCCGCAGCGCGTCGAGGAACCGGCCGCTGAACTCCTCCTCGGCGCCGGGCTCTTCGGCCAGCCGGGCGAGGCCGTCCCAGAGCGCCTGCGCGGTGGGCCCGGCGGCGTCGGACGGGGCGGGCTCGGCGTGGTCGGTGGCGTCCCGCACCACCAGCACGCCGCGCTCGGCGTCGGCGAGCATCGCGGACCGGGCGGTGTCCACCAGGGTGTACGGGTGGCTGAACAGCAGCGCCGCGTCCTCCGCGGTCGGCGGCAGATAGCGGCTGATCAGCACCGTGTGCGGGGTGAAGACATCCGACTCCGCGATGCCGTACCGGCGCAGTGCGCACCGCCACTCGAACCACAGCATCGGCGCGGCCTCCCTGCACCAGGCGCGGAAGGCCCGTTCGGTGGCCGGGCTCTCGTCCGGTGCGACGCCCCGTAACGCGGCATCGAGGAACCGTCCGGCGGCCACCTGCCGCGCCGGTGCATGCGGCCGGTGCACCGCCGTCTCCAACTGCTCGACCAGCTCGGCCATGCGCCGGGCCCACTTCTCCCGCATGGAGATCAGCTGCGGGACATTGACCTCGTAGTACTGCTCGGTCTCCCGCTCCTCGGGCTCGGTCAGCCGGATCGTCCGGCCGGTCGGCTCGTCGAACCGCTCCACCAGCAGCACCGTCGCCGGCCACAGCGCCCGCCGCTCCGCCGCATTCGCCCGGCTGAAGGCCGCCAGATCGGCCGTCAGCTGCCTGATCTCCGCCTCCAGCTGGTCCAGGCGCAGCCGTGCGTCCATGGTCAGCCGCTGGGAGAGCACCCGCTGATGGGCCTGCTCGACGCCCAGATAGGCGTCCGTGGTGAACAGATCCGGGCTGAACTCCAGCCCCACGGTGGCCCCGTGCCCCTTGGCGGTACGGAGATACGGCTGGAGCGACACCAGCGCGTCGTCCGGTGACCGCGGGGCCCGCAGGAAGGCCCGGTCCGTCTCGCCCGCCGCCCGGTCCGCGAGCGCCCGCAACCCCTGGGCGTACGTCACCAGATCCGCATACGCGATATCCGTGACCTCCACCAGGCTGGTCTCGTGCGCCAGCGACCGCAGCAGCCCGACGAAGTCACGCAGCGCACCGCGGGCCGTCGACGACGCGCCGTCCGCCACCGTCACCGACCGCGCACCGAAGGCCGACGGAATGTCGAGCGAGGGCTGTTTGCCGGACAGCCCGGCCGTCACCCGGATCAGCCCGACGCCGATATGGTCCCCGACGAAGTCACCGCTGTCCGGGTCGCTCAGGCCGTTGACCCGCAGACAGGTCGTGAGCGCCGCCTGCACCACCTGCTGCCGGATCTCGGGAATGCCCTCGCCGACCACCAGCACTTCCACGGGGCCCTGTTCGTCCCCCGCCACCCACGCCCGCAGCAGCGACGAGGGCAGCGCGGCGCGCACCTGCGGCGCGAGCGCCGCCTTCGGCCCCCATACCGGCGGCGCGGGAAACAGCGGCCCGCACTCCGCGGACTCCCGGGCCCGCCGGGCACACCGTGCGACCGGGCTGTCGTCGGCCCCGAGGTCGCCGCCGGGGACCTGTAGCCCCAGCGCGCGGGCGTGCAGCACCAGTGCGAGATCGTCCTCGGTGTCGCCGAACAGCAGCTCGTCCGGGCACATCCGGAGCCAGTACTGCCACAGCCTTCTCACCAGGCGCTTCGGCACGGCCGGCCGGCTGTCCCGGAACTGCCGGCCGACCCGCTCGGCCTCCTTGGTGGTCCAGGTGTACGGCAACCGCTTCAGCAGCTCATCGACGTCGTCCCCCCGCATGGATCTCCTCTCGTCGTCACCTGTCGCCGGCACACCGGAATCCGACGTTCCCGCGGCACTCGACCGGTGACCGTGGCGACAGTTCCTCCCGCAGCCGCGCCGCGGGAGTGTCATACGCCCCGCCGCGCAGCACCGGTGCACCCGTGTCGTCCACGCAGATGTCCCAGACGTTACCGAGCAGATCGCCGATGTTGTACGGGTTCGGTGGGAATTCCCCGACCGTGGCCAACGCGGCATGACTGCCACGGAAGTTGACCCGGCCCGCGGCGATGTCCTCACGCCACCACTCCCCGGTCCGCCCGGCCCGTGCCGCCAGCGCCCACTCCGTCACGGTCGGCAGCCGCAGCGCGACCCCCAGCCGGCGGCCCGCCCAGGCCGCGTAGGCGCGGGCGGCGGGAAAGCTCACCGCCACCACGGGATGGCCGCCGCGCCCCACCGGAAAGTCCAGGCCGTGCCAGCCGCGCAGATAGTTGTCGTCCACGTGCGTTCCCGCCGCCCGCGCGGCCTCCGGGCGCCAGTGCGCGTTGTCCGGATCGCAGAGGAACGCACGGAACTGGGCGTGCGTCACCGGATACCGGCCCAGCCGCACCGTCGTGGTCTCCGTCAGCGCCACCGTTGCCAGTTCCGGCCACGAAGGCGCTTCCTCGTCCGGCAGCTCCACCGGGGGCAACGGTGCCGTACGGCATGCCGGCGCCCCGGCATGACGCTCAGCCGCCCGCGGCACCGCGCCCTCCGGCGGACCGCCCCCGCCGGCGGACGGAGCGTCCGTGCCTGCCCCCGCCTCCCCGGCACGATTACGGAAGAGACAGATCTGCCCGGCGGAGTTGCGGTTGCTCTGCTGGGGCAGCGGCCGGGACTTCGCGACGAGCGCCGCGGTCAGCTCCTCGAAGAGCGCCGACATGCTCAGCAGCGCAGGCCGCCCCGGCACCCCGGCGTCCAGCAGACGGATCAGCTCACCGGTGAAAGCGGTGTAGGTCTCTCCGGGCGGGGCCAGCGCCTGACGAGTCGCCGCGGTGGCGGTCAGCACGAAGGCGCCCTCGACGGCGACCCCGGGCACGAGGTCCCCGCCGTGCATGAGACCGCCCAGCGCCCGACCGCTCCAGCAGCAGTCCAGAACGACCACCTTGCGCCGGGCCGAGGGACGCCCGCCCGCCGGGGAGAGCAGGATCGAGCGCAGCTCCTCGTAACGCAGCGCCGTGTGCGGCCGGTCCGGGTGCGACCCGGGCAGCGCGAGGTGGAGCTCCCCTGACTGCGGGTGGACCAGGCCATGGCCCGCGTAGTACAGCACCATGGTGTCGGTCGCCTCGGCGGCGGCGTCGAACACCGTGTCCAGGACCGTCTGCCGGGACGGCTGCCGCAGTACGCTGCACCGCTCGTCCGCCAGCCCCCAGACCGCCGGATCACCCAGCAACTCCCGCAGCCGGCCGATGTTGTTCGCCACCGCGGGGATGTCGTCCAGCTCCGTATACGCATCCGTACCGATCAGGACGGCACGGGAACGGGACGGGTCGGACAGCGCTCCCGCCAACGCACTAGTCCTGTCGGCCGGGCCGGTCCGCCGGCGCCGCGTCGCCCTCACCGCGCCCGGCCTCCGGGGTGCCGCCCGCTCCGCTCCCCGCCTCCGGTGCGCCGCCCTCGCCGAGCGCCCGCAGCACCCGCGCGACGGCCTCGGGATCCCCGCCGCCGACCGTCACCCTGACCCCCGCGCGTTCGATGTGGACGCGGTCGGCGCGCGGCCGGGTGCTGCGCCAGCTCGCCACCGCCACCACCAGCGAGGCCAGCTGCACCCCACTGTCGAACACCGCCTCGACGGCCTCCAGGACCGGCCCCATGGGCCCGGGCGCCTCGGCCCGCCGCACCGGCGACAGCCCGGTTCCCGCGAGGACCTCGGGATCACCGCTCAGCCACGTGTACAGCGACTGCGCCGCCTCACCGCTCTCCGTGTCCTGCTCGACCCCGATCCGTACGCGCACCGCCGCCCCCGCCGCCGTCCGTGAACCCGTCCGAGCGGCCAGCATAAGTGGCACCCCGCACCCAGGGGGTGTCTTTCGGATCAGGCCCCACGAGCCCGCCCTGATCCGAAAGACACCTCCCAGGCCCCACGATCACGCCATCGGGTCCCGGGCCCACCCCGCCAGCCGCCGCCCGCTCTCGAACCGCCGCGTCCGTCCGTCCACCGGATCGGTGAACTCCAGTACCTTCGCCAGCAGTTGGAGCGGCGCGGTGAAGTCGTCGGGGGCCGGGTCCCCGACGACCGGATAGACCGGATCGTTGAGGATCGGCAGCCCGAGGCCGTTCATATGAACCCGCAGCTGGTGGGTGCGGCCGGTGGCGGGCAGCAGCCGGTACCGCCCGAGCCCGCCCCGCCGTTCGGCCAGCTCGATCCGGCTCTCCGCGTTCGGCGCCCCGGCCTCCTCGCGCGCGGCCATCACCCCGCGCTCCTTCACGATCCGGCTGCGCACGGTCACCGGCAACGCCGCCTTCCCGTCGTACGGCGCCACCGCCTCGTACTCCTTGCGCACCTGCCGGCCACCGAACAGACCCTGGTACGCGCCCCGGTCCTCGGGCCGTACGACGAACAGCGCCAGCCCCGCCGTCAGCCGGTCGAGCCGGTGCGCGGGCTGAAGCGCGGGCAGCGACAGGTCGCGGCGCAGCCGGGCCAGCGCGGTCTCGGTGATGTGCCGCCCGCGCGGAGTCGTGGCGAGGAAGTGCGGTTTGTCGGCGATCACGATCCGCTCGTCACGATGGACGATCTCCACCTCGAACGGCACCGGCACCTCCGGCACGAAGTCCCGGTGGAACCAGACATACCGCCCCGGCTCGTACGGCTCACCCCCGCTCAGCGCCCCGCCCGTCCCGACGAACCGCCCCGCACCCAGCATCGCGTCCACCCGCTGCGCCCCGATCGCCCCCTGGAACCGGTCCACCAGATGATCCCGGACCGTGCCCCACGCCCCGTCCGGATCGGCGGGCAGCCGCACCCGTACGGGATCGATCCCGTCACGCTGGGGCAGCGGTGCGGGAGGAAGGGGGGATCTGCGTCTCACCCGGCAAGAAAACCCCAGCTCGGCCGCGCCGCGCAATGCGCGGGCCGGGCCGCGGCGCCCGGCCCGCGCGCACGGGAGAGCGTGGAGTGATCACCGACACAGCTGAGGTCCGGCACCCCGGCTGCCGCACACCGCCCGCGACAGGAAACGCAAAAGGTGCCGGCTGAAGCTCAGCCGGCACCTTCTGCTTGGTGATGGTGTCCGAGGGGGGACTTGAACCCCCACGCCCGATAAAGGGCACTAGCACCTCAAGCTAGCGCGTCTGCCATTCCGCCACCCGGACAAGGTGTCTGCCGGTGCGGCCTGGGCCGTTCCGACGTGGAAAACAATAGCAAACCTTCGCGGGTGGTCGATCACCCGCACATTCGGCCGGATGCGGGGCTGTGACCAGGGCGTGTCGGGAGTATTGCGGCCTTGGGCACAGCGGGTGCCGGGTGGAGGATGGCGATGGACCCCGCCGCGGGCCGTGCTCCTCAGGGCGCGCGATGCGGCCGTGAACCCGGAGGAGGCACTGTGAGCGAGCCCCGCGAGCGAACCATGGAGAGGTGCGAGCCCTGCGAATGCGGGGCCGAGCGAAGCGAGGTGTCGGCATGAGCGAGCCCCGCGAGCGAACCATGGAGAGGTGCGAGCCCTGCGAATGCGGGGCCGAGCGAAGCGAGGTGTCGGCATGAGCGAGTCGCAGCAGCCGCGCACGGTCACCGGCGAGGACGAGGTCGTCGACCTGTGCCGGGATCTGATCAGGATGGACACCAGCAACTACGGAGATCACTCCGGCCCGGGAGAGCGGGCCGCCGCCGAGTACGTCGCGGAGAAGCTCGCCGAGGTCGGACTCGAGCCGCAGATCTTCGAGTCCCACAAGGGCCGCGCCTCGACCGTCGCCCGCATCGAGGGCGAGGACCGCTCGCGGCCCGGACTGCTGATCCACGGGCACACCGACGTCGTGCCGGCCAACGCCGACGACTGGACCCATCACCCCTTCTCCGGCGAGATCGCCGACGGCTGCCTCTGGGGCCGGGGCGCGGTCGACATGAAGGACATGGACGCGATGACGCTGGCCGTCGTCCGTGACCGGCTGCGCAGCGGCCGCAAGCCGCCGCGCGACATCGTGCTGGCGTTCCTCGCGGACGAGGAGGCGGGCGGCACCTACGGCGCGCGCTACCTCGTCGACCACCACCCGCACCTCTTCGAGGGCGTCACGGAGGCGATCAGCGAGGTCGGCGGCTTCTCCTTCACCGTCAACGAGCAGGTGCGGCTCTACCTCATCGAGACGGCCCAGAAGGGCATGCACTGGATGAAGCTGACCGTGGACGGCAACGCCGGACACGGTTCGATGATCCACAAGGACAACGCCATCACCGAACTGTCCGAGGCGGTCGGGCGGTTGGGCCGGCACGAGTTCCCGGTGCGGGTGACCAAGACGCTGCGGTCCTTCCTCGACCAGCTCGGGGACGCGCTGGGCACCGAGCTCGACCCGGAGAACATGGACGCCACGCTGGCCAAGCTCGGCGGTATCGCCAAGCTGATCGGCGCCTCGCTCAAGAACACCGCCAACCCCACCCAGCTGGGCGCCGGCTACAAAGTCAACGTCATCCCGGGGCAGGCCACCGCGCATGTCGACGGCCGCTTCCTGCCGGGACACGAGGAGGAGTTCCTGGCCGACCTGGACCGGATCCTGGGCCCCCGCGTCAAGCGCGAGGACGTCCACGCGGACAAGGCGCTGGAGACCACCTTCGACGGTGCGCTGGTCGACGCGATGCAGTCGGCGCTACAGGCCGAGGACCCGATCGCACGCGCCGTGCCGTACATGCTCTCGGCCGGCACGGATGCCAAGTCCTTCGACGACCTCGGGATCCGCGGATTCGGGTTCGCCCCGCTGAAGTTGCCGCCGGAGCTGGACTTCGCAGGGATGTTCCATGGTGTGGACGAGCGGGTGCCGGTGGACGGACTGAAGTTCGGGGTGCGGGTGCTCGATCGGTTCATCGACCAGAGCTGAATTCGGCGCGGATTTCCTGCCTTTCGCGCTGCCTTCGCTGAAAAGAGTGAACGGGCCGATGTGTTCGTAGCTTCAACAGCATTTTCCTCGTTGCAGTGAGTGCGGTCCGCGGCTGGGATCGTATTGCCTACAAGGAGGAATAATGATCAAGAAGATCGTCGCCGCTGCGGCAGTTGCCGGCGGTGTCGTGCTCGCCGGTGCGGGCCTGGCCGTTGCCGACTCGGGTGCCCAGGGCGCGTCCCTGAACTCCGCTGGTGTGGTTTCCGGTAACACCATCCAGGTGCCGGTCCACGTTCCGGTGAACGCCTGTGGCAACACGGTCTCCGTGATCGGGCTGCTGAACCCCGCGTTCGGTGCGGGCTGCGTCAACAAGTGACCTTCCGGCGTCCTTTGGCGTTGTATTTGCATCCGTAAGGGTCTGACTCAGCCCAGCTCCGGAAGGCGTGCCATGCATTCCGGAGCCGCTGGGTATTCGGCGGGCGGGTGGATCTTCCACGCCACTTGCCCGTATTCCTGTAAGGCACTAGGCAGGGGAACAACCTATGAGACAGGTCGCACGAAAGGGCCTGATCACCATGGCGGCCGCCAGTGGCGTACTCGCCCTGGCCGCCGGCTATGCACAGGCCGACGCGGGAGCCGCCGGAGGCGCGGCAAACTCGCCCGGCGTGGGATCCGGCAACAATGTTCAGGTACCGGTTCACGTTCCGGTGAACGCCTGCGGCAACACCGTCAATGTCGTCGGGCTGCTGAACCCCGCGTTCGGCAACCGCTGCGCCAACGTCGGTGGCGGCGGGCACCACGCCGGTCACCACAACCAGGGCGGGCACACGGGTGCCGGCGCCGCCGGCAGCACCTCGAACTCTCCAGGTGTTGTGTCGGGCAACAATGTCCAGGCTCCGGTCGACGTACCGGTGAATGCCTGCGGCAACAATGTCTCGGGGGGCGGGCTGCTGAACCCGGCCTTCGGCAACCACTGCGCCAACGGGTCGTCGCACACCCCGGGCAGGCCCCACCACCCGGGGAAGCCGCATCACCCGGGCAGGCCCCACCACCCGGGGAAGCCGCACCACCCGAGCAAGCCGCACCAGCCCGGCAAGCCCCACCAGCCGGGCAACCCGAGCCAGCAGACCCCGCACAAGCCGGGTACGAAGCCGCAGACCGGGGGGCACAGCCAGCAGGTGACGCCCGCCAAGCCCGTCGGGCACCTCGCGCAGACCGGTGCGGGGTCGATCGGCTATGCGGTCCCGGCCAGCGCCGGAATGCTGCTCGGGGGCGCCCTGCTCTACCGCAAGGCGCGCGCCGCACGCCGGTGATCAGCAGCAGTTAGCGCACTGGCGCTCCACGGAGCGGGCCCTGCCGAGAGCGGGGCCCGCTCTGCCGTGTTCAGGCGCTGGTGGCGCTCACCAGGTGGCGCGGAGCTGGCGGATGATCCGGCGGCGCAGCCGCACCTTGCGGCTGCCGTCCGGGTTCAGGCGCAGTCGGTCCAACTCCCAGTGTCCGTACTCGGCATGGTCGGTCAGCAGGCGTGTGGCGGCCTTCCGGGAGACTCCCCGGGGCACGTACACATCGCAGAATTCGTATTCCGGCATCGCATCTATTGTGCGGGACCGGCCCCGGTACGGATAGCGTCTGCACTATGTCTGATGCTGCGCAGCCTTCCGCTGCCGAGGTACGTGCCGCCGCCGAGGCGGTCAAAGCCGCGCTGGACCGTCACCTCGACGCGGTCGAACGCCGCTCGGGGCAGGATGACCCGGCCGTCTACGCCGCGTTCGACGAGCTCGCCGCGGCGGCTGAGGTCTATGACGAGTTGCTGTACGACACCTACGACGAGGTCACCCCCTTCGAGATCCCCGGGAACGACGCGCTGCCCGCCTACGCGGGTCCGGAGGAACCGAGCGCGCTGAGCGTGCTGATCCGGCGCGATTACACCGTTGCCGAACCGCAGCGGCTGCTGCACCAGGCCCAGCGCATCGCCGATCTTGATCCGGACGCCGCCGACGAGGCGGCGGGCAGCGGGGCCGATGCCGCCGCGGTCGTCGGCACCAGCGTGCATGCCGCGCTCGGTGTGCTCTTCGGGGAGTTCGAACCGGACGAGATCGCCTCCCGGCACAAGGAATTCGGCCTGGAGGAGGGCGACTCCACCCTGTGGGTGGCGGCCGCCGACGACCCGGCCGAGCCGGGGGAGTGGCTGTCCGCGCCGTTCGACCAGGCAGACCCGCAGCGGGTGGTGTGCCGCTTCGACGTCAGCGCGGTCTTCGACGAGGAGCTGGGCGACGACGACATGCTGGAGCCGCTCGACCACGAACGGTGAGCGCGCTCCGGGGTGCGCTCCTGCCCCGCCGTCGTCGCACCCTGACCGCATACGCCGCTGTCCCGGCCCGTCAGCAGAAACCTGCCGACGGGCCGGGACAGCGGCCTATTGCTGCGTGAGCGGGGGAGCGGGCGGGGCGGGCTCAGCCGGCCGCCGAGGGCTCCTCGGCGCTCTGCACGCTCTGCTGGAGCAGAGTGCGCAGCCGGGTGGTGCGCTCCTTGACGGGCACCTCGGCGACCGCGCGGGGCAGCGCCTGGTCGGCGCCCTGCACCACCGACAGATGCTGCTCGCCGCGGCTGAAGGCCGTGTAGACCCAGGCGCGGGTCAGACCGCCGGCGGCGTCCCCGGGAAGTACGACCACCGCGGCGGGCCAGCGCGTCCCGGCCGCCTGATGCGCGGTGAGCGCCCAGCCGTGGCGCACGGCTCCCGCGCCGACCTGCTCGCGCGGCACCACGGTCGCGGAGCCGTCGCAGTCGAGATGCAGTCCGGCCGCGTCCGCGCCGGTGACCGTGCCGGGGACCGTGCGGCCGGGTGCCGGGGCGTAGGCCACGCGGTCGCCGGGGTCGAAACCGCCGAACCGGCCGGGGCCGGGGTTGAGCCGCTCCTTGAGGGCGGCGTTGAGCGCGCGGGTGCCGGCCGCGCCGCCGTGGCCGACCGTGATGACCTGCGTCCGGTCCGTGGGGACACCGAGCGCCCGGGGCACGGAGTCGGCGACCAGCTGGACGGTGCGGTGCACCGCCTCGCCGGCATCCCGCACCGGGACGATCACCACTTCCTTGCCGGGTGCCTCGACCTGGCTCAGCTCACCGATGCCGATGCCCGACACCAGCTCGCCGATCGGGCCGAAGTCCGGGGTACGCGAGGCGACCTGAGGGCAGAAGCGGGCCGTGAGCAGATCGGCGAACAGCCGGCCCGGACCGGCGGACCACAGGACGCCCGGGTCGCCGCTGAGCACCAGGCGGGTCCCGTCGGTCAGTGACTCGACGAGCAGCGCGGCGGTCTCCAGATCCAGCTGCGGGGCGTCCAGTACGACCAGCAGATCGAGCGCGAGCGCACCGTCCGCGTCCCGGCCCGGCCCCTGCTGCCCGGACAGCAGGCCGGAGACGGTCACCGCGGCCGTGCCGGGATCCGTGGAGCCGGCGGCAGTGGATTCCGGTGCGCTCGCGGTGAGGTGCGCGGCCAGGCGTCGGCGGCCGTTCTCGGTGTGCGTGGCGCCGAACGCCCGCAGTCCCAGCGAGCGGGCCGCGGCGATCAGCGCGGCCGGTTCGGCGCGGGCCGCCTCGGCGCCGGTGTGTGCCACCAGACCGCTGTGTGCGGCGGCGCCAATGAGCTCCGCGGCCGACGGTGACAAGGCGGCGGCCGCCGCGGCCTCCCAGGCGGCGGCGGAGGGGCGGACGGGCCGGTGCGGGGTGTCGTCGGCGTCGGCGAGGGCGCCGGCGGTTCCGGCCTCGGAGGCGGCGGCGCTCTCGGCGGACGGGCCGCTCTCGGCGGCCGCCGACTGCGCACCGGCCGTTCCGTCGCCGGGCTCCTCGGCCTCCGCCGCCGTGTCCTGCTCCGGCTCCGCCACCGCTTCGAAGGTGTTCAGCAGCCGGGCCAGACCGTCGGCGACGCTCTCCTCGGCCATCGCGAACCGGTCCAGGCCGAGCAGGATCCGGACCGGCTGCTCCTCCTCGTCGTCACCCGCGGCGGGACGCGCGCGGCCCGGTTCCTCGATCGCGTCCTGGAAGACCAGCACGGCACCGTCCGCGATGGCGGTCTGGAGGGCCTCATCGGGGTCGGGCACCGAGCGCTGGGCGAGCGCCGCACGCAGCGCCGCTGCCTCCAGGGCGGAGTGCCCGGCCACGGCGGCCTGCTCCAGCAGCCAGCCGACCAGCGCCTGGGCGCGCCGCTCATCGCCCGGCCCGCAAGCGGCGCCGAGCAGCGCCCGGGCAAAGCCGTCGGCCTGCTCGGGGCGCACCCCGGGCACGCCGAGCAGCTGCCAGGGGTCCTCGCTCAATGCCTCGGCCGCCCGCTCCCCGAGCGCCTCAGCGGCCGGCTCGGCCAGCGTCTCCGGGGCGCCGCCCGCCGCGAGGACCTGCCGTACGCCCTCGATCCCGGGGGCCGTGGTCATGGCGGGGCGGGCGGCGGGGGCCGGACCGGCAGGGGCAGCTGCACCGGCCGGGTTCATGGCACCGCCGTCCGCGACGGGAGGACGGGCCGGACCGCCGGCCTCCTCTGCGGCACGCGGCCGGGCCACTTCCGGGGCCGGGCCCGTGGGTCCGCCCTGCGGGGTGCTGCCGCCGTCCCGGGCGTCCTTGGGGGAAGGGGCGGCGGGCGCGGCCGGTTTGGCGGGGCGCGGGGCGTCGTTGAAGAACGAAGCGGCCGCGCGCTCGCCGCTCTCCACGGCCCGCACGGCCGCCGCCAGCGCGTCCGCCGTCGCCTTGGCCGACGTGGACACCGAAGGCTGCTGCGCCGCACCGGAGTCCGGGGTCCCGGCCTCGTCTCCGGCAGCCGCGGGCGCCGGCTCGCTCACCGTCGCGTCCGCGCCCGGCGTCGCGGGGCCGTCCGGAGCCGCTGCGTCCTCACCCGGGCTCGCGGAGTCTTCCGGAGTCGTCACGTCCTCGCGCGGGTCCGCGGAGTCTTGCGGCGCCGACGCGTCCGCGCCCGGCGCCGCGGTGTCCTCGGGTGTCTGGGCATCCGCAGTCCCGGGCGCGGCCTCCTGCTCGGGCGGGGTTTCGCCGGCGAGGCGGTCGGTACTCACAGCGTGCTCCAGTCGTGATCGGGGTAGTGGTGCACCGGAGCCGATACATCGTCCAGCGCCCGGCGGATCTCGTCAGGAAGACTAAGGGTCTCCACTGACAATGCGGCTCTGAGCTGCTGCGCTGTGCGGGCGCCCAGGATCGGTGCGGTGACTCCGGGGCGGTCGCGTACCCAGGAGAGCGCGACCTGGAGCGGGGTGACGGCCAGTCCGTCGGCGGCGGTGCTGACCGCTTCGACGACCCGGCCCGCCGTCTCGTCGAGATAGGGCGCGACGAACGCCGCCAGATGCTCCGAGGCGCCCCGCGAGTCGGCCGGAGTGGCATGGCGGTACTTGGCGGTCAGCACGCCGCGGCCGAGCGGCGACGACGGCAGCAGACCGATACCGAGATCGACCGCCGCGGGCAGCACCTCCCGCTCGATGCCGCGCTGGAGCAGGGAGTACTCCATCTGTGTGCTCGCCAGCCGGTTGCGCACACCGGGCGCCGCGAGCTGCCAGGTGCCGGCCTTGGCGAGCTGCCAGCCGGAGAAGTTCGACAGCCCCACATAGCGCGCCCGGCCGCTGGTGACGGCGAGGTCGAGGGCGTGCAGGGTCTCCTCCAGCGGCGTGTGCGGATCAAAGGCGTGCAGCTGCCACAGGTCGATGTAGTCGGTGCCCAGCCGCGCCAGGGAGGCGTCCAGGGCGGCCAGGAGATGGCGCCGGGAGCCGTCGACGCGGCGGTCCGCCTCCAGGATGCTGCCGGCCTTGGTCGCGATCACCAGGTCCTCGCGCGGAACGAGCCCTTCCGTCAGCCGGCCCAGGAGGTACTCGGCACCGCCGTCGGCGTAGATGTCGGCGGTGTCCACGAGGCTGCCGCCGGCCTCCCAGAACGCCTTGAGCTGGTCGGCGGCTTCCTGCTCGTCCGTGTCGCGGGCCCAGTTCAGGGTGCCGAGCCCGAGACGGGACACGCGAAGACCCGTACGGCCGAGGTGCCTTTGCTCCATGGGCCTTGAGATTACTGGCCATGAGCCGGGAACAGGGGACCTGTGGACAACCCGCCGATGACGACCGGCGGGGGTGCGCGCTACAGTCCCCGGAACAGCGACGTTACTGATGGGTAAGGGGAGCGGCATGAGGCTTGGCATCAACCTCGGCTACTGGGGCGCCGGGATGGACTCCGACAATCTCGCGGTGGCACAGGAGGCCGACCGCCTCGGCTACTCCGTCTGCTGGGCAGCGGAGGCCTATGGCTCCGACGCCGCCACCGTGCTCTCCTGGGTCGCGGCTCAGACCGAGCGGATCGACATCGGTTCGGCGATCTTCCAGATCCCGGCGCGTGCGCCCGCGATGACCGCGATGACGGCCGCGACCCTGGACTCGCTCTCCGGCGGCCGCTTCCGGCTCGGCCTGGGCGTCTCGGGGCCGCAGGTCTCCGAGGGCTGGTACGGCGTCAAGTTCGACAAGCCGCTGGCGCGCACCCGCGAGTACGTGGACATCGTCCGCAAGGCCATGACGCGCGAGCGGCTGTCCTACCAGGGCGAGCACTGGACGCTGCCGCTGCCCGACGGCCCCGGCAAGCCGCTGAAGCTCACCGTCCACCCGCAGCGCGAGCACATCCCGCTCTACATCGCCGCGATCGGCCCGAAGAACCTCCAGCAGACCGGCGAGATCGCCGACGGCGCGCTGCTGATCTTCCCCTCGGCCGACCACCTGGAGGAGACCGCGATCTCGCACCTCCGGGCCGGCCGGGAGAAGGCGGGCAAGACGCTGGACGGCTTCGACGTCTGTCCGACGCTGCCGCTGGCCGTCGGCGCGGACAAGGACGTCAGCGCGCTGGCCGACATGTTCCGTCCGTACACCGCCCTGTACGTCGGCGGTATGGGCAGCCCGAAGCAGAACTTCTACAACCAGCTCGCACAACGCATGGGCTACGAGAAGGAAGCCGCCGAGATCCAGGGCAAGTACCTGTCCGGCGACAAGGAAGGTGCCGCCGCGGCGATCCCGGAGCGGCTCATCGACCAGACCACGCTGCTCGGTTCCGTGGAGCGGATCGCCGAGCGGATGCAGGCCTACGCGGCGGCCGGAGTGACGACCCTGACGCTGGCCCCGGCGGGCTTCACCCTGGAAGACCGCCTGGCGTCGCTGCGGGCCGGTACCGAGGCCCTGGAGCGCGCCGGTCTGGCGTAGGGCCTCTGGATACGGATCAGGCCGGGCTCGCGTGCCTGATCCAAACGAAAACGCCTGGGTCACGGAGGCAGCGGCGCCCTCCAGGGGAGCCTGCCCGGATGCCCCGCACCCGGCCCGGCGCCCGCGGCGCCGGGCCGGCGAGGCCCGCGGCCGTGGTGGGGGCTCGGGGGATCCTCCCCGCCACGGCCGTCACGCAGCACAACGCGGTGACGAGTGCCCGGGTTACGCCTTCCACCAGGACAGATATCGCCCGAACGGCCGTACGGGCCACCGCTGCGGTTGCCGCGGACGGAACACCCCATTTGACTTTTCCTTTACGGGTGTGTCCGTTCGGAGGTGGCGCAGATGTTCTCGGCCCGAAGCCTGTTCCAGGAGATCGTCGACAACGACGGCTCCTACCGCCTGTTCTGCTCCATCGCGGCCAGCGGTGAGGCGCAGGGCGGCTGGGAGAACGGCAGGATCGCCGCCCTCATGCCCGCCTCCATGCGCGAGCTGGCGCCCAAGGTCACCCGGCACGGCGCCGACGAGGACAAGCACGGCCGGATCTTCCACGCCCTGCTGCGCAAGCGCGGCCTGACGCCCACCGACGTCCCCCGGGAGACCGACTACACCGCGCTGCTGGAGCGGCAGGGCATCGGTCTGGCGCACGACAAGCTGCGCCGCGACGAGCCGCTCACCGAACTCGACATCATCACCTACCTCGCCCACAGCCGGGTCACCGAACAGCGCGCCGCCGACCAGATGGTGATGCTCAACAAGCACTTCGGCCACCACCCCGAGGTGGGCAAGGCGATCAAGGTGATCTCCCACGACGAGGACAACCACCTCGCGTACTGCCACGAGGAGCTGCTGCGGCTGGCCCGCCTCGGCCACGGCCGGGCCATCCAGCGGATCCTGCACGACTGCGCGCACGCCGAGCTCGTCGTCTACCGGGACGTCAGCCTGGCCGTGATGGACCACATGGGCCGCATCCTGAAGTGGCCGACGACGAAATCCGGCGCGCTCACCGCCGGGATCCGGGCGATGTACGGCTATGAGCGGCTGGGCGGCTGGCGGCGGATGGTCAGCCTCCGGATGCCCGAGCGGCGGGACCCGCTGGGCGGCCCGGCCACCTCGGCGCCGGAGTTCGCCTGAGTCCTCCGGCAGGCCCGGCCGGCCGGCGGCCCGGCGCCTCCGGCCGTCCGGCCCCGTGGCGTCACAGCCAGCCGCGGCGCTTGAACAGCCGGTACAGCGACACCTCGATGATGACCATGACCAGCAGCACCGTCGGATAGCCCAGATGCCACTTCAGCTCCGGCATGTAGTCGAAGTTCATGCCGTAGATGCCGGCGATCAGGGTCGGTACGGCCGCCAGCGCCGCCCAGGCCGAGATCTTGCGCATGTCGTCGTTCTGGCGTACGCCCATCTGCGCCAGATGGGCGGAGAGGATGTCCGAGAGCAGCCGGTCCAGGCCCTCCACCGACTCGTTGGCGCGGGTCAGATGGTCGTCGACGTCGCGGAAGAAGGGCCGGGCGTGGTCGTGCACGAACGGCACCCCGGGATTCTGAAGGCGGGCCATCGGCTCCGCCAACGGGCCGGTCGCCCGGCGGAATTCGAGCACCTCGCGCTTGAACGCATAGATCTCGGCGGCGGTGTTCTTGGTGTCCCTGCCGCGTACCGGAGCGAACACCTCCGCCTCCAACTCCTCCAGATCCAGCTGGAGTTCGGCTGACACCTCGATGTAGTGGTCCACCACCGCGTCACTGACTGCGTACAGCACCGCCCCCGGGCCGTGCCGCAGGATCTCCGGGTGCTCCTCCAGCCGGTGCCGCACCGCCGCCAGCGGGCTGGCCTCACCGTGCCGGACGGTGACGACGAACGCTTCGCCCACGAAGACCATCAGCTCCGACGCCGTCACCGTGTCGGCCCGGTCGTCGTAGGTGATCGGCTTCAGCACCATGAACAGCGAGTCGTCGTAGACCTCCAGCTTGGGCCGCTGATGCGCCTTGAGCGCGTCCTCGACGGCCAGCGGGTGCAGCCCGAATTCGCTCCTGACGAGAGCGAACTCCTCCTCCGTCGGCTCGTGCATCCCCAGCCACAGGAAAGCGTCCCCCTTGGCCCGGGCCTCCTCCAGCGCACGGGAGAAGTCGGTCGCACACTCGGCGCGGCGGCCGTCCCGGTAGATGGCGCTGTCCACGATCACACTTGGCATTCTCGCTCGTCACAGCGCCACCTGCCAGGAACACCGGCAAGGAACGTAGGGTGGCGCTCATGCCCACGCTGATCCTGCTGCGGCACGGCCGCTCCACCGCCAACACCGCCGGAGTGCTCGCCGGGCGGGCGCCCGGCGTCGCCCTCGACGAGCGTGGCGTCGCCCAGTCCGCCGCACTGCCCCAACGGCTCTCCCAGGTGCCGCTGACCGCCGTCGTCTCCAGTCCGCTCCAGCGCTGCCGGGAGACCGTGGCGCCGCTGCTGGACGCCCGGCCGTGGCTCTCGCTGCACATCGAGGACCGGATCAGCGAATGCGACTACGGCGACTGGTCGGGCCGCAAACTCGCCGAACTGGGCGACGAGCCGCTGATGGAGGTCGTCCAGCGGCACCCGTCCGCGGCCGCCTTCCCCGGCGGCGAGTCGATGCGCGCCATGCAGGCCCGCGCGGTGGACGCGGTGCGCGACTGGAACGCCCGTATCGAGGAGGCGCACGGCCCCGAGGCGGCCTACGTCATGTGCTCGCACGGCGACATCATCAAATCCCTGGTCGCCGACGCGCTGGGCATGCACCTCGACCTCTTCCAGCGGATCTCCGTCGAGCCCTGCTCGGTCACCGCGATCCGCTACACCCGGCTGCGTCCCTACCTCGTACGGCTCGGGGACACCGGGGACTTCGGATCGCTCGCGCCCCGGGAGGACGGCGGCAGCCCGGCGGCCGAGCGGGACGCGGCCGTCGGCGGTGGTGCGGGAGCAGCGTGATCAGTCGGCGCAGTAGGGTGGTGCGACGGCGCTGCCCGCCACGCACCTGCGATCCGCGCAGTGACCGCAGGACGTGCAGCGACCGCAGTGACCCCGCAGTCGAGCAATCGGAGCAGGACGTTGTCCCGTCAGGTGTTCTTCTACGACGCGCCGGACCGCTTCGTGGCCGGTACGGTCGGGCTGCCTGGCCGCCGTAGCTTCTACCTCCAGGCCACCGCCTCCGGCCGCACCACCAGCGTCGCCCTGGAGAAGACCCAGGTCGCAGCCCTCGCCGAGCGGATCGACGAGCTGCTGGACGAGGTCGTACGGCGCAGCGGCGGCAACGCCCCGGTGCCCGCCGTCTCGCCCACCGAGCTGTCCGACTCCGCTCCGCTGGAATCGCCCGTCGAGGAAGAGTTCCGGGTCGGCACGATGGCGCTCGCCTGGGACGGCGAGGACGAGCGGATGATCGTCGAGGCCCAGGCCCTGGTCGAGCTGGACGCGGACAACGACGAGGACCTCGCCGACGCCGAGGAGCGGCTGCTCCAGGACGACGAGAACGGCCCGCCGATGCTCCGGGTGCGTCTCACCGGAACCATGGCCAGGGCGTTCGCCAAGCGGGCGCTGGAAGTCGTCAACGCCGGCCGCCCGCCGTGCCCGCTGTGCAGCCTGCCGCTCGACCCGGAGGGACACGTATGCCCGCGCCAGAACGGATACCGACGGGACGCCTGAGCGCCATGGAACCCGCAGTCGGGCCGGCCGCGCCGCTGCCCGGTCCCGCCGAGGCGCAGGACCCGCCGCCGGCCGCACCGGAGCCCGCCACAGGCCTGCCGGACGCCGTGCTCGCCGACGGTGAGCTGACCGTACGCGGCCGCATCCAGGAGGCGTCCAACGCCGTGCTCTACTGCACGGTCGCCCACGACGGCCACACCGCCTCCTGCGTCTACAAGCCGGTCGCGGGCGAGCGCCCGCTGTGGGACTTCCCCGACGGCACGCTCGCCCAGCGCGAGGTCGCCGCGTACGAGATCTCCCGCGCCTGCGGCTGGGATCTGATCCCCCCGACGGTGCTGCGCGAGGGCCCGTACGGGACCGGCATGGTCCAGGAGTGGATCGATCCGCCGGAGAACAGCGACGAGGTGCCCGAGCTGCTGGCGCTGGTGGAGGACGAGGAGCCGGCGCCGGGCTGGAAGGCGGTCGGGCTCGCGCAGATCGGCGACGGCCGTACGGCGCTGCTGGTGCACGCCGACCACCCCCGGCTGCGGCGGCTCGCGGTGCTCGACGCCGTGATCAACAACGGTGACCGCAAGGGCGGCCATCTGCTGCCGGGCGCCGGCGGACAGTTCTTCGCGATCGACCACGGCGTGACGTTCAACGCCGAGGACAAGCTGCGCACGCTCCTGTGGGGGTGGGCGGGGGAGCCGCTGACCGACGAGGCGCTGGAGGCCCTGCGCGGCCTGGAGCGGGAGCTGGCGGGCGGCACGTCGCTCGCCGCCCGACTGGCCGAACTGATCACGGATGACGAGATCGACGCGCTGCGGGCGCGGGTGGCCGCGCTGCTGAGCAGCGGCCGGCACCCGGAGCCGAGCGGCGAATGGCCCGCCATTCCCTGGCCGCCCGTGTGACATCCGGGCGGGGCGCCGTCTGACATCGCCGGACTTCCCTTGCATGTTCGGCCGCCGTACACAAGACCGCCTTTCCGGCCAGACCTCTGATCCGGTTCGTATGCGGAACATCCGTCCGGTTAGGCTCAGGGCATGCATGCATGGCCCGCTTCTGAGGTCCCCGCCCTGCCTGGCCAGGGCCGCGACCTGAGGATCCACGACACCGCGACCGGCGGACGGGTAACCCTCGACCCCGGTCCCGTCGCCCGTATCTACGTCTGC
This sequence comes from Streptomyces sp. NRRL S-1813, assembly GCF_000719605.1. Lineage (NCBI taxonomy): Bacteria > Bacillati > Actinomycetota > Actinomycetes > Kitasatosporales > Streptomycetaceae > Streptomyces > Streptomyces sp. NRRL S-1813. The sequence goes on from NZ_JOHB01000024.1 coordinate 183,738, forward strand.
GGCATCACGCCGTACGACGCCACCCACATGGGGCACGCGGCGACCTACAACGCGTTCGACCTCGTTCAGCGCGTGTGGCTCGACACGAAGCACCAGGTTCACTACGTGCAGAACGTCACCGATGTCGACGATCCGCTGCTGGAGCGGGCCGTGGCCACCGGCGACGACTGGACGGCGCTCGCCGAGCGGGAGACCGCCCTCTTCCGCGAGGACATGACGGCCCTGCGGATGCTGCCGCCCCGCCACTACATAGGCGCCGTCGAGTCGATACCCGGCATCGTCCCGCTGGTGGAGCGGCTGCGCGAAGCAGGCGCCGCCTACGAGCTGGACGGCGACACCTACTTCTCCGTCGAGTCCGACGCGCACTTCGGCGAGGTGTCCGGCCTGGACGCCGCGGCGATGCGGCTGCTGTCCGCCGAGCGCGGCGGCGACCCGGAGCGCGAGGGCAAGAAGAACCCGCTCGACCCGATGCTGTGGATGGCCGCCCGTGACGGCGAGCCGAGCTGGGACGGCGCCTCGCTGGGCCGCGGCCGGCCCGGCTGGCACATCGAGTGTGTCGCCATCGCCCTGGACCACCTCGGCATGGGCTTCGACGTCCAGGGAGGCGGCTCCGACCTCGCCTTCCCGCACCACGAGATGGGCGCCTCGCACGCCCAGGCGCTCACCGGCGAGTACCCGTTCGCCAAGGCGTATGTGCACGCCGGGATGGTGGCCCTGAACGGTCAGAAGATGTCCAAGTCCAAGGGCAATCTCGTCTTCGTCTCCACGGTGCGGCGCGACGGCACCGACCCGGCGGCGATCCGTCTGGCGCTGCTCGCGCACCACTACCGCGCCGACTGGGAGTGGACCGACTCGGTGCTGGCGGAGGCCGAGGAGCGGCTGGCGCGCTGGCGTGCCGCGGTCTCCCGTCCCGACGGCCCGTCCGCCGACGCTCTCCTGGAAGAGATCCGTACGGCGCTCGCCGACGACCTGGACTCCCCGGCCGCCCTTGAGGCCGTGGACCGCTGGGCCGCCGCGCAGGCGTCCGACGGCGGCACCGACGAGGGCGCTCCCGGCCTCGTCTCCCGCGCGGTCGACGCGCTCCTCGGCGTGGCCCTGTGACGGCCGCCCGCTGACCGTCGCCTTCCGTCCTACGGGGCGCTTCCGCCGAGTGGCGGGGGCGCCCCTTTTACTGCCCTCACCCCGAACGCCCCCGCCCCTCCGGCCAGAAGTCCAGCAACGGGAACCGAGAGTCCATGGTCGCCGCGCCCGGCGGCGCGCTAGAGCTGCGGGCATGAGGAAACCAACAGGACTGCGGGCGGCGGTCGTTGCCGCGCTGCTGGGGCTCGCGGCGGCCGTCGCGGGGCCGGTGGGCAGCGTACGGGCCGACGGCCCCGCACCGGCACAGACCGTCGGCGACATCACCGGCTTCGCGGCGGACGGGCCCGTCTACCGTCTGCACGCCGGCCGCGCCGAGGCCCGCGTCAGCTTCGTGACGGACCGTACCTTCCGCGTCGAACTCGCCCCGGACGGCACGTTCTCCGACCCCACCGGCAAGGACATCGTGCTGCCCCAGGGCGCGCCGCCCGCCACCCACTGGCGGGACGCCGGGGACGCCTACGAACTCAGCACCTCCCAGGTCACCCTGAAGGCCTTCAAGGCGCCCCTGCGCTTCGAGCTGCGACGGGCCGACGGCTCGCTGGTGTGGTCCGAGGCGAAAGGGCTGAGCTGGGACGACAAGACCACCACCCAGACCCTTGCGCGCGGCGCCGACGAGCAGTTCTACGGCGCCGGCATGCAGAACGGGCGCGGCAACACCTCACACCGCGGACACACCGTCGAGGTCGGCGTCGACTACCACTGGGACGACGGCGGACACCCCAACTCCGTCCCGTTCTACCTCTCCTCCGCGGGGTACGGCGTCTTCCGCAACACCTACGCGCCCAACACCTACGCCTTCGAGCAGCCGGTGACGACGCGTGCGAAGGAACGGCGCTTCGACGCCTACTACTTCGCCGGGCCGGGTGCCAAGGACGTCATCGGCCAGTACACCTCGCTGACCGGAAAGCCCTTCCTGCCGCCGGTGTACGGCCTGGAGATCGGCGATTCGGACTGCTATCTGCACAATGCGAACCGGGGGGAGCGGCACACCCTGGACGCCTTGAAGATCGCCGACGGGTATGTGCAGCACGACCTGCCCAACGGCTGGATGCTGGTCAACGACGGCTACGGCTGCGGCTACGAAAATCTCGCGGGGACCTCGAAGGGCCTCGGCGAGCGGAAGATGAAGCTCGGCCTGTGGACCGAGGACGGTATCGGCAAACTCGCCGACCAGGTCAAGGCCGGCCAGCGGATCGTCAAGCTGGATGTCGCCTGGGTCGGCGACGGCTACAAATTCGCGCTGGACGGCTGCAAGGACGCGTACCGGGGCATCGAGGACAACAGCGATGCGCGGGGCTTCACCTGGGCCCCGGAGAGCTGGTCGGGGGCGCAGCGCTGCGGTGTCCAGTGGTCCGGTGACCAGAGCGGCACCTGGGACTACATCCGCTGGCAGATACCGACCTACGCGGGCGCGACGCTGTCCGGCCTCGCCTACACGACCGGCGATGTGGACGGCATCTTCGGCGGCAGCGCCAAGACCTACGTCCGCGATCTGGAGTGGAAGTCCTTCCTCCCGGCGATGATGACGATGGACGGCTGGGCCGCCAGCGACAAACAGCCTTATCGCCGCGGTGAGCCCTACACCTCCATCAGCCGGAAGTATCTGAAGCTGAAGGAGTCGCTGCTGCCGTACATGTACTCCTACGCGGCGGAGGCCACCCGGACCGGCGTGGGGCCGGTGCGCCCGTTGTCGCTCGAATACCCCGACGACCCGAAGGCCGCCACCGACGCCGCCAAGTACGAGTTCCTGACCGGCCAGGACTTCCTCGTCGCGCCCGTCTACAAGGACAGCGACACCCGCGACGGCATCTATCTGCCGAAGGGCACCTGGGTCGACTACTGGTCAGGGCGCACCTACCGGGGCCCGGCCACGGTCGACGGCTACAGCGCCCCGTTGGACACCCTGCCGCTGTTCGTCAAGGCCGGTGCCGCCGTGCCCATGTGGCCGGGCATCAGGTCGTACCAGGACCGGACGGCACACTCGCCGCTCGCCTGGGACATCTATCCGCAGGGCCGTTCCTCGTTCACGCTCTACGAGGACGACGGTGTGACCCGTGCGCACCGGGACGGCCACAGCGCCACCCAGCGGGTGCGGGTGACGGCGCCGCGCTCCGGTGGCGGCGACGTACGGATCGACGTCGGCGCCTCCCGGGGCTCGTTCCGGGGCAAGCAGACGGCCCGGCCGTACCGTTTCACCGTGCACACCGGGGACGCGCCGCGCGGCGTCGCGCTGGACGGCCGGGCGTTGAAGCGGCTGCCTTCCGCGGGCGCGTTCGAGGCGGCGCGCGAGGGCTGGTTCCACGACCCGGCCGACCGCGCGGGTGTCGTCCGGATCAAGACCGCCTCCCGCCCCACCGACCGCGCCTTCGGGCTGAAGCTGACGGGCGCCAGCGCGGTCGGCGGCAGGACTCCGGGCGCGGCGGTCACGGTCACCTCACCGGGCGGCCAGGAGGTGACCAAGGGCGCGGCGACGACCGTACGGACGGCCGTCACCGCGGGATCCCGTACGGCACACGGGGTGTCGGTGTCGCTGTCCGCGCCGGACGGCTGGACCGTCTCGGCGCCGGTGCGCCACCCACGGATCGCCGCAGGAACCACCCGGCGCGACGCGCTGACGCTCACCGCGCCCCAGGACGCGCGGAGCGCGGACCCGGTCACGGTCACCGCGACCGTCCGCTACCGCTCGGCCGGTGCGCCGCGGACGGCGGTGCACCGCTTCGAGGTGCGGCCCGTACCGCCGGCGCCCAGCGGCGACACCTGGGCGAGCGATCTGGAGTGGCTGAGCGAAGCCAATGGCTACGGGCCGGCCGAACGCAACCGCAGCAACGGCGAGTCGGGGGCGTCGGACGGCCATCGGCTCACCCTCGCCGGGAAGACGTACGACAAGGGCATCGGGACACACGCCGACTCGGACCTCGAGTTCTTCGCCGGCGGGCGTTGTACGTCCTTCACCGCGGATGCCGGGATCGACGACGAGATCGCCGACTACGGGGAGGCCGCCTTCTCCGTGGAGGCGGACGGCAAGGTGCTGTGGACCTCACCGAAGCTGACCGGGAAGTCCGCGCCCGTGGCGGTGGACGTGCCGCTCGGCGGGGCCCGGCACGTCCGGCTCAAGGTGACCGATACGGACGGCAAGAAGTCCGGCGATCACGGCGACTGGGCGGGGGCGCGGTTCCACTGCTCGGGATGAACGCGGTCCGCACCGGGTGGGCGGAGTGACGCACGGGGCGCCGGACCGGCTCGATGGCCGGTCCGGCGCCCCTGGTGTGCTGTGGTGCGGTCCGCGCTCTCAGCTGCCGGTGTCCTCCGGGCCGTCCTCCGGCTTCGGGGAACCGGCGGAGCCGGCGGAGTCCGGGCCCCCTGAGGGGTCGGGCGCGTCCGCGGAGCCCTTGCCCGTGTCCTTCGGTCCCGTACCCGTCTCGTCGCCGGGCTTCGGCTCGCGCGGTTCCTTGGGCACCGGGCGGGGCGGGCGGGTGCGGCCGCTGGTGGAGTCGCGGAGGTAGGAGCTGTCGCGTCCTTCGGTGAGCCCGCCTTCGGTCGCCACGCCGGGACCGGCCTGCGGGTCACGGCGGCGCAGATAGCGCTCGAACTCGCGGGCGATGGCCTCGCCGGACGCCTCCGGGAGTTCCGCGGTGTCCCGCGCCTCCTCCAGCGACTGGACGTACTCGGCGACCTCGCTGTCCTCGGCCGCCAGCTGGTCCACGCCCAGCTGCCAGGCGCGTGCGTCCTCGCTCAGCTCACCGAGCGGGATACGGACGTCGAGGAGGTCCTCCAGGCGGTTGAGCAGGGCGAGGCTGGCCTTCGGGTTGGGCGGCTGGGAGACGTAGTGCGGCACCGCCGCCCACAGGCTCACCGCGGGGACGCCCGCGTGGGTGCAGGCTTCCTGGAGGATGCCGACGATGCCCGTCGGGCCTTCGTAGCGCGACTCCTCCAGATCCAGCCGGCCGGCGAGATCCGCGTCGGAGGTCACCCCGCTGACCGGCACCGGGCGGGTGTGCGGGGTGTCGCCGAGCAGCGAGCCCAGCACCACCAGCATCTCCACGCCCAACTCGTGGGCGAAGCCCAGGATTTCGTTGCAGAACGAGCGCCAGCGCATGCTGGGCTCGATACCGCGGACCAGGACGAGATCGCGGGTCCGCCCCTTGCCGTTCGTGTCGCCGACGCGGACGACGGAGAGCCGGGTCGTCGGCCAGGTGATCTTGCGTACGCCGCCGTCCAGGAAGACGGTGGGACGGTTCACCTGGAAGTCGTAGTAGTCCTCCGCGTCCAGCGCGGCGAAGACCTCGCCCTTCCATTCCCGGTCCAGATGTGCGACCGCGGCGGAGGCGGCGTCGCCGGCGTCGTTCCAGCCTTCGAACGCGGCCACCATGACCGGGTCGATCAGCTCGGGCACCCCCTCGAGCTCGATCACCCAGCGCCTCCTTCCGACCGGTCCGGCCGCCTGGGGCGGCTGCCGGCAGCAGTTCCATTACGTGCGTTCCCAAGACTACGGCGTCCGTGGTGCCGGTCCGCAGCCCCTTTGCGTGAAGGGGTCGCGATTCATCCGATCTGTTGCGGGGGCTGTTCGGTCAACTTCCGTACGGGGTCTGGACGCTGCCTTGGCGGCGGGTCTATACATCGGATGACCCGGAAAGGTCCGATGTTCTTCCGCAACATCCCAGGGGGCATGCGCATGGCTGTGACCGACACCGTCACCGGGCTCGAGGTCCATGACGTCCGCTTCCCCACCTCGGAGCAGCTCGACGGCTCGGACGCCATGAACCCGGACCCCGACTACTCCGCCGCCTACGTCGTGCTGCACACCGCCGGCGGACCTCCGGGACACGGCCTCTGCTTCACGATAGGACGCGGCAACGATGTCATGGCCGCCGCGATCCGGTCCCTCGCGCCGTACGTCGTCGGCCGCCCCGTGCCCGTCACCGCCGCCGCGCTCGCCGCACTGCACCACGACCTCACCCACGATTCCCAGCTGCGCTGGCTCGGCCCCGAAAAGGGCGTGATGCAGATGGCGGCCGGCGCGGTGGTCAACGCCGCCTGGGACCTGGCCGCCGCCCGGGCCGGCCTGCCGGTATGGGAGTTCCTCGCCGCGCTGACGCCCGAGGAACTGGTCTCCCTGGTCGACTTCCGCTACCTCTCCGACGCCCTGACCCCGGGCGAGGCGCTGGCCATCCTGCGCGCCGCCGCACCCGGCCGGGCCGAGCGCGCCGCCCGCCTCAAGGCCGAGGGCTACCCCGCCTACACCACCTCGCCCGGCTGGCTCGGCTACGACGACAGCAAGCTGGTGCGGCTGGCGAAGGAGGCGGTGGCCGACGGCTTCGGGCAGATCAAGCTGAAGGTGGGGGCCGACCTCGACGACGACCGACGGCGGATGCGGCTGGCGAGGGACGCGGTCGGCCCCGGCGTACGGATCGCCGTCGACGCCAACCAGCGCTGGGACGTGGCCGAGGCGGTCCGCTGGATGACCGAACTCGCGCCGTACGCCCCGCACTGGATCGAGGAACCGACCAGCCCGGACGACGTCCTGGGGCATGCCGCGGTGCGCTCGGGCCAGCCCGTGAAGGTCGCCACCGGCGAGCATGTCGCCAACCGGGTGGTCTTCAAACAGCTGCTCCAGGCCGGCGCCGTGGACTTCGTCCAGATCGACGCGGCGCGGGTGGCCGGGGTCAACGAGAACCTCGCGATCCTCCTGCTGGCCGCGAAGTACGGCGTACCGGTGTGCCCGCACGCGGGCGGGGTCGGGCTGTGCGAGCTGGTGCAGCATCTGGCGATGTTCGACTACGTGGCGGTGTCCGGCAGTTGGGAGGACCGGGTGATCGAGTACGTCGACCATCTGCACGACCACTTCAGCGATCCCGTCGTCGTCGAGCGCGGCCGCTACCGTGCCCCGACCGCGCCCGGCTTCTCGGCCCGGATGAAGCCCGCGTCGGTCGCCGCCCACCGCTTCCCCGACGGGCCCGTGTGGCGCGCCCGTCGGCCCCCGCAGAGCCGGCACGGCGAACAGGAGGTCCCCGCATGAGTTCCGGACCGCACCACGGCCGGGCGCCGGCCGACTTCGAGGGGATGACCGCACTCGTCACCGGCGGCGGCTCCGGCATCGGTGCGGCCACCGCCGCCCTGCTGCTGGCGCGCGGCGCCAAGGTCGCCGTCCTCGACCGGGACGCCTCCGGCGCGCCCGCCGGGACGATCCAGGTCAAGGGCGATGTCACCTCCGACGCCGCGGTACGCGCCGCCGTCGCCGAAGCGGTGGGGGAGCTGGGCGGCACCCTGCACACCCTCGTCGGCAACGCCGGTATCGGCGCCGTCGGCACCGTCGAGGACAACGACGACGCGGAGTGGAGCCGGGTCCTGGACGTGAACGTGCTGGGCCTGGTGCGCACCGCCCGCGCCGCGCTCCCGGCGCTGCGCCGTGCCGTCGCCGAGGCCCCGGGCCGGGTCTCCGTCACCCACACCTGCTCCATCGCCGCCACCGCCGGCCTGCCGCAGCGCGCGCTCTACAGCGCCAGCAAGGGCGCGGTCCTCTCGCTGACCCTCGCGATGGCCGCCGACCACCTCCGCGAGGGCATCCGCGTCAACTGCGTCAATCCGGGCACCGCCGACACCCCGTGGGTCGGCCGGCTGCTGGACCGGGCCGACGACCCGGCCGCCGAACGCGCCGCCCTCCACGCCCGTCAGCCGATGGGCCGGATGGTCACTGCCGAGGAAGTGGCCGCCGCCATCGCCTCGCTGGCGTCCCCGGCCGCCTCCGGCATCACGGGGACGGCGCTCGCCGTGGACGGGGGGATGCACGGGCTGCGGCTGCGGCCCGCCACCTGACCGGCCACGACCCGTACAGCGCCCCGCATCCCAGCCGCACACCACGACCGAGGGACCACCCATGAGACTGCGTACGACCGGCGCGGCGGCCTGTGCCGTGGTGCTCGCCACCGCCGCGCTCGCCGGCTGCAACCGCGGCAGCAGCGCCGCGGGCGGCAAGATCGGCATCGACATGCCCCGTACGGACACCGACTTCTGGAACTCCTACCAGCAGTACCTCGAAAAGGACCTGGACCAAGGCGGACCGGCCGCGCTGCCGCTGTCCAACTCGCAGAACGACATCGCCAAGGTCGTCTCCAATGTGCAGGCGCTGACCGACCAGGGTGCCAAGGCGATCGTGATGGCACCGCAGGACACCGGCGCCATCGCCGCCGCACTCCAGCGCCTGGAGGAGAAGAAGATCCCGGTCGTGAGCGTCGACACCCGCCCCGACGAGGGCAAGGTCTACATGGTCGTACGCGCCGACAACCGCGCCTACGGCGAGAAGTCCTGCGACTACCTCGGCAGAAAACTGGGCGGCAGGGGCCGGGTCGCCGAACTCCAGGGCGACCTCAGCTCGATCAACGGGCGGGACCGCTCCGAGGCGTTCGCGGCGTGCATGAAGAAGAAGTTCCCGAAGATCACCGTGCATGAGCTGGCCACCGACTGGAAGGGCGAGGTCGCCTCCGGCAAGCTCCAGAGCCTGCTCGCCCAGCACCCGGACCTCGACGGCATCTATATGCAGGCCGGCGGCGCCTTCCTCCAGCCGACGCTCGCCCTCCTGGAGCAGAAGAAGCGCCTCGTGCCGGCCGGCTCCGACGGGCACATCACCATCATCTCCAACGACGGCATCCCGGACGAACTGGACGCGATCCGCGCCGGAAAGATCGACGCCACCCTCTCCCAGCCCGCCGACCTCTACGCCAAGTACGCGCTGTACTACGCCAGGGCAGGCCTGGAGGGGAAGACCTTCAAGCCGGGGCCCACCGACCACGGCTCGGCCATCGTGAAGATCAAGCACGGTCTGGAGGACCAGCTGCCGGCGCCCCTGGTCACCAAGGACACCGTCGACGACAACAAGCTGTGGGCCAACCAGCTCGAGAAGAAGAAGTAGCGGTGGATACGGACGACCGCACGGCGGCGGTGCACGCCGAGGGAATCGTCAAACGCTACGGTCCCACCGTCGCCCTCGACGGCGCCCGGCTGACCGTACGTCCCGGGGAGGCGCACGCCCTGGTGGGCCGCAACGGGGCCGGCAAGTCCACCCTGGTGTCCGTGCTGACCGGCATGGAACGCCCGGACGCCGGCCGGGTCACCTTCGGCGGCGAGCCCGCGCCCGGCTGGGGTGACACCGCGGCCTGGCAGCGCAAGGTCGCCTGCGTGTACCAGAAGTCGATGACCGTGCCGGAGCTGACCGTCGCGGAGAACCTCTGTCTCAACCGGTTCCAGGGGGAGCGCACCATCCGCTGGCGGGCGCTGCGCGAACGGGCCCGCGAACTGCTCGCCGGGTACGGCGTCGAGGTCGACCCGGCCGCCCGGATCAAGGAACTGGGCGTCGAGCAGCGGCAGTTCGTGGAGATCGCCCGCGCGCTGTCCTTCGGCGCCCGGCTGATCATCCTCGACGAGCCCACCGCCCGGCTGGACGCCGGCGGTATCGACCGGCTCTTCGGCAAGCTGCGTGCACTGCGCGCCCAGGGCGTGGCCTTCCTGTTCATCTCGCACCACCTCCAGGAGGTCCACGAACTGTGCGACACCGTCACCGTCTTCCGTGACGCCCGGCATGTACTGACCGCGTCCGTCCCGGGGCTGGCCAAGGACGCGCTGGTGGCGGCGATGACGGGCGAGCAAACGGCGCCCGCGCGGCAGCCGCGGCCGGGGGCGCGGCCGGCGGGGGAGCCGGTGCTGCGGACCCAAGGGCTGTCCGCCGAAGGGCACTTCGCGCCGCTCGACCTGACCGTACGGGCCGGTGAGGTGGTGGGGCTCGCGGGCGCCACGGCCAGCGGGAACACCGCGATCGGCGAGACGCTGGCGGGGCTGCGGGCCCCGGACGGCGGCCGGATCGCGGTACGCGGGCGGCCGGTCCGTACGGGCAGCGTGCCGCACGCCCTCGCCGCGGGCATCGGCTACGTCCCCGAGGACCGGCACCGCGAGGGGCTCGTCCCGGGCCGCAGCGTCGCCGAGAACGCCACCCTCACCGTCGCCGACCAGCTCGGGCCGCTGGGCACCGTACTGCCGTCCCGGACCCGCGCCTTCGCCCGGCGCATGATCGCGTCACTGGACATCAGGACGACCGGGCCGGGGCAGCCGGTGTCCGGGCTCTCCGGCGGCAACCAGCAGAAGGTCGTGATCGCCCGCGCGCTGGCCCGCGAGCCCGCCGTGCTGGTCGCCGTCCGGCCCACCAACGGCGTCGATGTGAAGTCGAAGGACGCGCTGCTGGGCGTCGTACGGGAGGTCGCGGACGGCGGCAGCGGCGCCGTGATCGTCTCCGACGAGCTGGACGACCTGCGGATCTGCGACCGGGTGCTGGCGGTCTTCCACGGCCGGGTGACCGCCGAATTCGCCGCCGGCTGGCGCGACCACGAACTGGTCGCCGCGATGGAGGGCATGGCGGCGGCCGCCGAGGACGCCCCGCCCGGCAGTACAGGCGCCGGCGAGGACGCCCCGCCCGGCGCGACCGGTCCCGGCCGGGCACCCGCACCGGACCTCCGCAGGACGCAAGGAACGGAAGGAACGGAAGGAACCGCACCATGACCGAGACCGCAACGCCGCCGGCCACCGACGCGGTGGACGGCCCGCCGCGCAGGCGGCCCCGGATCGATCCGGCCCGCTGGCGGGACTTCTCCCTGGTGCCGGTGATCTTCGTGCTGGGCGTCATCGGCTTCATCGTGTCGCCCGCGTTCCTCACCCAGGACAACCTCATCGGCGTCATCCAGCAGTCCACGGAACTGGGCCTGCTGGTGCTCGGCGAGGCGCTGATCCTCATCAGCGGGCGGATGGACCTGTCGCTGGAGTCCACCATCGGGCTGGCCCCGGTGGTCGCCCTGTGGCTGGTGATGCCCGCCCACGGCGCCCGCTTCGCCGGGCTGGAACTCCTCCCCGCCTGGACGGCGGTCCCGCTCTGCCTGGCCGTGGGCGCGGCGATCGGCGCCGCCAACGGCTTCCTCATCCTCACCCTGCGGGTCAACGGCTTCATCGCCACCCTCGGCATGCTCACCATGCTCCGCGGCCTGCAAGTGGGCATCTCCGAGGGCCAGTCCCTCGGCAATGTCCCGGAGTCCTTCGCCTACTTGGGCAAGGCCGACTGGCTCGGTATCCCGGCCGCCGTCTGGATCTGCCTCGCCCTCTTCGCGCTCGGCGGCGCGGCTCTCGGCTACCTCCGGCACGGGCGGGCGCTGTACGCCATCGGCGGCAACCCGGAGGCGGCCCGCGCGGCCGGCGTACGGGTGGACCGCATCACCTGGATCGTGCTCGCCGTCGGCGGGGTGCTCGCCGCCTTCGCGGGCATCCTCTACACCGGCCACTACGGCGCGGTCTCCGCGAGCCAGGGCAACGGCTGGATCTTCCAGGTCTTCGCCGCGGCGGTGATCGGCGGCATCAGCCTCAAGGGCGGCCGGGGCACCCTCTTCGGCGCGCTCACCGGCGTCCTCACCCTCCAGCTCGTCATCAATGTGATGACCCTGGGCGGCGTGCCACCGCTGTGGACCCAGTTCCTCAACGGCATGATCATCATCATCGCGCTGGTCATCTCCCGCTTCACCAGCGGCGAGAAGCAGGACTGAGGTTCGCCATGAGTCATCCCCCGTACGGCCCGCGGGAGCTGGGGCGGACCGGCGTCACCGTCCCGCCCCTGGGCCTGGGCTGCGCACCGCTCGGCAACCTCTACCGCGCGGTCCCCGAGGAGCAGGCCCGGCACGTCGTCCACACGGCCCTCGCCACCGGCGCCGGCTACTTCGACACCGCGCCGCACTACGGCGTGGGACTGTCCGAGGAACGCCTCGGCCGGGCGCTGCGCGGCCGCGACCGGGCCGGCTACACCCTTTCCACGAAGGTCGGCCGCCGGCTGCGCCCGCTCGCGCCGGGGGAGCGGGCGGCCGGTGAGGGCTTTGTCGACACCCCCGCACGGGCCCGGGTGCGGGACCTCTCCCGCGACGGCATCCGCGCCACGCTGGACGCGTCCCTGGAGCGGCTCGGTGTGGACGCCCTCGACATCGTCTATCTGCACGATGTCGAGGACCACCTGCGCGAGGTGTACGAGACCGGCTTCCCGGCCCTCGCCGAGCTGCGCGCCCAGCACGTGGTGCGCGCCATCGGCTTCGGTATGAATCACAGCGATGTGCTGGCCCGCCTGGTCGCCGGCCTGGACGTGGATGTGGTGCTCTGCGCCGGCCGCTGGACCCTGCTGGAGCGCACCGCCTTCGACGATCTGCTGCCGGAGTGCGAGCGCCGCGGCACCTCGGTGGTCGTCGGCGGCGTCTACAACTCCGGTCTGCTGGCCGACCCGTCACCCGGAGCGCCCTACAACTACGCACCCGCGCCCGCCGCCCTCGTCGAGCGGGCGCGTCAACTTGCCGCCGTCTGCGCGGAGTTCGATGTTCCCCTCAAGGCCGCCGCGCTCCGCTTCCCCTTCGGGCACCGCAGCGTCGCCTCCGCCGTCGTCGGCGCCGCCACCCCCGAGGAGATGGCCGAGAACGCCGCACTGTTCACCCATGACATCCCGGACGCGCTGTGGCATACGCTCGTCGCCCGCGGCCTGCTCGATCCGGATCTGCCGCTGCCCCTGCACCACTGAGCCCGACCCGGAGCGCGCCCCTGATGCGTATCGACGCCCATCACCACCTCTGGGACCTGAGCCGGCGCGAACAGCCGTGGATGAACGGGCCGTGGGCCGATCCGATCCGCCGCAGCTATGCGCTGACCGACCTCACCCCGCATCTGACCGCGCACGGCATCGACGCCACGGTCCTCGTCCAGTCGTCGTCCTCGTACGAGGAGACCGCCGAACTGCTCACCCTGGCAGCGGGGGAGGGGCCGGTCGCCGGCGTCGTCGGCTGGGCCGATCTGCCCGATCCCGCGCTCACGGAGGTCCTCGCGGCGCTGCCCCCCGGGCTGGTCGGCGTCCGGCATCAGGTGCAGGACGAACCGGACCCCGACTGGCTCATCCGGCCGGACGTGCTCCGGGGGCTGGGCATGCTGGCCGACGCCGGGCTGGTCTACGACCTGCTGGTCACCCCGCGCGAACTGCCTGCCGCACAGACCGCGGTACGCGCCGTGCCGCGGCTGTCCTTCGTGCTGGACCACGCGGCCAAACCGGCGGTCGCGGCGGGGGACTGGCAGCCCTGGGCGGACGCCGTCACCGCGCTCGCCGGCCTGCCGAACGTCAGCTGCAAGCTGTCCGGGCTGGTCACCGAGGCCGACTGGGACGCCTGGCGGCCGCAGCAGATCCTCCCCTACGCCCGGCACGTGCTGGAGGCCTTCGGGCCCGGCCGGGTGATGTTCGGCTCCGACTGGCCGGTGTGCACGCTGGCCGCCGGCTACGAGGACGTCGTGGCGCTCGCGGAGTCGGCCACCGGCCACCTCGGGGAGGCGGAACGGTCGGATGTCTTCGGGGGAACGGCCGGGCGGGTGTACGGAGTCGGGGCCTCGTAGCCGCAGGTTCTCCGGCCCGCCGATGTGGTGTCCGGATCCCGCCGGCTTCGGATCGCGCCGCGCCGGAGGATCGAGTCATACCGCGGAGAACACCGGCACAGCGGTGCACCTCCGGCGGAAGCCGGCCGGCTCCGTACGACTGCGGTCGGCTGCGGATGACCACGGATGACTCGACGCAAAGGTGATGACATGACGGCGACCGTGATGACGGCGACGACTGCGGCGGCGAACGGCACCCGGCCGCTCACCGGCAAGGTGGCCCTGGTGACCGGCGGCAGCCGGGGCATCGGCGAGGCGACAGCGCTGCGGCTGGCCGCCGAGGGCGCGGCGGTGGCCCTGACCTACCTGAGCCGGCAGGACAAGGCCGAGCAGGTGGTCAAGGAGATCGAGCGGGGCGGCGGACAGGCCTGGGCGGTACGGGCCGACAGCGGTGACGCGGAGGCGGTGCGGTTCTCGGTGGCCGCCACCGTCGAACGGTTCGGGCGGCTGGACATCCTGGTGAACAACGCGGGCACCGGCGTGATGGGCCCCGTCGAGGGGATCTCCCTCGACGATGTCGACCGGGTGCTGCGGGCCAATGTCCGCGGGCCGTTCCTGGCGGCGCAGGCCGCGGCCGCGCATCTGACCGAGGGCGGCCGGATCATCTCCATCGGCAGCTGCATGGCCGAGCGGGTCGCCTTTCCCGGCGGCACTCTCTACGCCACCAGCAAGGCCGCCCTCACTGGTCTGACCAGGACCCTGGCCAAGGAGCTGGGGCCGCGCGGCATCACCGCCAACCTCATCACCCCGGGCCCGATCGACACCGAGATGAACCCGGCCGACGGCGAGGGCGCGGAGATGCAGGCCGGGCTCACCGCCCTGGGGGCGTACGGCCGGGCCTGGGATGTTGCGGCGACCGTGGCCCATCTGGCGGGTGAGGGCGGCCGCTACATCACCGGCGCCTCGATCGCGGTGGACGGAGGCTTCGCGGTCTGACCGGCGGCGCGGCGGCGGGCGCGGACCTCACAGCGACGAGCGCAACCACTGCTCCACGCTGGCGATATGGACCGTCGCCCACGCCCGCGCCGCCTCGGCGTCCCGGTCGCGGAGCGCGCCGAGGATCGCGCGGTGTTCGGTGAGGGTGCGGGCCACCGCGTCCTTCTGGGTCAGCCCTCGCCAGATCCTGGCCCGGGTGGTCGGCCCGGACAGCCCGTCCAGCAGCGAGCAGAGCACGGAGTTGCCGGACGCCGCGACGATCCCGCGGTGGAACTCCAGATCGCCGGCGACCAGGTCCTCGACCGAAGGGCTGGGCCCCAGCGCGTTCAACTGGGCCTCCAGGGAATCCAGTTCCGCCAGGCCTATCCGGCCGGCCGCCATCGCCGTGGCGGCCGGCTCCAGGATGCGGCGGACGGCGAGGAACTCCAGCACCGTGTCATCGCGGTGGAAGTCCACCACGAAGCTCATGGCCTCCAGCAGGAGTTGCGGATCGAGGCTGGTGACGTACGTACCGTCGCCCTGGCGCACATCCAGGATGCGGATGAGGGACAGCGCCCGCACCGCCTCGCGCAGCGAGTTGCGGGACAGGCCGAGCTCGGCCGCCAGCTCGCTCTCCTTCGGCAGCCGGTCGCCCGGCCGCAGCGCGCCGGAGACGATCATGCCCTTGATCTTCTCGATGGCCTCGTCGGTGACCGCCATGCCGACCTCCCCGCTCGGACCCGCCCGGATACCGCCACCCGGATGTCGTCACAGACATCCGATGTCTGAGCTCATTATGACCTGTCACGCGCCCCCCATCCGCTCCCGTACGCAGCCCAGTCCTCGTCCGTGGCGGCGAAGTCGACATACAGCGCCGTTCCGAACCGCCGGCGCCCCGGGTCCTCGCGGGTCAGCCCGAGACGTATGCCCCGCACCGCGGCCCGTACCGTCTCCGCCGAGGCGTGATGGCCGATGCCGTCGGTGTGGAAGAACGGCAGACCCATCAGCAGATCGGTGTCAGGCCCCGTCGCCTCCAGTGCCAGCCTGGTCTGCTGCGCCACATAGCCGCCGTACAGGCTCTCGGCCGGCATACCGGTGTCGTACGACATCAGCGCGATCTGGTCGACCCGGCGTGCCACCTGCCCGAAGAAGCGCTGGGATATCCACTTGCGGTGGCCCGTGACCGCCCCGCTGACCGTGTGCAGTCCGGGCAGCGGATCGATCTGGTGCACGGCGACGGACAACAGCCCGCCCCCCTCCCGGACCGCGGGCCCGAGCCGGTCCAGCAGCCGCAGATAGTCGGTGTTGTCGGAGTGCAGCGGCTCCAGATCCAGATGGACGCCGGCGAACCCGTCCGCCCGCACCTGACGGGCGCTTGCCACGATCGCCCGGCGGGCCGCGGCATCCGAGAGGCGCAGCCCGCCCCGCTCACCCGACTTGTACACCAGCCGGTCGCCCAGCCAGGCGTGCACCCGCACCGACGGCAGGGCACGGTGCAGCGCGCCGATCAGCCACCGCGCCCGCGGATAGGCGCGACGGGCCGGCGGGAGGGTGCCGTCATGCTCCAACGGCCCGGCGTGTACGTACAGATCGCGGATTCCGGAGCCTTCGATCCGCCGCCGCAGCGCCGCCACATCGGAGGAGTCCCGCCGCCCGTCCACCCAGGCATGCCCCAGCCAGAGCGCATCCCGCCCCCGGGTCGTCGTCTGCGGAGCGGCCGCCCCCGCGTACTGGGCGCGCAGCGCCGTACCCGCCAGCGCCACCGGCAGCACGATCAGCACGGCGACCGCCCAGGCCGCCCACTTCCCCGCACGCCGCCATCGGCGCAATCGTTGCCGAGCCATCGTCATCCCCCCGTTGATGCGTCTCGGTGCACATCATCGCAGCCGCCACTGACAGTGACCACCGGCCCGCCCCGCTCCGGCCCCGCATACGGTGCCACCGGCGGATACGGCGATGGGGCGGCCCCCGTGGACCGCCCCATCGTCACGCGCTGTACGTCACCGTGAGGTGCCGTCAGGCCCCGTCGGCCGCTGTCCGCCGCGGCCGTGCGCTGCCGTCAGCCGGCCAGCATGTCCTTGACCTTGGCCCGCACGTCCTCCGTGGCCAGGCCGCGGATCATCAGGGTCGTGCGGCGGCGCAGCACATCGTCGACCGTCTCGGCCCACTCGTTGTCACGGGCGTAGGCGACCTGCGCCCAGATCTCCGGCGCGTCCGGGTGGATGCGCTCGGCCAGCGCCGGATTCTCGTTCGCCAGCCGGGCGATGTCGAAGGACAGCGAGCCGTAGTGGGTGGCGAGGTGCCGCGCGGTCTCCGGGGCCATCCGCGGACCGGGCGTACCGCCGTCGATGAGCAGCCGGTGCGCGACCGCGTTCGGGTTGGCGATACCGGGCAGCGGAAGCTTCTTCGGCAGGTGCGCGATCGGCTCCATGTCGTCGGCCAGCGGGTGGCCGGGCAGCGCGGCGAGCTTGTTCATGACCGTACGGCCGATGTGCCGGAAGGTCGTCCACTTGCCGCCGGCCACCGACAGCATGCCGCCGCTGCCCTCGCTCACGACCGTCTCGCGCTTGGCCTTGGAGGTGTCGCCGGGGCCGCCGGGCAGCACCCGCAGACCCGCGAAGGAGTACGTGATCAGATCGCGCGACAGCTGCTGGTCGCGGACGGAGAAGGCCGCCTCGTCCAGGATCTGGGCGGTGTCCTTCTCGGTGACCGCGACATCCGCCGGGTCGCCCTCGAACTCCTCGTCGGTGGTGCCCAGCAGCAGCATGTCCTCCCAGGGGAGGGCGAAGGTGATGCGGTACTTGTCGATCGGGGTGGCCAGCGCGGCCTTCCAGGGCGCGGTCCGCTTGAGGACCAGGTGCGCACCCTTCGACAGCCGGATGGAGGGGGCCGCGTTCGGGTCCTCCATCTTGCGCAGGTGGTCCACCCACGGGCCGGTGGCGTTGAGGACCAGGCGGGCGTTGACGCCGAACTCCTGGCTGTCCGTGCGGTCCTTGAGCTCCGCACCGGTGACCCGGCCCTGGGTGAAGCGCAGTCCGGTGACCTCGGCGTGGTTGAGGACCGTGGCGCCGGCCTCGACCGCCGCACGGACGGTCATCAGCGCCATCCGGGAGTCGTTCATCTGGTCGTCGCCATACACGGCCACGGCCTTGAGATTGTCCGTCCGCAGCTCCGGCACGTCGCGCTGGGCCTTGGCCGGGGATATGACATGGCCGACGCCGTCGCCGAACGCGGACAGCGCGGAGTAGGCGAAGACGCCCGCGCCGAGCTTGGCCGCGCCGTGCGGTCCGCCCTTGTAGACGGGCAGGTAGAAGGTCAGGGGGTTGGCGAGGTGCGGTGCGACCTGACGGGACACCGCACGCCGCTCGAAGTGGTTCTCCGCCACCAGCTTGACCGCACCGGTCTGGAGGTAGCGCAGACCGCCGTGCAGCAGCTTGGAGGAGGCGGAGGAGGTGGCGCCGGCGAAGTCACCGGCGTCCACCAGGGCCACCCGCAGTCCGGCCTGTGCGGCGTGCCAGGCGGTGGAGATGCCCAGGATGCCGCCGCCGATCACCAGGAGGTCGTACGTCGCCTTGGAAAGCTGCTCCCGAGTCTCGGCACGGCTCGCGTGCGAACCACTGGCCGGGTGCGTCCCGAGTGCCGGGACGCTCTGCAGGGTGCTCATGTTTACTCCTCGACAGTGCTGTCATCGAGCCAGCCCATGGACCGTTCCACGGCCTTGAGCCAGCTCTTGTACTCGCGGTCACGGGTGGCCGCATCCATCCGGGGGGTCCACTCGGCGGCCCGGCGCCAGTTGGCGCGCAGCTCGTCGGTGCTGGACCAGAAGCCGACGGCCAGTCCGGCCGCGTAGGCAGCGCCGAGGCAGGTCGTCTCGGCGACCATCGGGCGCACCACAGGGGCGTCCAGGAAGTCCGAGATGGTCTGCATCAGCAGGTTGTTGGAGGTCATACCGCCGTCGACCTTGAGCGCGGTCAGCTCGACGCCGGAGTCCTTGGTCATGGCGTCGGTGATCTCGCGGGTCTGCCAGGCGGTGGCCTCGAGCACGGCGCGCGCGATGTGCGCCTTGGTGACATAGCGCGTCAGGCCCGCGATGACACCGCGCGCGTCCGAGCGCCAGTAGGGGGCGAACAGGCCGGAGAAGGCCGGCACGAAGTACGCACCGCCGTTGTCCTCGACCGTGCTGGCCAGGGTCTCGATCTCGGCCGCGCTGTTGATCAGCCCCATCTGGTCGCGCATCCACTGGACGAGCGAGCCGGTGACGGCGATGGAGCCTTCCAGGGCGTAGACCGGCTGCTGGTCGCCGATGCGGTAGCCGACCGTGGTCAGCAGCCCGTTGTAGGAGTTGACCGGCTCGTGGCCGGTGTTCATCAGCATGAAGGTGCCGGTGCCGTACGTGGACTTGGCCTCGCCCTGCTCGAAGCAGGTCTGGCCGAACAGCGCGGCCTGCTGGTCACCGAGCGCCGAGGCGACCGGGACACCGGCCAGCACACCGCTGGTGGCGCGGCCGTAGACCTCGGCGGACGACTTGATCTCCGGCAGGACGGCTGCCGGGATCTCCATCGACGTGAGGATCTTCGGGTCCCACTCCAGGCGGTGGAGGTTCATCAGCATGGTGCGCGAGGCGTTGGTGACGTCGGTGACGTGCACTCCGCCGTCGACGCCGCCGGTCAGGTTCCAGATGACCCAGGAGTCCATCGTGCCGAAGAGGATGTCGCCGCGCTCGGCGCGCTCGCGCAGGCCCTCGACGTTGTCGAGCAGCCAGCGGATCTTCGGGCCGGCGAAGTACGAGGCCAGCGGCAGGCCGGTCTCGCGGCGGAAGCGGTCCTGGCCGACGTTGCGGCCGAGCTCCTTGCAGAGCGCGTCGGTGCGGGTGTCCTGCCAGACGATGGCGTTGTGGACCGGCTCACCGGTGGTGCGGTCCCACAGGACGGTGGTCTCGCGCTGGTTGGTGATCCCGATCGCCTTGACGTCGGCGGCGGTGAGCCCGGCCTTGTGGACGGCGCTGTCGACGACCTGCTGGACGTTGGTCCAGATCTCGGTGGCGTCGTGCTCGACCCAGCCCGGCTTCGGGAAGATCTGCTCGTGCTCCTTCTGGTCGACCGAGACGATCCGGCCGTCCTTGTCGAAGACGATGCAGCGGCTGGACGTGGTGCCCTGGTCGATGGCCGCGATGAACGGACCGTGGCCGTGCGAGGAGGTGCTGGGGGTGTCGCTCATGGTGTGCTCCAAGAAGTCTGTGGGGGCGGAGTCGGGGCGGTCAGGCGGCTCAGGCGAACGCCACCTGGTAGATGCCCCCGGCGATGGCCCCGCCGATGAGCGGGCCGACGACCGGGATCCAGGCGTAGCCCCAGTCTGAACCGCCCTTGTTCTTCAGCGGCAGAAGCGCATGCACGATGCGCGGACCGAGGTCGCGGACCGGGTTGATCGCGTACCCGGTCGGACCGCCCAGCGACAGACCGATGCCGGTGACGACCAGAGCGACCAGCAGGGTGCCGATGACGCCGACGCCCTTTCCGTTGTCGCTCAGACCGAGAGTCAGGATCGACAGCACGAGCACGATGGTGGCGATGATCTCGGTGGCCAGGTTCTGCACCACGTTCCGGATCTCCGGGCCGGTGGAGAAGATGCCGAGGACCGGTCCGGCCGACGGCGCGGCGGACTGGTCGACCATTCCCTCTTCGCCGGTGTGGTCGGCCAGGACCTCGGGGTCACTCAGATGGGCCTGGAACTGTCCGTAGTACGTGATCCACACCAGCACCGCGCCGATCATGGCGCCGAGCATCTCGCCGCCGAGGTAGACGGGCACCTGGTTCCACTCGATGCCGCCCTTGATGGCGACACCGATGGTGACCGCAGGGTTGAGGTGTGCGCCGGACTTCGCGGCGATGTAGGCACCCGTGAGGACGGCGAAGCCCCACCCGAAGGCGATGGCGACCCATCCGGCGTTGAACGCCTTGGAGCGCTTGAAGGTGACGGCGGCGCAGACGCCACCGCCGAGCAAGATCAGAACAGCGGTACCGATGGTCTCGCTGATGAAGATGTCGGAGCTGGACACCCGCGACTCCTTTGTCCTTCGTCCAGGGGAAGGCGAACCCCGGGTCCCGTCCGGTGGTCCGCGCCCTCCTAGAGGGCGGTGGTCGGCCCGCGGCAATGCCCCACCATAGCGAATATTGCCGTTAGGTGTTCGACAATGCCGACCGACGAACGGCAGTTTTGTTCACCGTGAGAACCCCGTCAAGGGTTCCGTGGCCAAAAACTTAGGTGAACTTATGGGGTGAATCCGGTCAGAATCGCCCGGCACCAAGATCCCGGGATACAGCGCGTGCGCAATCCCTCACGGCAGCGATGATTTCCGGCCGCACTTCACCCTCCTGACAGACCCGCTCGACCGCTCCGGTGACTCCCACTGCACCCACCGGCATCCGCCGCCGGTCATGGATCGGCGCGGCCACCGACGCCACGCCCTCCCAGGTCTCCTCCACGTCCGCGGCCCAGCCCCGCGCCCGCGTCATGTCCAGCAGTCCCTCGAAGTCCGCCAGGCCGGTCACGGTGTGCGGGGTGAACGCCGTCCGGTCCGCCTCGACGATCTCGCTGTGCGCCACCGGGTCGTACGCCGACAGCACCTTGCCCAGCGCCGTACTGTGCAGCGGCTGCATCGCGCCCACCTCCAGCACCTGCCGGCTGTCGTCCGGCCGGAAGACGTGGTGGACGATCAGCACGCCCTGCTGGTGCAGTACGCCCAGGTAGACGGCCTCACCGCTGGAGCGGGCCAGATCGTCGGTCCACACCAGGGCGCGGGCCCGCAGCTCGTGCACGTCCAGGTAACTGTTGCCCAGGCGCAGCAGCTCCGCGCCCAGCTGGTAGCGGCCGGAAGCGGCGTCCTGCTCGACAAAGCCCTCCTGCTGCAACGTGCGGAGGATGCCGTGGGCGGTGCCCTTCGCCAGTCCCAGCGAGGAGGAGATGTCGGAGAGTCCCAGTCGCCGTTCCCCTCCTGCGAGCAGCCGCAGCATCGCTGCGGCGCGCTCCAGCGACTGGATGGTGCGTGCCATCGGGCAACCTCCGAAGTGAGCGGTTCGACAATGCTGAACGATATCGGTCCATGCCGACTGGAGTCAGCGATCCGGCAACTTCTTGCTGAGCGAACCGGAGTCTGTCAACGATCACGGTTGGTGCAGGCAGCGGGGTGGAAGGGTGCTGTCCACGGCGTGGAACGGGGAACACGTGTACCGAACCGGCAGCTACGCTGGCCGGGTGCGCCCTCTCCCGGAGGGTGCAAAGCCGACAGCCGTCGCAACCACGGGAGCATCTCCATGGCCTCGAACACGCCATCGTCCTTCAATACGTCCCGCGTCGCATCGCTGCGTGAGGCTCTGGCCTCGCGGGTGGTGGTCGCCGACGGTGCGATGGGCACCATGCTCCAAGCCCAGGACCCGTCGATGGAGGACTTCCAGCAGCTGGAGGGCTG
>NZ_JOHB01000025.1:0-100945 GCF_000719605.1 Streptomyces sp. NRRL S-1813
GGGGTGGGTGGGGTGGGGGAGAGGTGGGGGCGGGGGGAAGAGGCGAAGCCGCCCCCCACCCCAGCCACCCCACCTCACCCCACAGGCAACCCCGCTGCCCGCCAAGCCTGGAAGCCGCCCTCCAGATCGGTTGCCCGGTGCAGGCCCAACTCGCGCAACGAGAGCGCCGCGAGGCTCGATGCGTAGCCCTCGTTGCAGACGACCACGACCGGAAGGGCGTGATGTGTCGCTTCCGGAGCGCGGTGTTCGCCCGTCGGGTCGAGCCGCCACTCCAGCTCATTGCGTTCCACGATCAGCGCGCCGGGGATGATGCCGTCGCGCTCCCTCAGCTCCGCATAGCGGATATCCACCAGCAGCCCGCCGGCCTCCTGGACCGCTGCGGCCTCCCGGGGGCCCACCCGGTGCCCCAGTTCGCTCCGGACCCGGGCCAGCAACTCGTCGATCGCGCTCATGTCCATTCCTCCGGCTGCTCGACCGCTTCGAGCCGCAGTACCGGTCCGGTGCGGCTGTAGCGGCGCATCAACGGCAGCGGCGGGTAGTAGGCGTGCACCGACACTGCATGGGTCTCGGCCGAGAGGTTGAGCACCTGATGCACATGGTGCGGGCCGAATGCCCGGCCGCGGCCGTCGCTCAGCTTGCGCTCCCGGTCCACGCCGTCGGCGAGTTCCAGGGTCTTCCAGCCCTCGGTGGGGAGGGCGGCGGTGAGCGACTGTTCCGTCAGCTCACCCGCGGCCGTCGCGAAGGCGCCGTGCGAGCCGCCGTGGTCGTGCCAGCCGGTGCCGGTGCCGGGCGGCCAGCCGATCAGCCATGCCTCGCTGCCGCCCGGCCCGTCCAGCCGGATCCAGGTACGGCCTTCGGGGTCGAGCGGGAGCGAGGCGATGAGCGCTGTGTCCGCGGCGGTGCGGTGGGCGAAGTCGAGGAGTTCGGACGCGCTGGGCCCGCCGTCATGGCCGGTGGTATGCGGGCGCGCAGGGGTACGTACGTCGGGCACGGAAACCGTCCTGGGTGATCGCGAAGAGGCGCGGCTGCCGGACAGGGGCAGGCGGCCGCGCGGGGAAGGAGATGAGGATCAACAGGACGGACGACACATGCAGCCCGCATAGCGGAGCAGGTCGAGATGGACCCTCCGCCAGAATCGCGAGCTGTGATCAGTCACCCTCGGAGTGAAGCATGGACGTTCGCACAGGGTCAACAGCGGACGGTTCCCCTTCCCCGGTTCCGTTGTCCCGGAACACCAAGGAATCCCCGGTCTCCCCGCTGCCCCCGGACCGCCGGGCCCGGCCCGCCCCGGCCTCCCGCCCGTGCGCCCCGCCCCGTACCGCGTCCGCGCAGGCGGCCATCTCGGCCGGACGGACACCGGACAGTGCGGTGACCAGATGGCCGTCCGGCCGCACGAGCAGCACGGTGTGGGCGGCCGCACCCGGATAGGCCTCGGTGACGAGGATCTCGGCGGCCATCGGCAGTGCGTCGACCGCGTCGGCCAACCGGGGCATCAGACCCGCCGACTGCCAATGGCGCCGGTCCCAGACCCCCGTGCCGGGCGCCACCAGCACCACCAGGAGGCCCTTTCCGAGCCGGTCGTGCAGCCGGACCACCGAGCCGTCGGACGCGGTCACCGGCACATCGGTGACGGCCGCGCCGGGGAGCGTCTCGACGAGGGGCCCCTCGGCGGCGGGCGGCGCGAGCGGGGTACGGGCGTACACGGGCGGCGAGCCCAGCGGGCCGCGGCCCAGGTGGCCGTCGGTCAGCAGGGTGCTGCGGCCGCGCACCGCACCCGGAAGCACGGTCCGCCAGCGGGCCGAGCCGCCGTCCCGCAGCAGCGGCAGCGCCTGGTCCGCGGCGCGCAGCCGGGCCGCGACCGCGCCCCGGCGCTCGGCCTGGTAGCTGTCGAGCAGGACCTCGGAGGCGCCGTGGTGCCAGGCCAGGCCCAGTTTCCAGGCGAGGTTCTCGGCGTCCCGCAGGCCCTCGTCGAGGCCCTGGGTACCGAGGGCGCCCAGCAGATGGGCGGCGTCCCCGGCGAGGAAGGCGCGGTCCTGCCGCCAGCACCGGGCCAGCCGGTGGTGGACGGTGTGCACGCCGGTGTCGAGGAGCTCGTACGGCGGGACCAGCCGGCCGGGGCCGCGGCCCCGGGCAGGCACCGCGCCGCCGTCCTGGCCGCTCTCGTCCGCCGCGCCCGCCGGGGATTCGGTGGTCCAGCCGGCCAGGGAGTCGCGGATCCTGGCGACCAGGGCGTCCGGCGTGACCAGTTCGCGCCCCGGCGGCAGCAGCCAGTCCAGCCGCCAGAGGCCGTCGGCCAGCGGACGGGCGGAGACCTCGTTGCCCGGTTGGCCGCCGTGCCGGGGCGGTGACCGGTGCAGCAGGGCCTCACCGGGCCAGGGGAGTTCGCAGCGCAGCGCGGCCACGGCATGCCGTTCCACGGCCGTACGGCCCGGGAAGCGGATGTCCAGCAGCTTGCGGACCGTCGAGCGCGGACCGTCGCAGCCGACGAGGTAACTCCCGCGCCACCACGTCCCGTTGGGGCCGCGGGTCTGGGCGCTGACGCCGTGCTCGTCCTGTTCGAGGTCGGCAAGGCGGCTGCCGGTGACGATCTCGACGAGCTTCTCGTCGGCGAGGGCGGCGCGCAGGGCGCGGGTGAGCGCATGCTGCGGGAGATGGACCGGGGACACGGCGGCGGGGGCGGCCGCGCCGTCCGGGGTCTGGGGGGCGAAGGCGACGCGTTCCAGCAGGCGCCGACGGCGCATCGTGCGCCAGGCCGTCCAGCGGGTGCCGGCGCTCTCCAGGGCATCGGCACAGCCGAGCCGGCCGACGAAGGCCGCGGTGTCCTGGCGGAGCACGGCGGTGCGGGCGGGCCGGGTGTCTTCCTGGCCGGTGGTCTCGTCGAGGACGACACAGGGCACGCCGAGGCGGGCGAGGGCGAGCGAGAGGGAGAGGCCGACCGGGCCGGCCCCGACGACGATCACCGGGTCCACGGCGCAGCTCCCCGGGGCCGCTGGTACGTACGGGACAGGCGGGAACTGGCAGTTGGAGCCCGGTGCGTGATCACACAGCGTATGCAACCCACTGCGGCCGCTCGCGTCAAGTGACGGAGGCGGTGGCGACGGCGCCACCGCCTCCGGACGGTCTCATCTCAGCCGCGGAACGGCTGTCGTGCCGGCCGGGCCGCTCGGAACGGCACGGCAGGCACTCGGCCGGACACTCAGTCCTGCTTGCCCGCCGGCTTGTCGGGCACCGCGTCGGCAACCTCCATCGCGTCGCCGGCCGCCACCGGCTCGCCGGCCGTGGTCACCTCGATACCGGACCTGGCCCGGCGGCCGCGCTGCTCGATCCAGTTGGCGAGGGCGGACAGCGCCAGGCACATCGCGACATAGATGGCGCCGGTCACGATGATGACCGGGACATAGGTGTCGTTGCCGTTCACGATGATGTTGGTGCTCATCAGACGGGCCGTGAACAGCAGCTCCTCGAACGTGATGATGTAGCCGAGGGAGGTGTCCTTCAGGGTCACCACGAGCTGGCTGATGATCGTCGGCAGCATCGCCCGGACGGCCTGCGGGATCAGCACCGTCGTCATGACCTGTGTCTTGCTCATGCCCAGTGCGTAGGCGGCCTCGCGCTGCCCCTTGGGCACGGAGTTGATGCCGGCCCGCAGCACTTCGGCCTGCACCGAACCGTTGTAGATCGTCAGCCCGACGACCAGCGCCCAGAACTGCGGCTGGCTGCCGGTGAGGCCGAGGCTGTCGCGGTTGGTGAGGAAGATGACCCACAGCGCATAGATGGTGATCAGCAGCGGGACGGCGCGGAAGAGCTCGATGAACCAGGTCGACAGCCAGCGGACCGGCTTGTGGTCCGACAGCCGCGCCACCGCGAGCAGCACGCCCAGGATCAGCGACAGCACCGCCGCGACCGCGAAGACCTGAAGCGTCGTCAGCACACCGTCACGGATGTTGGTCCGTACACCGGCATTGTTGAAGATGTTCCACACCTCGGGCTCGAGCTGGCCCTTGGCGCTCAGCCGCAGTACGGCGAACGCGATCAGCCCGAGTACCGCGAGGGTGCCGAGGACCGTGTAGACGCGGTTGCGCGTCTTCGCCTTCGGTCCCGGTACGTCATAAAGAACGCTCGCGCCGCTCATGCCCCTACCTCGCTTCGTTCCGCCCCGCCTGCGCGCGGCACCCACGTCGTGCTGCTCTGTCTGCCGCGGCCGGTCATCGGGCGACCCCCATCCGGCGCTCCAGCAGCCGGAAGAAGCCGCTGATGGCGAAGGTGATGATGAGGTAGGCGAGGGCGGTCCACAGGAAGATCAAGGCGATCGCATAGCCCTTGTCGTTGAGCAGTTTGGAGACGCTGAACAGCTCGGGGTAGCTGAACGCCCCGGCGATCGCGGAGTTCTTCGTCAGTGCGATGAAGATGCTGCTCAGCGGCGACAGCACGGTGCGGGTGGCCTGCGGCAGCACGATCATGCGCAGCGTCTGGGAGAAGGTCATGCCGATCGAGCGGGCGGCCTCCGCCTGCCCCAGCGGCACGGTGTTGATGCCGGAGCGCACCGCCTCGCACACGAAGGAGGAGGTGTAGAAGCCGAGGGCCAGAGTGGCCAGGGCGAAGGGGCTCCAGCCGTTGAAGAGGATCTGCGGCACGACGAAGAACGCCACCAGGAAGAGCAGCGTCAGCGGGGTGTTGCGCAGCAACGTGACCCAGGCCGTCCCGAAGGCGCGCAGCGGCGGAATCGGGGAGACCCGGAACCCGGCTATGAGTACGCCCAGTACCAGCGCGAGCAGACCGCTGGACGCGGTGATCGCCAGAGTGCTGAGGAACCCGTCCCGGAACTCGGGCAGATAATCGAGGAGTACGTTCATGGGGTCTCCGCGGTAGCGGTCAGGTCGACGGTGGGAAGAGGGGCGAGGGGCGGGGGAAGACAGCGCGCCCCGCACACCCGGCCGCGGCGGGCGTACGGGGCGGCGCAGTCAAGCGGGTGCCGGCGCCTCAGTAGCGCGGCAGCGGCGTCTGCGGGGCGGTGTACTTCGAGCCCGACTTGCCGAGCGTGCCTTCGTACGCCTTCTGGTAGTCGCCGTTCTTGATGTGGTTCTCCAGGGCGCTGGTGATCGCGTTGCGGAGCGCCTTGTCGTCCTTGTTCATGCCGACGCCGTAGGGCTCCTTGGTGAAGGGCTTGCCGACGACCCGGAGCTTGCTGGGCCGCTGCGCGGCGTAGCCCTTGAGGATCGCGTCGTCGGTGGTGACGGCGTCGACCGAGCCGTCCAGCACGTTCTTGACGCAGTCCGAGTACTTGCCCAGCTCGGTGGTCTTGGCGCCGTACTTCGACTTCTTGATCTCCTGGAGCGGGGTCGAGCCGGTGATCGAGCAGACCTTCTTGCCCCGGAGGCTGTCCGGCCCGGTGATGGACTTGTTGTCCTTGCTCACGAGGAGGTCCGCGCCGGCGGTGTAGTACGGGCCCGCGAAGCCGACCTGCTTCTTGCGCTCGTCGTTGATGGTGTACGTGCCGACGTAGAAGTCGACGGCACCGCCGGAGATCTTGGTCTCGCGGACGTTGGAGTCGACCGTCTGGAACTCGATCTGCTTCTCGGAGAAGCCCAGGTCGGCGGCGATCATCTTGGCGATCTCGATGTCGAAGCCGGAGTACTTGTTGGTGGCGGGGTCCTTGAAGCCGAGGAACGGCTGGTCCGCCTTGACGCCGACGACGATCTTCTTGGCCTGCTGGGCCTTCTTCAGCACCGCAGAGTCGATCTTCGGCGCCGAGGCGACCTTGTAGTCGCCGCTGTAGACCTCGCCGCCGGCCGGCTTGTCGCCCGCAGAACCCGACTCGCCGCCGCACGCAGTCGCCGTGGCCGCCAGCGCGAGCACCACCGCACCGGCCGCAGCCGTCTTACGAATCCTCATGGTGAACATCCTTTGGTTCAACAAGTGTTGGCATTGATGGTGGCCCAACTGCGGCCTCAGTGGTGGAGGATCTTCGACAGGAAGTCCTTGGCGCGGTCGCTGCGCGGGTTGTTGAAGAACTGGTTCGGCTCAGCCTCTTCGACGATGCGGCCGTCCGCCATGAAGACGACCCGGTTCGCCGCGGAGCGCGCGAACCCCATCTCATGGGTGACCACGATCATCGTCATGCCGTCCCGGGCGAGCTGCTGCATCACGTCCAGCACCTCGTTGATCATTTCCGGGTCCAGCGCGGACGTCGGCTCGTCGAACAGCATCACCTTCGGGTCCATCGCCAGCGCACGGGCGATCGCCACCCGCTGCTGCTGACCGCCGGAGAGCTGTGCGGGGTACTTGTCGGCCTGGGTGCCGACACCGACCCGGTCGAGCAGTGCGCGGGCCTTCTTCGTGGCGGCTGCCTTGTCCGTCCTGCGGACCTTGGTCTGCCCCAGCATCACGTTCTCGAGCACCGTCTTGTGCGCGAACAGGTTGAAGGACTGGAAGACCATGCCCACGTCGGCGCGCAGCCGGGCCAGCTCCCGTCCTTCCTGCGGCAACGGCTTGCCGTCGATCGTGATGCTGCCGGTGTCGATGGTCTCCAGGCGGTTGATCGTGCGGCAGAGCGTCGACTTGCCCGAGCCCGAGGGCCCGATCACGACGACGACCTCGCCGCGGTGGATCGTCAGGTCGATGTCCTGGAGCACGTGCAGCGCGCCGAAGTGCTTGTTCACGTTGTCCAGCACGACCAGCTGGTCCCCTGCCGGCGCGGGACCCTCGGCGTTCTTGGTCACCGATACTTCGCTCATCGGCGTGTAGCTCCGTCCTCCTCGGTTGGGAGGACCCTAGTAACGCCCTTCGACCAGCGTCATTAGTTCTGAGGGGAACTTGAGGATAACGATCCGGCCGCAAAGGGACACTGTGCGTGAAGCGGGGCGCCGAGGTACCGGCGGCAGACGGTGGCCGCGGGCGTACCGGCTGGGTAACGGATGGCGGCCGGGAGGTGGCCTCCTCTTGACGCGCGCACCTCGCATCACCGTAGATGCCCTGTGGCCTGTACACACGCACCCGGGAAGGAGGCCCGATGAGACTGCTGCTCGTCGAGGACGACGATCATGTCGCCGCGGCCCTGTCCGCGGTGCTCGCCAAGCACGGTCTGTCCGTCGTGCACGCACGCAACGGCGAGGAAGCGCTCAAGGCCCTGCTGCCCGACCATGCGGAACCGTTCGCGGTGGTGCTGCTCGACCTCGGGCTGCCCGACCAGGACGGCTTCGAGGTGTGCGGCCGGATCCGCAAGATCTGCGCCATCCCCGTCATCATGGTCACCGCGCGCTCCGATGTGCGCTCCCGCATCCACGGCCTCAACCTCGGCGCGGACGACTATGTCGTCAAGCCGTACGACACCGGTGAGCTGCTGGCCCGCATCCACGCGGTGAGCCGGCGTACCGCACCCGGCGGCACCGACCAGCCGGCCGACGAGAGCGCCGCCGACGACGCGCTGCACCTGGGTGCGGTCACCGTCGAGCTCCCCACCCGCCAGGTGTCCGTGGACGGCACCTCGGTTCCGCTCACCCGCAAGGAGTTCGACCTGCTCGCCCTGCTCGCCCAGCGCCCCGGCGTGGTCTTCCGCCGGGAACAGATCATCAGCGAGGTGTGGCGGACGAGCTGGGAGGGCACCGGACGGACCCTGGAGGTGCATGTCGCCTCCCTCCGCGCCAAACTGCGGATGCCCGCCCTGATCGAGACGGTGCGCGGCGTCGGCTACCGCCTGGTCGTGCCGGCCGCCGGCGCGGGGCCCCGGCCGCCCGCCGCCCCGGCCTCCTGACGGCCGCCGCGACCACGTGCGCACCCGACTCCTCCCGCTGCTCATCGTCCTCATGGCCGGTGTGCTGCTCGCGCTCGGCATCCCGCTGGGCGTCATCACGGCCGGTGTGGAGCAGCAGCGGGTGGTCGTCGACCGGATCGACGATGCCGCCCGCTTCGCCTCCCTCGCCCAGTTCGTCACGGCCCGCCCCGCCGCCGACGGCGACAGCAAGACCCCGGAGGAGGACGAGCGGCGCGCCACCCTTCGTACCGAACTCGCGCGCTACTACGGCCTCTACGGCATACGGGCCGGTGTCTTCTACCGCGATCACACCCCGATGGCCGCCGCCCCGGCCGGTATGCCGGTGCCCCGCGAGGGCGAGGGCGCACAGGCCTTCAGTGAGGCGCTGGCCGGCCGTCGCAGCCACGACCCGCACCAGATCTGGCCCTGGGACGACACCGGCCGTATCCCGGTCGCCTCACCGGTGATCCGCGACGGCGATGTGGTCGCCGTCGTCATGACCGACTCACCCACCGCACAGATGCGTTCCCATGTCCTGCGCGGCTGGCTGCTGATCGCGGCCGGAGAGTGCGCGGCCATGCTCGTCGCCGTCGCCGCGGCCTTCCGCCTCACCGGCTGGGTGCTGCGGCCGGTACGGGTCCTGGACGCGGCCAGCCACGACATCGCCACCGGCCGGATGAACGCCCGGGTGGCCGCCACCGCGGGCCCGCCCGAACTGCGCCGCCTGGCCCGCTCGTTCAACGAGATGGCCGACAACGTCGAAGACGTCCTGGAACAGCAGCGCGCCTTTGTCGCCGACGCCTCCCACCAGCTGCGCAATCCGCTGTCCGCGCTGCTGCTGCGGATCGAGCTGCTGGCCCTCGAACTCCCCGACGGCAACGCGGAGATCGCCTCGGTCCGTACGGAGGGCAAGCGGCTGGCCCGCGTCCTGGACGATCTGCTCGACCTCGCGCTCGCCGAACACACCGCCGCCGACCTCCAGCTCACCGATGTCGCGGCGCTGGCCGCCGAACGCGTCGGCTCCTGGCGTCCGCTGGCCGACGACAAGGGCGTCCTCCTCACGTACGAGGGGCAGCGGGCGGTCACCGGCTGGGCCGACCCGGTCGCCCTGTCCAGCGCCCTGGACGCCGTCGTCGACAACGCCCTGAAGTTCACTCCGGAGGGCCGGCCGGTCACCGTCGGTGTCGCGCCGGAGGGCGAGCGCGTCCATGTCACCGTCGCCGACCGGGGGCCCGGCCTGACCGACGACGAGCTCGTCCGGGTCGGTGACCGCTTCTGGCGCAGCAGCCGCCACCAGAACGTCTCCGGCTCCGGGCTCGGTCTGTCGATCACCCGCGCCCTGCTCGCCGCGGGCGGCGCCACCATCGCCTACGAGCCGCATCCGCCGCACGGGCTGAAGGTCACCGTCACCGTGCCGCGCACCGCACCGTGAGGGGCGTCCGCTCGGGCCGCCGGGCATCCCGGTCACCTGTGCTACTGTTTAGGGCGTTGCAGTTGTGGTACCCATGATGAACTTTGTGCGCGCCCGGAGGCTGGTAGCCCCGGGCGTTCCTTGTTTTCCGGACCTGTTCCGGTGTGGGGCAATCATCTCGGCGACAAGGAGACCGCACGGTGTGGTCTCCGGTTTGCCCCATGAAGGAGAAAAACATGGCTTCCGGCACCGTCAAGTGGTTCAACTCGGAAAAGGGCTTCGGCTTCATCGAGCAGGACGGCGGCGGCCCCGACGTCTTCGCCCACTACTCGAACATCGCCGCGCAGGGCTTCCGTGAGCTCCTCGAGGGCCAGAAGGTCACCTTCGACGTGACCCAGGGCCCGAAGGGCCCGCAGGCGGAGAACATCGTCCCCGCCTGACGCTTCTCGCGTCCCGTGACCGGGGCCCGCACCGGCTGGTCCGGTGCGGGCCCCGGTCCGTTCGCGGACTCCGTGCGCGGACGGGGCCCGGTCCGGGGCCTCAGGACCCGGGAGGGCGCCTCCGGGCTGCCGGAGCCGGGCCGTTTGCGATCAGGTCTCCCCGGCTGCCGGCTGCCGGCTCAGGGCTTCTGGGACACGTAATAGCGCCGGGCGCCCTCGTGCAGCTCCAGCGGATCGGTGAACACCGCCGTCCGCAGATCCACCTTCTGTGCGGCATGCACCTGGCGCCCGATCGAGTCCCGGCTGTCGATGACCGTACGGGTGATCCCCTGGGTCATCGCCGCATCCTCGCGGTCCGTCGTCACCAGCAGGTTCGCCACCGCGATCGTCTTCACGCCCTGCCCGTCCTGGGCCAGGGGGTAGGCATCGGCCGGCATCACCGCCGCGCGGTAGTAGCGGGTGCGCTCGCCCTGCCGGTGCAGCGCCGGGCCCAGATCACCGAGCGGGACCAGCCGCACCGGGAACCGCTGGACCAGCCGCTGCACCGCCGTCGTCGGCAGCCCGCCGGACCAGAAGAAGGCATCCAGCTTGTGCTGCTCCAGCAGCTTCGGCATCTCGTCGATGCCGACCCGTACCGGCTCGATGTCCTTGTCGAAGTCCAGCCCGGCCGCCTCCAGCAACCGCCGGGTGATCAGCTGTACGCCGGAGCTGTCGGCCCCGACGCCCACCCGCAGCCGCCGCAGATCCTTCGTCGAGCGCACCGCGGACTTCTTCGGCACCACCAGCTGCATGTAGTCGTCGTACAGCCGCGCACAGGCCCGCAGCCGGTCCGCGCCCGACTCGCCCCTGACCTGGTACTCGGCGACCGCGTCCGCCGTCGCGATGGTGAACTCCGCGCGCCCGGCGACCAGTTGCCGCAGATTGTCGATGGAGCCCTCGCTGCGGGCCAGCCGCAGATCCACGTCCGGCAAGTCGCGGGCCAGGTCCTGCTTCAGCAGCTCCCCGTAGCGCGCGTACACCCCGGTCGGTACGCCCGTCGCCAGCGTCACCTGCCCGCGGGGCGAGGGCTCACCACCCATCGCCAGCAGCCACCACAGCCCCAGCCCGAGGGCGACCAGTGCGGCGACCGTGGCCTGGAAGGCCCGGCGGCCGGTGCGGGAGAGTGCGGTGACCATGGGCGGGATCCTGCCAGCACATCGGCCGGAAAGGGAGGGGTGGGGTGGACCGGGGCCTCTCCGCAGGCCCGACCGCCCTATGCATATGGCACTTCGCGTAGCACGATCGAACATAGAGGGCCGCCCCTCACGATCATGCGACGCAGCGGGGACCTGGCACGTCCCCCACCGCGTGCCGCCCGGCGCGCACTCCCTGTGATCCCTCCATCCGAGCGCACCGGCGCCGGTGCCCGACACCGCGGCCCCCTGACGCGCCGGTGCGGGAAACGACACCTCATGAAACCGCTCACCGAACTGCGTCCGGACCTCCATGCCCGGCCCGACGCTCTCCGCTCACCCCCGCTCGCCGCCGACCTCGGCCTGCTCCTCCTGCGCCTGACCGTGGGACTGATCCTGGCAGGACACGGCGCCCAGAAGCTCTTCGGCTTCTTCGGCGGCCACGGGCTCACCGCCACCGGCAAGGGCTTCGAGGCCCTCGGCTACCGCCCCGGTGAGTTCTATGCCGGCCTCGCCGGGGCCTCGGAGGTCCTCGGCGGCCTCGGCCTCGCGGCCGGGCTGCTCACGCCCCTCGCGGCGGCCGCACTCATCGGCGTGATGATCAACGCCATGGCCCTCTCCGCGTCCCAGGGACTCTGGGCGGTGACCGGCGGCATCGAATACCCCCTGACCATCGCCGTCGTCGCACTGACCATCGCGGCGACCGGCCCCGGCCGCTTCGCCCTCGACCGCCCCTTCCGCTGGGGGAACGGCGGTCTGCGCAGCGCGGCCTTCGCGCTGGTGGCGGGCGGTGTCGGCGCCGCGATCGTGCTGGCCCTGTGAGACGGGCCGCCCGCGCCGCCGCACGCCCGGGGCCGGATCCCGCCCGAAGACTCCGGGGTCGGGAGGTACTTCCGGTACCGCCTACCCTTGTTGCATGACCAGCAGCGACCGGAGCCAGGCAGTGGGCGTGAACAAGAGTTACGAGATCCGCACCTACGGGTGCCAGATGAACGTCCACGACTCCGAGCGGCTGTCCGGCCTGCTGGAAGACGCCGGATACGTCCCCGCGCCCAAGGACGGCGAGGGCGCCGACGTGGTGGTCTTCAACACCTGCGCGGTGCGGGAGAACGCCGACAACCGGCTCTACGGCAACCTCGGTCAGCTCGCCCCGAAGAAGGCCGCGCGGCCCGGTATGCAGATCGCCGTGGGCGGCTGCCTCGCCCAGAAGGACCGCGACACCATCGTCAAGAAGGCCCCCTGGGTCGACGTGGTCTTCGGGACGCACAACATCGGCAAGCTGCCGGTGCTGCTGGAGCGCGCCCGCATCCAGGAAGAGGCGCAGGTCGAGATCGCCGAGTCCCTGGAGGCGTTCCCCTCGACCCTGCCCACCCGCCGCGAGAGCGCGTATGCGGCCTGGGTGTCCATCTCGGTGGGCTGCAACAACACCTGCACGTTCTGTATCGTCCCGGCGCTGCGCGGCAAGGAGAAGGACCGCCGGCCCGGCGACATCCTCGCCGAGATCGAGGCGCTGGTATCCGAGGGCGTCAGCGAGATCACCCTGCTCGGCCAGAACGTCAACGCGTACGGCTCCGACATCGGCGACCGCGAGGCCTTCAGCAAGCTGCTGCGCGCCTGCGGGAAGATCGAGGGCCTGGAGCGGGTCCGCTTCACCTCCCCGCACCCCCGCGACTTCACCGACGACGTCATCGCCGCCATGGCCGAGACGCCCAACGTCATGCCGCAGCTCCACATGCCGCTCCAGTCCGGCTCGGACACCGTCCTCAAGGCGATGCGCCGCTCGTACCGCCAGGAACGCTTCCTCGGCATCATCGAGAAGGTGCGCGCCGCGATGCCGGACGCCGCCCTCTCCACGGACATCATCGTCGGCTTCCCGGGCGAGACCGAGGAGGACTTCGAGCAGACCCTGCACACGGTCCGCGAGTCCCGCTTCGCCCAGGCCTTCACCTTCCAGTACTCCAAGCGCCCCGGCACCCCGGCGGCCGACATGGCGGGCCAGATCCCCAAGGCCGTGGTCCAGGAGCGCTACGAGCGCCTGGTCGCCCTCCAGGAGGAGATCTCCTGGGAGGAGAACAAGAAGCAGGTCGGCCGCACCCTCGAAGTCCTGGTCGCCGAGGGCGAGGGCCGCAAGGACACGGCGACCCACCGCCTGTCCGGCCGGGCCCCCGACAACCGTCTGGTCCACTTCACCCGCCCCGACGAGCCGGTCCGCCCCGGCGACACGGTGACCGTCGAGGTCACCTACGCCGCTCCGCACCACCTCCTGGCGGAGGGCCCGGCCAAGGCGGTCCGCCGTACCCGGGCCGGTGACGCCTGGGAGAAGCGCAACGCCGCCCCGGCCGAGAAGCCCCAGGGCGTGCTGCTGGGCCTGCCCACCATCGGCGCCCCGGCACCGAGCCCGGCGCCCGCCGCCGGCTGCGGCTGCGACTGACCCGGCCGCGTGCCAGGTGCCCGACAGGGCACCACGACCGCCCTCGTACCAGGGGCGTTACGCTGCGTGGCATGCTCGTAGCCGCCGCTCTCTGCCCCTGCCCGCCGCTCCTCGTCCCGGCGGTGGCCGCCGGGGCGGCGCCCGAACTGGCGGCGCTGCGTGCCGCCTGCCTGGACGTGACCGGCGTGCTCGCCGCGGCCCGCCCCGACCGGCTGGTCGTCCTGGGCCCCGCCGACGAGGCCGGCCGGGGCCCGCATCCGCAGGGCGCCCGCGGCTCGTTCCGCGGCTTCGGGGTGGACCTCGAGGTGCGGCTGGGCGCCGCCGGGACCACGCCGGAGCGGGAACTCCCGCCGTCGCTGTCGGTCGGCGCCTGGCTGCTGTCCCGTACGGAATGGGCCGACGCCCCCGTGGACGCGCTGGGTGTGGCGGAGTCGCTGCCCCGCGACCACGCCCTGTCGACGGGCCGGGAGATCGCGGCGTCCGCGCCCCGGGTGGCGCTGCTGGTGATGGGCGACGGCAGCGCCTGCCGGACGGTGAAGGCGCCCGGCTACTTCGACGAGCGGGCCGAGGCCTTCGACACCGCGACGGCCCGCGCCCTGGGCACCGCCGACATCGATGCGCTGACCGCGCTGGACGAGGAGCGCGCCGCCGCCCTCCAGGTATCCGGACGGGCCGGCTGGCAGGTCCTGGCGGGCGCGGCCGAGGGCGCGGACCTGCGCGGCCGGCTGCTCCGCGACGAGGCCCCGTACGGCGTGGGCTACTTCGTGGCCGCCTGGTCGTAGCGCGGCCCGAGGACGGATACGCCGACGGCCGCGAGGCGCTCCATCTCGCGGCCGTCGAGCCGGGTACGGCAGGCGCGCCGGCTAGTGCCGTGCGCTCTCGCTGTCCGCGGCGGCCTCCGCCGACTGCTGGCGGGGGATCCCGGCGCTCTCGCCGGCCTTCTCCGCCGACGGCTCATCGGCGGCGGCCGTCGCGGACGCCGTCTCAGCGGACGCCTCCGGAGCCGCCGCCTCCGCCGCGGATGCCGTCTCCGCCGGGGACCCGGGTCCGTCCGCGGCCTGCTCGGTGCCGTCGGCGTCCTCGGCCCCGGTGCCCTCGGTGGCCGCCGAAACGGCCGGTTCCGCCGCTTCCGCCGGCTCCGCCGGTTCCTCCGCCTCGGCCGTCACCGCCGCAGCGGCACTCTCCTCCGCCGAGGCTTCGGACTTACGGCGGCGAAACCGCGAAAACACGCCCATAACTGCTCCTACGCTCTTCATGTGGCGAAATCCCATGCCGCCGGGGAACGGCCCATTGCGCCGCCCGCGGGCGCCGGTGGGACGCACCGGCTCCTGGGACCTCGCAACAGGCAACGAACCCATCTGTGGCCCGTCACGTCGCTCGTTCGAGATGGGGGCGTGATGTTTGCGAGACTGACGGGGTGAACACCGCCGTTCCCGCTCCGCGGGTCATCGCCGTCGTCGGTCCCACTGCGGCCGGAAAGTCCGATCTGGGCGTCGCACTCGCACAGCATGTGGGGGGCGAGGTCATCAATGCCGACTCCATGCAGCTCTACCGCGGCATGGACATCGGCACCGCCAAGCTCACGCCCGAGGAGCAGCAGGGCGTCCCGCACCGCCTCCTGGACATCTGGGACGTGACCCGCGCCGCCAGCGTCGCCGAGTACCAGCGGCTGGCCCGCGCCGAGATCGACCGGCTGCTCGCCGAGGGCCGCACCCCGGTCCTCGTCGGCGGCTCCGGCCTGTACGTCCGCGGCGCCATCGACGCCCTCGACTTCCCCGGCACCGACCCGGAGGTGCGCGCCCGTCTGGAGGCCGAACTGGCCGAACTGGGCAGCGGCGCCCTGCACGCCCGGCTGGCCGCCGCCGACCCCGAGGCGGCCCGCGCGATCCTGGCGGGCAACGGCCGCCGCATCGTGCGCGCGCTGGAGGTCATCGAGATCACCGGCCGCCCCTTCACCGCCAACCTCCCCGGCCACGAAGCGGTCTACGACACCCTTCAGATCGGCGTCGACGTCGAGCGCCCCGAACTCGACGAGCGGATCGCCCGGCGGGTCGACCGTATGTGGGAGGCGGGCCTGGTCGACGAGGTGCGCCGGCTGGAGGGCGAGGGGCTGCGCGAGGGCCGTACGGCCTCCCGGGCGCTCGGCTACCAGCAGGTGCTCGCCCAGCTGGCGGGGGAGTGCACCGAGCAGGAGGCGCGCGACGAGACGGTGCGCGCCACCAAACGCTTTGCGCGCCGCCAGGACTCGTGGTTCCGCCGGGACCCGCGGGTCCACTGGCTCAGCGGCGCCGCCGAGCACCGGGCGGAACTTCCCGGCCAGGCGCTGGCGTTGCTCGAACGACCGGTCACAGCCTGATCACGTCATGGCATCGGGACGCTCCGGCCGTCATCCGGGCCCCTGAGGGCGTGTCATCATCGACCTTCGATCGAGGCGTGCAGTCTGGAGTGGGGAGGGCGCGTGGCAATGGAGGCCGGCCCTCGCAACGGAGCGCAGCGTCCGGACAACGGCGTTGATGCGGCACCCCTGACCGACGACGGTCCGGACGCCGACCACGGCCTGCCCGGCGCCGACGGTGTCGGTACCGGACCGCTCACCGACCCGGACACCCTGGACGACTCCGACGCCCCGGGCTCCGGCCCCGGCGAGGGCGGCGAGTCCTTCCGGGAGCTGCGCCCGCCCCGTCGGCTGCGGCTGTGGCAGCTGGCCCCGATCGTGGCGCTCGCCGCCCTCGGCTCGCTGATGTTCGCCTTCCCCCTCGCCTTCGAGCTGGGCGGCGACGGCGGCGCGATGATCGCGATGCTCGGCCTGCTGCTGTGCTGCTGCGCCGCGGGCTGGGGCATGATGGCCGCCCGTCGCGTCGGCCACACCTGGCCCGGCCTCCCGGCACGCGGCTCCGGCCGCCGGGCCGACTGGCGCGTGGTGCTGCTCTACGCCGTCGTGGTGGCCATCCCGGCGTCACTGGCCATCTGGCGCGTGGCCCGGCTGCGCTGAGCGGCGGGGTCTCCCCACCGGTGAGGTCCCCCGAGGCTCCCCATGGGGCGGCTGTTCCGATGGGGTGGCTGTCCTCGATGGTGCGGCTGTTCCCGCCCCCCCCCGTGTTCCGGTGCTTGCTTCCGCGGCTCCTGGGTGTCCTGCGGGCTTGCTTTGCCGTGGGCCTGGGTTTTCCCCTCCGCCCACCCCCCTTCGGGGGGTGGGCGGGTGTAGGCGAGCGCAGCCCCCACCCCCCGCCCCACCCCCGCCCCCGTAAGGCCGATCCCGCCGCCGTCCCCGTACGATGCAAGGGTGACCAGCACGCAGCGCCTCCCCTTCCTCAAGGGCCACGGCACCGAGAACGACTTTGTGATCGTCCCCGACCCGGACGGCCGCCTCGACCTGCCCGCGACCGCCGTCGCCAGGATCTGCGACCGGCGGGCCGGACTCGGCGGCGACGGCCTGCTGCGTGCCGTACGGTCCGCCGCGCACCCGGAGGCGCGTGCTCAGGCCGATGAGGCCGAGTGGTTCATGGACTACCGCAACGGCGACGGCTCGATCGCCGAGATGTGCGGCAACGGCGTCCGCGTCTTCGCGCGCTATCTGCTGCACGCAGGTCTGGTCGAGGCCGGTGACCTCGCCATCGCCACCCGCGCCGGCGTACGCCGCGTCCACGTCGCCAAGACCGGTGATGTGACGGTCTCGATGGGCCGCGCGGAGCTCCGTGAGGAGAGCGTCGTCGTCACGGTCGACGGCCGCAGCTGGCCGGCGCGGAACGTGAACATGGGCAATCCGCACGCCGTCGCCTTCGTCGACGATCTGGCCCACGCCGGCGACCTGCTGGCGGTACCGCCGTTCAGCCCAGCGTCGGTTTATCCCGACGGCGTGAACATCGAGTTCGTCGTCGACCGCGGTCCGGGCCGGGTCGCGATGCGGGTCCACGAGCGCGGCTCGGGCGAGACCCGCTCCTGCGGTACCGGCGCCTGTGCGGTCGCCGTCGCCACCGCCCGCAGGGACGGTGCGGACCCCACGAAGACCGGAACACCCGTCACGTACACGGTCGATGTGCTCGGCGGCAGCCTCTCGATCACCGAGCTGCCCGACGGCACGGTCGAGATGACCGGCCCGGCCGAGATCGTCGCCGAGGGCACCTTCACCCCCGCCTGGAGGGGCGCCGCGCTCGCCTGACGGGACGTGCGGCACCTCCCGGGGTCGGCTTTACGCGAGAAACGGTTCCGGCCAAAAGATTCGCTCGAACGGGTGATCCGTATCACTCTGAGCGAGAGGCGGACAGCGCTGCGTGATGGGCTCGGTAGCATCAAGCACCGGCCCGGGCGTCCCAACTGACACGTCCCACCGCCGGTCGACGCTGCCGGAGGTGCCCATGAGCGCAGAGGCCACTAACCCTGGTAACCCTGGAGCAGCGGGCCGCAAGCGCGGCCGCCGCCGGCTGGAGCTCAGAGGGCTGCGCCGTATCGGCCGTGCCGCGCTGCTCGGCCCGGCCCCGCGCGACGGCCTCCCGCACGCCCTGGAGCACGTCGCCAAGGTGCACCGCGGCCACCACCCGGACGCCGACCTGGACACCCTCGCCAAGGCCTATCTGCTCGCCGAGTCCTCGCACCGCGGCCAACTGCGCAAGAGCGGCGAGCCGTACATCACCCATCCGCTCGCGGTGACCCTCATCCTCGCCGAACTGGGCGCGGAGACCACGACCTTGACCGCCTCCCTGCTCCACGACACCGTCGAGGACACGGAAGTGACGCTGGATCAGGTAAGGGACAGGTTCGGCGCGGAGGTCTGCTATCTGGTCGACGGCGTCACCAAGCTGGAGAAGGTCGACTACGGCGCGGCGGCCGAGCCGGAGACCTTCCGCAAGATGCTGGTGGCGACCGGCAACGACGTCCGGGTGATGTCCATCAAACTCGCCGACCGGCTGCACAACATGCGCACCCTCGGTGTGATGCGCCCCGAGAAACAGGCCCGGATCGCCAAGGTCACCCGCGATGTGCTGATCCCGCTCGCCGAACGCCTCGGTGTCCAGGCGCTGAAGGCTGAGCTGGAGGACCTGGTCTTCGCGATCCTGCACCCCGAGGAGTACGCCACCACCCGGGCCCTGGTCATGGAGTACGCGACGCGGTCCGATCCGCTCACCGCCCTCGCGCAGCGGGTACGCGCGGTCCTGGACGAGGCGGGTATCGACGCCGAAGTCCTCGTCCGGCCACGGCACTTCGTCTCCGTCCACCGGGTACGCCTGGCCCGCCGTGAGCTGACCGGCGCGGATCTGGGGCGGCTGCTGGTGCTGGTGGCGGAGGACGCCGACTGCTACGCCGTCCTCGGCGAGCTGCACACCTGCTTCACCCCGGTCATCTCCGAGTTCAAGGATTTCATCGCGGCCCCCAAGTTCAACCTTTACCAGTCGCTGCACACGGCGATCACCGGCCCGTCCGGGGAGATCGCCGAGACGCTGATCCGTACGCACCAGATGCACCGGGTGGCCGAGGCCGGGGTGATCGCGCTGGGCAATCCGTACGCCCCCACGGACGGCGCGGACGCCCCCGAGGGCGAGCGGGCCGACCCGACCCGCCCCGGATGGCTCTCCCGGCTGCTGGAGTGGCAGCGCACCACCCCCGACCCGGACACGTTCTGGACCTCGCTGCGCGACGACCTCGCCCAGGACCGGGAGATCACCGTCTTCTGTGCCGACGCCCCCTCGGGCGGCTCGTCCGGCGTCACGGGCGGGGCCATCGGTCTGCCCGCCGGGGCGAGTTGTGTGGACGCCGCGTACGAACGGCACGGCGAGGCGGCGCACTGCTGTATCGGCGCCCGTGTCAACGGCCGGCTCGCCACGCTCTCCACCGTCCTGCACGACGGCGACAGCCTCCAGCTGCTGATGGCCCCGGACTCCGCGGCCGGCCCCTCGCCCGAATGGCTCGACCACGCCCGTACGCCCGCCGCCCGGCTCGCCATCGCCCGGTGGCTGGCCGGGCCGGGGGAGCCCGTCGCCCGCCCGGCCGGCCCCGGGGAGGGGCCCGCCGCGGCGCCCCCCGCCGACCGCCGCGCCGCGGACCACGACCGCTCCGGAGCGGACCGGGCCGCCCCCGCCTCGCTCCTCGCGGTGGCGGATCTGCCCGGCGCGGCCGTCCGGCTGGCGGGCTGCTGCACCCCGGTGCCGCCGGACGCGGTCACCGGATTCGCCGTACGGGGCGGCACGGTCACCGTCCACCGTGCCCTGTGCCCCGTGGTGGCGCGGATGGCGGCCACCGGCCGGCAGCCGGTCGGGGTGCGCTGGCGGGGCGCCGACCAGGGGGGCCACGGCTGCCGGGTCACCCTCCTGGCAGAGGCCTTCAGCCGGCCGCACCTCCTGGCCGACCTCACCGAAGCCATCGCTTCCCAGGGTGCCGCCGTGGTGTCGGCCGCCGTCGAACCCCCGCACGAACAGCGGGTCCGCCACACCTACACGCTGCATCTGCCGAACGCCGCCGGGCTGCCGTCCCTGATGCGGGCCATGCGCCAA
The DNA here is from genome assembly GCF_000719605.1 of Streptomyces sp. NRRL S-1813. NCBI lineage: Bacteria > Bacillati > Actinomycetota > Actinomycetes > Kitasatosporales > Streptomycetaceae > Streptomyces > Streptomyces sp. NRRL S-1813. The sequence goes on from NZ_JOHB01000025.1 coordinate 19,690, forward strand.
GTGCCGGGTGTCTTCGACGTGTTGCGCGCGGGCCGCGCCCGGCAGGCCGCGGCGCTGCGCCCCTGAAAGCTTCCGGGGCACGCCGGGTGACGGTCCGTCGGGAAACTCTCCGTCCGGCGGCGTAAGACGGACGCACGATCCGCCGCCCGTTCGGGTGCCGTTTGCCCGGTCACCCGCGGGGGAGGGTGCCGCGTTGGTAGCCGTAGTTCATGTCCCTTCCCCTGCGCCGCCCGTTCCGCGACCCCGATCGCCCCGTCCGCGCCCGCGCCCTGACCCGCGGCCCGAGCGGACGGATCCGGTGGACCGGCTACCGGGCCGCCGCCCTCGGACTGGCCGCACTCGCCACCCTCGGCGCGGCCGAGCCATCGCCCATGGGGCCGCAAGGCCTCGGCGACCCCCTCTACCCGACGCTCGGCAATACCGGATACGACGTCACGTCCTACGACGTCTCCCTGGACTACTCCGGCCACAACAACCAGCCGCTGAACGCCGTCACCGAGATCACCGCCCGGGCCACCACCGAGCTCGACCACCTCAACCTCGACTTCGCCCGCGGCACCGTACGCTCCGTCAAGATCGGCGGTCTGCCGGCCGAGCACCAGCAGCACGGCGAGGACCTGGTGCTCACCCCGGCCTTCCACATCTCCCGGGGGCAGGAGGTGAAGATCTCCGTCGCGCACACCAGCGAGCCCACCGGCAAGGGCGACGGCGGCTGGATCCGCACCTCGGACGGCCTCGCGATGGCCAACCAGGCCGACGCCGCACACCGCGTCTTCCCCTGCAACGACCACCCTTCCGACAAGGCGCTCTTCACCTTCCACATCACCGCGCCCCAGGAGCTGACCGCCGTCGCCAACGGGCTGCCCCAGCGCCCCGGTGCCCGCGCGGCGCGCCGGACCTGGACCTATCGCACCACCCACCCCATGGCCACCGAGCTGGCGCAGGTCTCCATCGGGAAGTCCAGCGTGCTGCTGCGCCACGGGCCGCACGGGCTGCCGGTCCGCGATGTCGTACCGACCGCGGACCGCCCCGCCCTCGCGCCCTGGCTGGCGAAGACCCCGGATCAGCTGGCCTGGATGGAGCGCAAGGTCGGTCCCTACCCCTTCGAGGCGTACGGGGTGCTGATCGTCAACGCCAGGACCGGCTTCGAGCTGGAGACCCAGACCCTCTCGCTCTTCGAGAAGGCCATGTTCACCGCCGGCCAGCTGCCCGACTGGTATGTCGAGTCCGTGATGGTGCACGAGCTGGCCCACCAGTGGTTCGGCGACAGCGTCAGCCCGCGCCGCTGGTCGGACGTCTGGCTCAACGAGGCCCATGCGACCTGGTACGAGGCCCTCTACGCCCAGGAGAGGGGCGACAAGCGTGCCTCTCTGGACGCCCGTATGCGCCATGCCTACGAGGAGTCCGACGGCTGGCGGGCCGAGGGCGGCCCGCCGGCCGCGCCCAAGGTGCCCAGCCCGGGGCAGAAGATCGGCATCTTCCGCCCGATCGTCTACGACGGCAGCGCGCTGGTTCTGTACGCCCTGCGGCAGAAGATCGGCACCGCCGCCTTCGAGCGCCTGGAACACGAGTGGGTGGACCGGCACCGCGACGGCGTGGCGGACACCGCCGACTTCATCCAGCTGTCCTCCCAGGTCGCCGGGCAGAACCTGACCGGGTTCTTCCAGGCATGGCTCTACGGCGACCGGACACCGCCGATGCCGGGTCATCCGGAGTGGCTGCACAAGGGGGGCGCGGACAAGCCCGGCGGGCCCAAGGGCGCTGCCGCAACCCCTGGACCGAAGGGCGCCGCCGCAACCCCCGGACCCAAGGGCGCCGCAGCAACCCCCGGAGCCAAGGGGGCGGCGGAGAACCCCGCGCCCAAGGGGGCGGCCGGGACCCCCGGGCCCGGGGGAGCCGCCGAAACGCCCGGAAAACCCGTGTGACGGCCTTCCTGGGTCGTGGGACCATCGTGGGGTCGGCGCCGGCCGGCCCGGGAATCTCCGGGGCGGCTCGGACGTTGACAAGAGCGACGGCCGCGGCAGCACCTCGGCGGTCGCCGCACCACCGACAGTCCCGGCGGGAACACCAGGTCCCCGCGAGGGCTCACCGACGACGCAAAGGATCAAATGACCTCCTCTTCTTCCCTTCCGCAGGACCGGCAGCGCCTCCCCGAGAGCCTTCGGGCCAACGCCCTGATGGAAGAGGACGTCGCCTGGAGCCACGAGATCGACGGGGAGCGTGACGGCGACCAGTACGACCGTTCGGCGCGTGCCGCGCTCCGCCGTGTAGCGGGCCTTTCCACCGAGCTCGAGGACGTCACCGAGGTCGAGTACCGGCAGCTCCGCCTGGAGCGTGTGGTGCTCGTCGGCGTCTGGACCACCGGCACGGTCCAGGAGGCGGAGAACTCGCTCGCCGAGCTGTCCGCACTCGCCGAGACCGCCGGGGCCATGGTGCTCGACGGCGTCATCCAGCGCCGCGACAAGCCCGACCCGGCCACGTACATCGGCTCCGGCAAGGCACTGGAGCTGCGCGACATCGTGCTGGAGTCCGGAGCGGACACCGTGGTGTGTGACGGTGAGCTCTCCCCGGGCCAGCTGATCCACCTCGAGGACGTCGTCAAGGTCAAGGTGGTCGACCGGACCGCGCTGATCCTCGACATCTTCGCCCAGCACGCCAAGTCCCGGGAGGGCAAGGCGCAGGTCTCGCTGGCGCAGATGCAGTACATGCTCCCCAGGCTCCGTGGCTGGGGTCAGTCGCTGTCCCGGCAGATGGGTGGCGGTGGCTCCGGTTCGGCGGGCGGCGGTATGGCCACCCGTGGTCCCGGTGAAACCAAGATCGAGACGGACCGGCGGCGGATCCGCGAGAAAATGGCGAAGATGCGCCGGGAGATCGCGGAGATGAAGACCGGCCGGGACATCAAGCGCCAGGAACGCCGGCGCAACAAGGTCCCCTCCGTCGCCATCGCCGGCTACACCAACGCCGGCAAGTCCTCCCTGCTCAACCGCCTCACCGGCGCCGGTGTGCTGGTGGAGAACGCCCTGTTCGCCACCCTGGACCCCACCGTCCGGCGGGCCGAGACGCCCAGCGGACGGCTCTACACCCTCGCCGACACCGTCGGCTTCGTCCGGCATCTGCCGCACCACCTCGTCGAGGCGTTCCGCTCCACGATGGAGGAGGTCGGCGACTCCGATCTCATCCTGCATGTGGTCGACGGCTCGCATCCGGTGCCGGAGGAGCAGCTGGCCGCCGTCCGCGAGGTGATCCGCGACGTGGGCGCGACGGACGTGCCCGAGATCGTGGTCGTCAACAAGGCCGACGCGGCCGATCCGCTGGTGCTCCAGCGCCTGCTGCGCCAGGAGAAGCACGCCCTCGTGGTCTCGGCCCGTACGGGCCAGGGCATGGAAGAGCTGCTGACCCTGCTCGACGAGGAACTTCCCCGGCCGCAGGTCGAGATCGAGGTCCTGGTGCCCTACACCCAGGGCGCCCTGGTCTCGCGGGCGCACGCCGAGGGCGAGGTCATCTCCGAGGAGCACACCGCGGACGGCACGATGCTCAAGGCGCGGGTGCATGCGGAGCTGGCCGCCGAGTTCCAGCCGTTCGTCCCGGCGGCGTAGCAGCCGCGCAGCGCGAAAGGGCCCGCCCCCGGTCTCCCGGGGGCGGGCCCTTTCATCGTCTGCGGGCGGTAGGCGGGTGGCCGCCGTTCCCGGCGCCACCCGCCTCACACGCCTACTGCTTGCTGGCCCACTTCTTGCTCATGGTGTCGAACATGCTCTTGGCCTCGGGGCCCAGGTGCGGGCCGGCCGACCAGCGGGCCGGACGCGGCCCCATCGACATGTTGGAGATCAGCACCGGCTTGCCGTCCGTGCCCTTGATGAACCAGGGGCCACCGGAGGAGCCACCGGTCATGGTGCAGCCGATCCGGTACATGGTCGGCTTGTTGGCGTCCATCGACAGCCGGCTCGGCTTGTCGGTGCACTGCTGCTGCGCCGCACCGTCGAACGGCGGCTCGGCCGGGTAGCCCTGCGCGGTCAGGCTCGGGATCTTGGCCATCGCGGGCGCGTTGAAGTCGACCCGGTACGCACCGCCGGCAACCTCTTCGAGCGACTTGCCGCCCGTGTTCTCCTCCGGCTTCACATGCATCAGCGCGAAGTCGTACGGAGCCATCGGCACACCGGGAACGGCGCCGCCGCCCTTGATCCACTGCTGGGACGTCGCCATGTCGTCCGCCCACCACTTGCCCGACGGGACCCGGTCCTCGTAGGACTTGCCCTTCAACTGGCCGGCAGTGCCGCCGGTCTTGTTGAAGTTCGGCACGAACATCATGTTGCGGTACCAGCCGCCGCTCTTGCCGGCGTGCACACAGTGCGCCGCGGTCCACACGAGGTTGGACTTACCGGGGTGCGCCGGGTCCTTGACGACGGTGGCGGAGCAACGCGACCCGCCCTCGGGGGTGCTGAACAGCAGCAGGCCCACGCCGGGAGCGGTCGAGGTGTACGGGGTCTTCACGGCCTGAGCCGGGACGGCGGCGGGCTCAGGGTCGGTCTTGCCCTGGTCCTCCGAGATGTCCTCGGGCTTGCTGGGGTCCTGGGGCGGCTTGACCTTGTCGATCTTGTCCTTGTCCCAGAAGTCCTTGATGATCGGGTTGATGAACTCCCCGGCCTCCCGGAGCCACTTGTCCCGGTCCCAGTTCTTCCACTCACCGTTCTTCCACTTGTCCAGGTCGAAGCCGTGTTCCTTGAGCTTGTCCTGGATGTCCTGAGGGATCTGGAAGCCACCCCCGCCCGTGGAGTCCTGGGCCGCGGACTGGCTGGCCTTGGAGTCCGCGTTGCCGCCCTCGGGTCCGCAGCCGGTGGCGGTGAGTGCCACGACGGCGGTGAGGGCGGCGGCGGCCAGGACTGGCCGACGTATGGATCGCATGGGTGAGCTCCCCCTGGTGAATCGGACTGAGCCGGTGTGGCTTGTTCGGTGTTGCACCGGTCTGTTCTTTGTCATGAACCTCAAGATCCCGGCGCAACACCCCACTATGCCGGTGACGATGGGGACGGCGGTACTCGGGTCCCCGGTTCCACGCCATCAAGGATCTTGCCGAAAACCGTGATCCCGAGTCGCCGCCGTCGTTGGTACGTACGGGGGACGTCCCGGGCTGCCCCCAGCCCGCGCGGCACCAGCAGCTCACCAGCAGGAGGACACAACTGCCGTGGCGTTGACCGAAACCGTGCCGGCGGCCGCGCCGCCGGCCCATGAGGGGATCCTGCGCCGGCAGTCCCTGCGTGAGTCCGCTGCCCGTACCTACGCGCGCTCGCTGCCCATCGTCCCGGTGCGCGCCCGCGGGCTGACCATCGAGGGCGCCGACGGCCGGCGCTATCTCGACTGCCTCTCCGGCGCCGGCACTCTGGCGCTCGGCCACAACCACCCGGTGGTGCTCGAAGCGATCCGCACGGTCCTCGACTCCGGCGCGCCGCTGCACGTCCTCGACCTCGCTACTCCCGTCAAGGACGCCTTCACCACCGAGCTCTTCGCCACCCTCCCGGGGAAGTTGGCGGAAACGGCGCGCATCCAGTTCTGCGGCCCGGCCGGCACGGACGCCGTCGAGGCAGCCTTCAAACTCGTCCGCACCGCGACCGGCCGGGACGGCCTGATGGCCTTCTCCGGCGCCTACCACGGCATGACCGCGGAGGCGCTCGCCGCCTCCGGGGGCGCGCAGCACACCAGCGTGGTCCGGCTGCCCTATCCGTACGACTACCGCTGCCCCTTCCAGACCGGCGGCGAGCGCGGGGCCGAGCTCGCCGCGCGCTGGACACAGAGCCTGCTCGACGACCCCAAGAGCGGGGTGCCCAGGCCGGCCGGGATGATCCTGGAGCCGGTCCAGGGCGAGGGCGGGGTGATCCCCGCGCCGGACGGCTGGCTGCGGCGGATGCGGGAGATCACCGCCGCCCGGCAGATCCCGCTGATCGTGGACGAGGTGCAGACCGGCGTCGGCCGCACCGGCGCCTTCTGGGCGGTCGACCACAGCGGCATCGTGCCCGATGTGATCGTGCTGTCGAAGGCGATCGGCGGCAGCCTGCCACTCGCCGTGATCGTCTACCGCGAGGAGCTCGACGCCTGGCAGCCCGGCGCCCACGCGGGCACCTTCCGCGGCAACCAGCTCGCCATGGCCGCCGGAGCCGCCACCCTCGCCTACGTCCGCACCAACGGCCTCGACCGGCGTGCCGGGGAGCTCGGCGCCCGGATGCTCGACCGGCTCACCGCCCTCGCCGCCGCCCACGACTGCATCGGCGATGTCCGCGGCCGCGGGCTGATGCTCGGCGTCGAGCTCGTCGACCGCAGCGCCGATGCCGACGCCATGGGTGCCCGTCCCGCCGACCCGCAGCTCGCCGCCGCCGTCCAGCACGCCTGCCTGGAACGCGGCCTGATCGTCGAACTGGGCGGCCGGCACTCCGCCGTCGTCCGGCTGCTGCCACCCCTGACCATCACCGACGAACAGGCGGAAGCGATCCTCGACCGCCTCGCCGACGCCATCGCGGCGGCGGTCCGCACCACCCCCGGGCCGACGGGCTCGTCCCCCACGACAATGCGAGGCACCTCCCCATGAACGAATGCCCCGGCCCCGACGGTGGCCAGCCCGCCGAGCGCATCCCCGCCCACCAGGGCGCGGGCACGATCGAGTCCGTACCGCGCCAGCAGCGGCGCGCCGCGGACGACGGCTGCCACCAGCAGCCCTACGAGGCCCAGGAACCGGCCGCCCCGCACTGCGCCCCCGGCCCGTACGACCGCACCCGGTCCGGTGACCACGACCCTCTCGACCACCCGGATCCGGCCGTCGCCGCCGATGCCGCGGGCATCGAGCATCTGCTCCGCTGCTGGCTCCGCGAGAACGGCACCCACCGCCCGGCCGAAGCCAGGCTGCGCATCCCCCTGCGGGCCGCCGCGGGCGCCCTGGACATCCCCGTCCGCTACTGGTCGCCCACGGGCTGGCACCGTCTGGGCGCCCCCGCCCTCGAAGGCGCCCCGGCCGGCGCCGCCCCGCTGGACGCCGTCACCCTCGCCGCGCTGCTGCGCCGCGAGGCCGCGTACGGCGACCGCCGGGCCTCGGACGGCGGCGAGCACCGGGTGGCGGACGCCGACGGGCGCCCGGAAGCGGACGGCGAGGGGCAGCAGGCACCGGACGGCGACGGCGCCGAACTCATCGGCCGGGTCGCCAACTCCGTGCGCAATGTCGCCGCCTTTCTCACCGACCGGCGCGCCCGGCCCGCCGACGACCACGGCGCCCTCTTCCTCGAAGCCGAACAGTCCCTCCTCCTCGGCCACCCGCTGCACCCCACACCCAAGAGCCGCGAAGGCCTCTCCGACGCCGAGACCCGGGCCTATTCGCCCGAACTGCGCGGCGCCTTCCCGCTGCACTGGATGGCTGTGCACCGCTCCGCCCTGGCCGCCGACTCCGCCTGGACCGAACGCGGCAAGTCCGTCCCGGCCGAGCAGCTCGCCAGGGACCTCGCCGGGGACGGCCTCCGGCTCCCCGAGGACACCGTGCCCCTGCCGCTGCACCCCTGGCAGGCCAGGGAACTCGCCGACCGCCCCGACGTCACCGCCCTCCGCGAGGCCGGACTGCTGCACGACCTCGGCGCCCACGGCCCGCGCTGGCACCCCACCTCCTCCGTCCGCACGGTCTACCGGCCCGACGCGGACGCCATGCTCAAGCTCTCCCTCGGGCTGCGCATCACCAACTCCCGCCGGGAGAACCTCCGTAAGGAACTGGTCCGCGGTGTGGAGGTGCACCGGCTGTTGCGCACCGGCCTCGCGGAGCAGTGGCAGACCGTCCACCCCGGCTTCGACATCGTCCGCGACCCGGCCTACCTCGCCGTCGACGGCCCCGACGGCGAACCCGTCCAGGGCCTCGACGTCGTCATCCGCCACAACCCCTTCAGCACCACCGACGACGCCGTGTGCGTCGCCGGTCTCACCTCTCCCCGGCCCTGGCCCGGCCACTCGGGGGTGCGCTCCCGGCTCGAGGTTCTCGTCGTCACACTCGGCGCCCGCACCGGCCGCGCCCTGGACGCCGTGGCCACCGAATGGTTCCTGCGCTACCTCGAAGCGGTCGTACGGCCCCTGCTGTGGCTCGACGGCACGGCCGGCATCGTCCTGGAGGCCCACCAGCAGAACACCCTCGTGCTGCTGGACCCCGACGGCTGGCCGGTCGGCGGCCGCTACCGCGACAACCAGGGCTACTACTTCCGCACCTCCCGCCGCGCCGAGCTGGAGCGGCGGCTGCCCGGAATCGGAGTGGCGAGCGACAGCTTCGTCGCCGACGACGTCACCGACGAACGCTTCGCCTACTACCTCGGTATCAACAACGTCCTCGGCCTCATCGGAGCCTTCGGCTCCCAGCGCCTGGCCCGTGAGGAGATCCTGCTCGCCGCCTTCCGGCGGTTCCTCGCCGACGCCGCCGCGGCCCCCCGCGCGCACCGTTCGCCGCTCCCGGAGCAGCTGCTGGCCGCCCGCACGCTGCGCTGCAAGGCCAATCTGGCCACCCGGCTGCACGGCCTCGACGAACTCGTCGGCCCGGTCGAAACCCAGTCCGTCTACGTCACCCTGCCCAACCCCCTCGCCCCGTAGCTGCCCGGCGCAACCCCCGCCCGCAGCCTTCCGACCCCCGTCCCCGTCCCCGTCCCCGGCGCCCCGCGACCCACCAGACCACGCGGCACGCGGCCACGAGAGGAGAGTGTCGCCGTGCCACCCACCGATTCCGGCCTCGGCTCCAGCTCCGATGACACCCTGGACCTGCAACTCCCGCCCGAATTCAGCGCGTTGTTCGCCCAGGGGCACGGGCGGCCGGCGTCCCTGCACTTCCCGGCAGCCGGCCCGCTGCTCGACAACCTGGCGGGCTGGGGTGCGGCCGACACCCCCGCCGGACCGTTCGAGCTCGTTCCCGTCCAGCCGGCCCGCGATCTCGCCCTGATCACCGGCTGGATGAACGATCCGGCCGTGGCGGCCTTCTGGGAGCTGGCGGGCCCGCCGGAGACCACCGCCGCCCATCTGCGCGGCCGGCTCGACGGCGACGGCCGCAGTGTGCCCTGCCTGGGGGTGCTGGCCGGGGCCCCGATGAGCTACTGGGAGATCTACCGCGCCGATCTGGACCCCCTCGCCCGCTACTACCCGGCCCGCCCCCAGGACACCGGTATCCATCTGCTCATCGGCGGGGGCGGAGACCGGGGACGCGGGCTGGGCGGCATGCTGCTGCGCGCCACCGCCGATCTCGTACTCGACCACCGCCCGCAGTGCGCGCGGGTCCTCGCCGAGCCCGATCTGCGCAACACCGCCTCCGTCGCGGCCTTCCTGAGCGCCGGATTCCGCTACGGCGACGAGATCGAACTGCCCGGCAAACGCGCGGCGTTGATGGTCCGCGACCGCACGCTCCGCGACCTGCTCTGACCCCGGCGCCGTCCGCCGACGGTCCCGCTCCGGCCCGCCGTCCATCCCCGCTGCCCCGGTTGTCCCCCGTACGTGCCGGGGCGGTCCCGCTTCGAGGAGCCCGCCTTGTCGCCTGAGCCCCAGCCTTCGCACAGCGCCTGGCAGCATGCCGCGCGCCGACTGTTCGCCAAGACCCTGGCGGAGTTCGCGTACGAGGAAGTCCTCACCCCCGAGCCCGACGGCACCGCACCCGACGGCACCCCGCAGTACCGGCTCCCGATCGGCGACGACCTGGTCTACCGCTTCCGCGCTCGGCGCGGCGCCTACGGCCACTGGCGCGTCGACCCCGACTCGATCACCCCCGACACCGACCCCTTCCGCTTCCTCACCCACGCCCACGACACCGTGCTGGGCCTGTCCGGCGACACCACCGGCCACCTCATCCGCGAGCTGACCGCCACCCTCGCCGCCGACACCCGCCTCGACGCCACCGCCCTCAGCGCCGCCGACCTCGCCGATCTGGACTACGCCACCCTCGAAGGCCACCAGACCGGCCACCCCTGGCTCGTCGCGAACAAGGGCCGCCTCGGCTTCTCCGCCCATGACACGGCGACCTGGGCCCCCGAAGCCCGCACCCCCCAGCGCCTGCCCTGGCTCGCCGCGCACCACAGCATCGCCCACTACCGCGGTATCCCCACTCTGGCCACCCCCGACCGCCTCTACGGCGAGGAGCTCGCCCCCGCCACCCGTCACGCCTTCGCCCGCACCATCGCCGACGAGGGCCACGACCCCGCCGACTACCTCTACCTCCCCGTGCACCCCTGGCAATGGGACGAGACCATCGCCCCGCTCTTCGCCCCGCAGCTCGCCGACAGATCCATCATCGCGCTGCCCACTGACAACGACCTCCGCCTGCCGCAGCAGTCGATCCGTACCTTCCTCAACCTCAGCCGCCCACGGGCCCGTACGGTCAAACTGCCGCTGTCCATCCTCAACACCCTTGTCTGGCGCGGTCTGCCCACCGAGCGCACCCTCGCCGCGCCCGCCGTCACCCGATGGGTGCACGGCCTGCGCGACGCCGACCCCTATCTGCGCGACGAGACCCGGGTGATCCTGCTCGGCGAGACCGCCTCCGTCACCGTCGAGCACCCCCTCTACGACCGGCTGCCCGGCGTCCCGTACCAGTTCAAGGAGCTGCTCGGCTGTATCTGGCGCGAGCCGGTCAGCGGACAGCTGGACCCCGGCGAGCGCGCCCGTACCCTGGCCGCGCTGCTACAGACCGATCCGCAGGGCCGTTCCCTGACCGCGGAGCTGGTGCGCCGCTCGGGGCTGGCCCCGCGCGACTGGCTGGCACGGCTGTTCGCCGCCCTGCTCCCGCCCCTGCTGCACTTCCTCTACCGGTACGGCACGGTCTTCTCCCCGCACGGCGAGAACGCCATCGTCGTCTTCGACGAGCACGACGTCCCCACCCGCCTCGCGGTCAAGGACTTCGTCGACGACGTCAACACCAGCTCCCGGCCGCTCCCGGAGCACGACTCCATGCCCGACGACGTACGGGCCGTGCTGCTGACCGAACCGCCCGCCTTCCTCACCCAGTTCATCCACTCCGGACTGTTCGTCGGTGTCTTCCGCTACCTCGCGCCGCTGTGCGCGGACCAACTGGGCGTTCCCGAGGCCGAGTTCTGGTCACTCGTACGGGCGGAGATCCTGCGCCACCACGAGCGCTTCCCCGCCCTCAAGGAGCGGCACGAGACCTTCGACCTGCTCACCCCGCGGATCGAGCGGCTGTGCCTGAACCGCAACCGTCTGCATGTGGACGGTTACCGGGACCGCCGCGACCGCCCGCACGCGGCCGTGCACGGCACCGTCCCCAATCCGCTGCACCACCCGTGACGGGACCGGCTGTCAGTGGTCCCGCGTAGGCTTGCAGCGCTATGACGAAGCCCTCCCTCCCCGATCTGCTCCACGCCGCCGTCACCGCCGTCGGCGGCACCGAGCGCCCCGGCCAGGTGGCGATGGCCGAGGCCGTTGCCGGGGCCGTGGACGAACAGGCCCATCTGCTGGTGCAGGCCGGCACCGGCACCGGAAAGTCCCTCGGCTATCTGGTGCCGGCGCTCGCGCACGGCGAGAGAGTGGTGGTCGCCACGGCCACCCTGGCGCTCCAGCGCCAGCTCGTCGAGCGCGATCTGCCGCGTACGGTCGAGGCGCTGCATCCGCTGCTGCGCCGTCGCCCCGAATTCGCCATGCTCAAGGGCCGCTCCAATTACCTGTGTCTGCACCGCCTCCACGAGGGCGTCCCCCAGGAAGAGGAGGACGGTCTCTTCGACGTGTTCGAGCAGGCGACGCCGACCAGCAAGCTCGGCAAGGACCTGCTGCGGCTGCGCGACTGGGCGGACGAGACCGAGACCGGCGACCGTGACGCGCTGACCCCCGGAGTCTCCGACCGCGCCTGGGGCCAGGTCTCGGTCTCCTCCCGGGAGTGCCTGGGCGCCTCGAAGTGCGCCTACGGGGCGGAGTGCTTCGCCGAGGCCGCCCGGGAGCGCGCCAAGCTCGCCGATGTCGTCGTCACCAACCACGCGCTGCTCGCCATCGACGCGATCGAGGGTGCGCCGGTCCTCCCGCAGCACGAGGTCCTGATCATCGACGAGGCCCATGAGCTGGTCTCCCGGGTCACCGGCGTCGCCACCGGCGAGCTCACCCCAGGCCAGGTCAACCGCGCCGTGCGCCGGGCCGCCAAGCTCGTCAACGAAAAGGCCGCCGACCAGCTCCAGACCGCGTCGGAGAGTTTTGAGCGCCTGATGGAGCTGGCCCTGCCCGGCCGTCTCGAGGAGATCCCCGAGGACCTCGGCTACTGCCTGATGGCGCTGCGGGATGCGGCCCGTACGGTCATCTCGGCGCTCGGTTCGACCCGCGACAAGTCGGTCCAGGACGAGGACGCCGTCCGCAAGCAGGCCCTCGCCGCGGTGGAGAACGTCCATGCCGTCGCCGAGCGCATCGCGAACGGCTCCGAGTACGACGTCGTCTGGTACGAGCGCCACGACCGCTTCGGCGCGTCCCTCCGGGTGGCGCCGCTGTCCGTCTCGGGCCTGCTGCGCGAGAAGCTCTTCGACGACCGCTCGGTGACCCTCACCTCCGCCACGCTCAAGCTGGGCGGCGACTTCAACGGTGTCGCGGCGTCCCTGGGCCTGGCGCCCGAGGGCACGGAGGGCGAGGACATCCCGCCGTGGAAGGGCCTGGACGTCGGCTCCCCCTTCGACTACTCGAAGCAGGGCATCCTCTACGTCGCCAAGCATCTGGCCCAGCCCGGCCGTGAGGGCAGTCGCACCGACATGCTCGATGAACTCGCCGAGCTGATCGAGGCCGCCGGCGGCCGCACCCTCGGCCTCTTCTCCTCCATGCGCGCGGCCCAGGCCGCCGCCGAGGAGCTGCGCGGCCGGCTGGACGTGCCGATCCTGCTCCAGGGCGAGGAGACGCTCGGCGAGCTGATCCGGGCCTTCGCCTCCGACGCCCGTACGTGCCTGTTCGGCACCCTGTCCCTGTGGCAGGGCGTCGATGTACCGGGCGCGAACTGCCAGCTGGTGGTGATGGACCGGGTGCCGTTCCCGCGTCCGGACGACCCGCTGATGAGCGCCCGGCAGAAGGCCGTGGAGGAGGCCGGCGGCAATGGCTTCATGGCGGTCGCGGCCACCCATGCGGCGCTGCTGATGGCCCAGGGCGCAGGCCGTCTGGTCCGGGCCACCGGCGACCGCGGTGTGGTCGCCGTCCTCGACCCCCGTGTGGAGCGGGCCCGTTACGGCTCCTTCCTCCGCAAGTCGATGCCCGAGTTCTGGTACACCACCGACCGCAACCAGGTCCGCCGCTCCCTCGCCGCCATCGATGCGGCGGCAAAGGCGGCGGAATCACCGCAAGCGGCACAGCTGGAAGCCGCCGAGGACTAGGTTCAGCGCCATGGCAGAGCCCCGGAACCGGCGCAGTGGTTCCGGGGCTCGGTCGTGAGGGGCGGGTCAGATGCGGCGCAGTACCGCCACCACCTTGCCGAGGATGGTCGCCTCGTCGCCGGGGATCGGCTGGTACGCGGAGTTGTGCGGCAGCAGCCACACATGGCCGTCCTCGCGCTTGAAGCGCTTGACGGTGGCTTCGCCGTCCAGCATGGCGGCCACGATGTCACCGTTCTCGGCGACCGGCTGGCGTCGGACCGTGACCCAGTCGCCGTCGCAGATCGCGGCTTCGATCATGGAGTCGCCGACGACCTTCAGCACGAACAGTTCGCCGTCGCCGACGAGCTGGCGGGGGAGCGGGAAGACATCCTCGACCGACTCCTCCGCGAGGATCGGGCCACCGGCGGCGATCCGGCCGACCAGCGGGACGTAGGAGGCGGCGGGCTTGCCGGCGGTATCCGTCGCCGCTGCGGTGGTCTGGTCCGAGCCGCGGACCTCGTAGGCCCGGGGGCGGTGCGGGTCGCGGCGCAGGAAGCCCTTGCGCTCCAGAGCCATGAGCTGGTGGGCGACGGACGAGGTGCTGGACAGCCCGACGGCCTGGCCGATCTCGCGCATGGACGGCGGATAGCCGCGCCGCTGCACCGAATCGCGGATCACCTCGATCACCCTGCGCTGGCGGTCGGTGAGTCCGGAACTGTCGGCTCGGATCCCTGGGGGACGGCCGGGCAGCGAGCGGGCGGGCTTCTGCTCTTCGGAGTCCGACGTGGCGTCGTCCATCGGCGGCCGCTGTGCCTGTTGCTGATGCTCGAACCGGCTCTGGGAGTGGCTTTGTGCGGTGATGGTCGCGCTGTCTGCGGTGGTGGTCACGTCGGCCCCTCTCGAAATGTTCTCCCTAGTTAGCCAACGGTAGTTGCTTTCGAAAGGTTGCGCCAAACACACGTTCGAGTGAAATATTCGCCGATTGGCTGCTCGAATCGGCGGCGGGGTGTATGGCCGAACGGAAATACCGGCCCTGGCCGTGCCCTTCCGCCCGGTTTTCCGGCCGTCCGGTGTGTCGGGCCATCGGTGTGCGGAGGGGTGTGGCGGCCGGCCGCCGCGACCCGGCTGATTCTGTCATCCTCGCCCCGCCGCGCCGCCGCCCGGGTGGCTTCCCGTACTCTCGTGGGCGACCGTCCGGCCCGTCGCCGCCGCGACACGCGGTAGGCAGATGTAAGCGCCCCGACACCACATCTAGTGGTTAGATGCGATCGGTTACCCAGAAGTTGTGGTGCCTGGTCTCCCAGGGGGTCGGGAATCGCCTATGCTGGTGACCACTCCGAAGGGCCCGTACGGACCGGTCGGAGGCTATCGGCGTGTGCCGGGTTCGTTGGCGTACGTACGTCCGTATATCGAGCGGTGAGGAGGGTGGAGCCATGCACTGCCCCTTCTGCAGGCACCCGGACAGCCGGGTCGTCGACAGTCGCACCACCGATGACGGGACGGCGATTCGCCGGCGCCGCCAGTGCCCCGACTGCTCCCGCCGTTTCACCACCATCGAGACGGCGTCGCTGATGGTGATCAAGCGGAGCGGGGTCACCGAGCCCTTCAGTCGCAACAAGGTCATCGCGGGTGTGCGCAAGGCATGCCAGGGGCGCCCGGTCACCGAGGACGCCCTCGCCAAGCTCGGCCAGCGGGTCGAGGAAGCGGTGCGTGCCACCGGCAGTGCCGAGCTGTCCACCCATGACGTCGGGCTCGCCATACTGGGCCCGCTTCAGGAGCTCGACCTCGTCGCGTACCTGCGCTTCGCGTCCGTTTACCGGGCCTTTGATTCACTCGAGGACTTCGAGGCGGCCATCGCCGAGCTGCGGGAGCAGCGCGAGCAGGGACCGCCCGGGCAGGAATGCGGGACCGACGGGGAGGCCGGCGGCCCGGCCGTCCCCGTGCCCGCCACCGCCGCCGACTGAGTTCGGCGCGCATCCAGGACCTGTACCGGGGCGAGAGCAGTGCGTCCCGGTAGCAGAAAGACATACACCGTGCCACGGAATGAGTGCGCACATATGGGCGTTTGCCCGTATACAGGGAGGCGGCATGACAGAGACGACGAGCGGCCCGGCACGAGGCTCCCGCGCCAAGGGCAGCAAGGCGAGCAAGGGTCTGCGTATCGAGCGCATTCACACCACACCCGGCGTGCATCCGTACGACGAGGTGGAGTGGGCGTCTCGCGACGTCGTCATGACCAACTGGCGCGACGGCTCGGTCAACTTCGAGCAGCGTGGCGTCGAGTTCCCCGACTTCTGGTCGGTGAACGCGGTCAACATCGTCACGAGCAAGTACTTCCGTGGCGCGGTGGGGTCCCCGACCCGTGAGTCCAGCCTCAAGCAGCTCATCGACCGCGTGGTCAAGACCTACCGCAAGGGCGGCGAGGAGAACGGTTACTTCGCCTCCCCGGCGGATGCCGAGATCTTCGAGCACGAGCTGGCGTACGCCCTGCTCCACCAGGTCTTCAGCTTCAACTCGCCGGTGTGGTTCAACGTCGGCACCGCGCAGCCGCAGCAGGTCAGCGCCTGCTTCATCCTCTCCGTCGACGACTCCATGGAGTCCATCCTCGACTGGTACAAGGAAGAGGGGATGATCTTCAAGGGCGGCTCCGGCGCCGGCCTGAACCTCTCCCGTATCCGCTCCTCCAAGGAGCTGCTCTCCTCCGGCGGCAACGCCTCCGGCCCGGTCTCCTTCATGCGCGGCGCCGATGCGTCCGCCGGAACGATCAAGTCGGGCGGCGCCACCCGCCGCGCGGCCAAGATGGTCGTCCTGGACGTGGACCACCCAGACGTCGAGGCCTTCATCGAGACCAAGGTGAAGGAGGAGGAGAAGGTCCGCGCGCTGCGCGACGCCGGCTTCGACATGGACCTGGGCGGCGACGACATCACGTCCGTCCAGTACCAGAACGCCAACAACTCGGTCCGCGTGAACGACGAGTTCATGAAGGCTGTGGAGACCGGCTCGAAGTTCGGGCTGCGCGGCCGGATGACCGGTGAGGTCATCGAGGAGGTCGACGCCAAGGGTCTCTTCCGCAAGATGGCGGAAGCGGCATGGGCGTGCGCCGACCCCGGCATCCAGTATGACGACACCATCAACCACTGGCACACCTCGCCTGAGTCGGGCCGGATCACCGCGTCCAACCCGTGCAGCGAGTACATGCACCTGGACAACTCCTCGTGCAACCTCGCCTCGCTCAACCTCCTGAAGTTCCTGCGCGACGACGACCTGGGCAACCAGTCCTTCGACGCCGAGCGCTTCGCCAAGGTCGTCGAGCTGGTCATCACCGCGATGGACATCTCCATCTGCTTCGCGGACTTCCCCACCGAGAAGATCGGTGAGACCACCCGCGCCTACCGCCAGCTGGGCATCGGCTACGCCAACCTCGGCGCCCTGCTGATGGCCACCGGTCACGCCTACGACTCCGACGGCGGCCGCGCGCTGGCCGGTGCCATCACCTCCCTGATGACCGGCACCTCCTACAAGCGCTCCGCCGAGCTGGCCTCGGTCGTCGGCCCGTACGACGGCTACGCCCGTAACGCCGACGCCCACAAGCGCGTCATGAAGCAGCACTCCGACGCCAACGGCGCCGCGGTGCGCATGGACGACCTGGACAACCCGGTGTGGGCGGCGGCCACCGAGGCCTGGCAGGACGTGCTGCGCCTCGGCGAGAAGAACGGCTTCCGCAACGCGCAGGCCTCCGTGCTGGCCCCGACCGGCACCATCGGCCTGATGATGGACTGCGACACCACGGGCGTCGAGCCGGACCTGGCCCTGGTCAAGTTCAAGAAGCTGGTCGGCGGCGGCTCCATGCAGATCGTGAACAACACGGTCCCCAAGGCGCTCAAGCGGCTCGGCTACCTGCCCGAGCAGGTCGAGGCGATCGTCGCCCACATCGCCGACCACGGCAATGTCGTAGACGCCCCGGCCCTGAAGACCGAGCACTACGAGGTCTTCGACTGCGCCATGGGCGTGCGCTCGATCTCCGCCATGGGCCACGTGCGCATGATGGCCGCCGCGCAGCCCTTCCTCTCGGGTGCGATCTCCAAGACGGTCAACGTCCCCGAGACGGCCACCGTCGAGGAGATCGAGGAGGTCTACTTCGAGGGCTGGAAGCTCGGCCTGAAGGCGCTCGCGATCTACCGCGACAACTGCAAGGTCGGCCAGCCGCTCTCCGCCAAGAAGAAGGAGGAGGCCAAGGTCGAGGCCCCGGTGGAGAAGAAGGTCGTCGAGTACCGCCCGGTGCGCAGGCGCCTCCCCAAGGGCCGTCCCGGCATCACCACCTCCTTCACGGTCGGCGGTGCCGAGGGCTACATGACCGCCAACTCCTACCCGGACGACGGTCTCGGTGAGGTCTTCCTGAAGATGTCCAAGCAGGGCTCGACCCTCGCGGGCATGATGGACGCCTTCTCCATCGCGGTGTCGGTGGGCCTCCAGTACGGCGTGCCGCTGGAGACCTACGTCTCGAAGTTCACCAACATGCGCTTCGAGCCGGCCGGCATGACGGACGACCCGGACGTGCGGATGGCGCAGTCGATCGTCGACTACATCTTCCGTCGCCTGGCGCTGGACTTCCTGCCGTTCGAGACCCGCTCGGCACTGGGCATCCACTCCGTCGAGGAGCGCACGCGCCACCTGGAGACCGGTTCGTACGAGCAGTCGGAGGACGAGGTCGACGTCGAGGGCCTGGCCCAGTCGGCGCCGCGGCAGACGGAGTCGGTGACGGAGTCCACCCCGGCGGTGAAGATCGTCGAGGAGGCTGCCGCCCCTGCGCCCAAGCAGGCGCACACCAACGCCGAACTCGTCGAGATGCAGCTCGGCATCAACGCCGACGCGCCGCTGTGCTTCTCCTGCGGGACGAAGATGCAGCGGGCCGGCAGCTGCTACCTGTGCGAGGGCTGCGGATCGACCAGCGGTTGCAGCTGAGCATGAAGCGGGCCCGCGCGGCTCGTGCCGCGAGCTGACACAGCTCGTGGAAGCGTGGAGGGGACCGGCCGGGCGCCGGTCCCTTCTCCGTCGTGTGCGGGGAGTTTTTCAGCGTCAGGGGGGCGCCGGCGGAGCGAACGTCCGGGGCGTGCGGCCGTCGCGCGGGTGCGGGCAGCCGGGCCCGTCCGTCGAGCGGAGCAGGGAAGGCAGCCGTCTGCCGCCTCCCCCTGCTTGCTGCCGGTTGCCGGGCTCTCGCCGCTCCCGTCAGCCGCCCATCTGCGAGACAAACGCGTCCGGGTCGGTGTCGAATCCGCGGAGTGCGGCGCGGAATCGCCACTGCCCCGCCTCGTCCCTGGTGAATTCGGCCACCCTGGCGGCGGTCGCCTCCGCTACCTCGGCGAAGTCGTTCTCCGCCAGATCGGTATAGCCCTCGCGGATCCGTACGGCGGTGTTCTCTATGTCGCCGAAGACCTTGCGGCCCTCGCCCTGCTGGATGGCCACGCCCACGACCACGCGGGCGTAGGCGTCGGACAGCCGGTCCAGCTCCAGGGTCATGATCTCGTCGAAGCCGAATCCCTGGCCGGTCCTGCTGTCCCGGTTGAGGTTGATGGTCCCGTCGGGCGACCGGCTGTCGAAGTGCACCAGATAGGCAGGATCGCCGTGCGGCGCATCGGCCGTATACGTCGCCGCGATGATGTCGAGGTCGTTGTCCGGCGTCCCGAAGGGGCTGGGGTCCCATTTGAGGGTGACCTCGACCTTTTCGATCCCTTTATTGAACGTGCTCACCGGGCTTCCCTCCCGTCATCTCCCGGGGACACGGCTCGAACCACGCGGTCACGCGGACAACTCCCCAGGACTTCCCGTTGGCTGACCATCGTGTCACGTCCGGCGTTCCGTAGGGCGGGTGAACTGCCCCTGGTCACACGGGGTTTGCATCCGCGTCGAGTGGCTTGAAAGTGCCCCCGCCACCCATGGGGTTGCCGGTCAGGCTCAGCGGGCCCGCTCATCCCAGAGGCGGTGGAGGTGGCCGTCCAGTACGTCCAAGGCGGCGGCGGGGGAGAGGTGGCCGATCAGGACGTGCGTGGTGAGCCCGTCGGCGAGGGCGAGGAGAGTGCGGGCCGCGCGGTCCGGGTCGGGGGTGTCGCAGGCGTCGGCGACCAGCCGCGCGAACACCGTCTGAAGGCCGGTGTAGTTGGTGCGCAGAATTTCGGCCAGGGCCGGGCTGACGGCGGCCTGTGCCATGAAGGCCAGCCAGACCCGGGCGTCGGCGCGATGTTCCTCCCGGAGCAGTGATACTTCGGCCGCGGCGTGCCCCAGCGTCGAACGGGCCGACTGGGCGGGCGATTCGGCGAGCCGGGCCGCCACCCGTGCGGCGATCCGTTCGCCGATGTCACTGAGCACGAAGGCCAGCATCTCCTCCTTGGTGCCGAAGCAGCGCTGGACGGCCCCCATGGACACCTTTGCGCGGGCCGCCACGTCGCGGAGCGTCACGCCTTCCAGGCCGCTCTCGTCGGCGAGTTGGCACACGGCCTCGGCGATCTGCCGACGCCGGCTCCCGTGGTCGACCTGCTTGGGCATGCCCGCACTCCGGTTTATTCGATGCGTGTGTATCGGTGACAAGGCTACGATGCCGATCCGATGCAATCGCATCGGAAAGGTCCGACACGGCCTGCGCGGTCCAGGGGAGGGCCGGCGGAGGCCGCGAAAGGGTGAGGACATGCGCAACGCGCTGTGGAAGATGCCGGCCCGTGCCCAGGCAAGGGCGGTGCGCACCGGTGAGGTGTCGGCAGTGGAGCTGGTCGACGCCCATCTGGCACGGATCGCCGAGGTCAATCCGGCCGTCAACGCCGTCACCCAGCTCCTTGCCGAGCAGTCGCGGGGCGCGGCGGCGGAGATCGACCGCAGGCGGGCGGCCGGCGCGGAGCTGGGCCCGCTGGCCGGTGTGCCGTTCACGGTCAAGGAGACCACGGCCATCGAGGGCGTGCCGACGACCTACGGCGCGAAGTGCTTGCGTGACTCTGTCGCACGCTCCGATGCGCCCCCGGTGGCGCGGCTGCGCGGGGCCGGAGGCATCCCTGTCGGGCACAGCAACATGCCGACGCTCATTCTGGCCGGTGTCCACACACGCAGCGAGCTGTTCGGGGACACCGCGAACCCCTGGAGCAGCGCGGTCACACCGGGTGGCACCAGCGGCGGCGACGGCGCGGCCGTGGCGAGCGGCATGGCCGCGCTCGGACTCGGCAACGACTCCGGAGGGTCGGTACGTATTCCCGCGTCCTTCTGTGGCGTCGCGGGTCTGAAGCCGACGTACGGGCGGTTCGCCGCCGATCACCGCATCGGGGCCGACGACCCCTCCCTCGCCGCCCAGATCCTCGTGGTCGACGGCCCCTTGGCCCGTACGGTCGACGATCTGCGGCTCGCGTACGAGGTACTGGCAGGGGCCGATCCGCGTGACCCGCGGGCCGTGCCGGTGCCGCCCTACGGCGATCCGTTGGAGCGTCCTCTCAAGGTGGCGATGGTGACGGACCCCGGAGGGCACGGCATCCACCCCGTGGTGCGCAAGGCGGTGGAGAGCGCCGCTGACGCGCTGCGGGACGCGGGGTACGAGGTGAGCGAGGTGGCGGACGTGCCGAGGCTGGACGATGCCCTCGACGCCTACGCCCGTATGACGCTCACGGAGTTCGCCACCACCTGGCCGGTCGTCAAGCCGCTGCTCGGGGAGGGCGGCCATCGCTATATCGAGAGGGCGATGGCGAGGTCCGGTCCCCTGGAGCTGACGGATTATCTGCGGCTCACCGGGGTGCGGATGGGCATCCAGCGGGACTGGGCGGCGTTTCTGGACGTGTACCCGCTGGTCCTGGGGCCGGTGTTCACCGAGCCGCCGTTCGCGCCGGGGGACGACGTGCGCGATGAGGAGAGCCATCGGCGGGTGCAGCAGGCGATGCGGCTGTGCACCGCGACCAGCTTCGTCGGCGTGCCCGCGGTGGCGGTGCCCACCGGTGTGGTGGCGGGGCTCCCTCATGGCGTGCAGTTGATCGGGCGCTCCTACCGGGAAGACCTGTGCCTGGAGGCGGCCGAGGAGGTGGAGCGTCGGCTGGGTGTGCACACGCCGATCGACCCCCGCCCGTAAGGAAGTTCGGGCCGGACGGAATGTGACGCGCAGTGATCCCGCCCCGCCCCTGGGCCGTACGATGGCGCGGTGCTGGTCAAGTGGATTCGCCTCACCGTTGTGGACCGTCGAGGGTTCGAGCGGGGGCAGCGGAAATGGGCGGGGCTGCTGGGTGAGCCGGGGTTTCGAGGGCAGGGCGGGGGGTGGAGCCGGGGGCGGCCGGGCGTCGCCCATCTGGTCGCCTTCTGGGAGAGCCGGGCTTTCTACGACTCCTTCATGGCGCGTTCGCACGACCGGCTGGCGGCCTCCCAGGTCGGTACGTACAAGGACGCCCAAGTGCGGCTGTTCGAACACAAGTTCGATGTGAAGGTGGGCTTCCGTCCGTCGTTCGGTGAGGTGGACGTCCTGCGGCTGGCGCACTGCCAGGTGCACCAGGACCGGGTGGATCACTTCATGCTGATGCAGGAGAAGGTCTGGAACCCCGCGATGGCGGGTTCGCCGGGAATGCTGCGGGGGATGCTGGGGCGGGCTCCGGGGGAAGAGTTCCTGGTGTTGTCGATGTGGCAGTCGGCGGCGGAGCGGGGGAAGTACCGGCCCGAGAGGGTGGAGCGGTTGGCGCTGCGGGCCCAGATAGCCGCGGATGTCCGGGCGATCGCGGGTGATGTGGTGCAGCTCGAACCGTCGTGGACGGTGTGACGGGCGGCGGGGTCAGGGGGCTGCGCCCGAGGAGCCGTCGACCGTACCGCCGGTGGTGAATGCCCCGGCGCGGGCGGCGGCCAGTGTCACCGCCACGGCCTGGTCGGCGAGGGCGTCGTCGATCGGCTCCCGGGTGATGAACAGGCGGAAGAAAAGCGGCGCGGACACGGAGCGGACGAGCGCGCCGGCGTCGATGGTGCTGCCCGGGGCGGTGCCGGGGGCGGTATCCGACGGGGGAGTTGCCGGGGTGACCTCCGCGGTGTCGGCGTCCGGGGCCGTCGGCAATTCCCCGCGCCCGACGGCGCGTTCGACGAGGACCTCGCAGCGCGCGAACCGCTCGGCGTAGTAGTGACGCAGTGCCACGGCCGCCCGCTCCGACTGGAAGGCGGCAGCGATCATCGCGGAGCCCGACACGGCCACCGCGGGATCGGTGAAGGAGGCGACGACCTCGCGGGCCAGGGCGCGCAGATCGCCCTCCAGGGACCCGGTGTCGGGTGGGGTCCAGCTGTCCTCGCCCGCAAGGTCGAGGGCGTCCGCCACCAGGCCTTCGACGTCCTTCCAGCGGCGGTAGAGCGTCGTCTTGTGCACGCCGGAGTGCTCGGCGACGTACTCCACCGTCAAGCCCGGATAGCCGTGCTCGGTGAGTCCGGCCAGCACGGCGTCGCGGACGGCGGCGCGAGTGCGGGCGGTGCGGCCGCCGGGGCGCCGGGTGCCGGGGGTGGGCGCGGAATCACCGGTCTCGCGCCGCTTCTCGTGTGCCGTCTCCTCAGGCAATTGCAACTCCTGTTGCGTTAGTGGTTGTCGCGTGTCATCATCATCGTAATGCGACATGGGTTGCATTTGCGTGGAGGAGGATGATTGCCCACTCAGATCTCGTTACGCGACCTCACCAAGTCCTACGGGGACCGGCTGCTGCTCGACGGTGTCTCCTTGTCGATACGCCCCGGCGAACGTATGGGGATCGTGGGGGAGAACGGCGCCGGAAAGTCGACCCTGCTGCGCATCCTCGCCGGAGTCGAGCGGCCCGACGAGGGCCATGTGGTGGTCCGTGCCGACGGCGGCATCGGCTACCTCGGCCAGACCCCCGACCTCCCGCCGGACCACACTGTCCAGGACGCGATAGACGCCGCCCTGATGGACCTCAGGGAAATGGAGCGCCGGCTGCGGTCGCTGGAGAGCGGGCTCGGCCGTGCCACACCGGGCGCGCTGGAGGAGTACGGCGAGCTGCTCACCGTCTTCGAGCTGCGCGGCGGCTACGAAGCCGATGCCCGTGTCGAGAAGGCACTGCATGCCCTGGGACTGGCACGGCTGGCCCACGACCGGCCGCTCGGTGGCCTCTCGGGCGGCGAGCAGGCCCGGCTGGGTCTGGCCTGTCTGATCGCCGCCGGCCCCGAGGTCATGCTTCTCGACGAGCCCACCAACCACCTCGACGCCGCAGCACTCGACTGGCTGGAAGATGCCCTGCTCGCCCACCGGGGCACCCTCCTCGCCGTCTCGCACGACCGGCTCTTCCTCCAGCGGACCGCGACCGCCATCGTCGAAGTGGACGCCGACCGCCGGAGCCTCGTCCGTTACGGCGGCGGTTACGGCACCTTCGTCGCCACGAAGGCCGCCGCCCGCCTGCGCTGGGAGCAGGACCATGCCCGGTGGTGCGAACGGATCGCGCAGCTCACCGACTTCGCCGCGGGCGGGGCACGCAGCGTCGCCCAGGGCCGGGCCATCAAGGACGGCAACAAGATGGCGTACGACCGGGACAAGGGCCGTGTCCAGTCCTCCGTGTCCAGCCGAGTGCGTAATGCCCAGGAGCGGTTGCAAAGGCTCCGGGAGAATCCGGTCGCCAGACCGCCCGAGCCGCTCCGCTTCCGGGCGGCACCGGGAATCGGCGAGGCCGAGGGTGCCCTCGTCCGGCTCGAGGGGGTGCGGGTCGCGGACCGGCTCGCGGTGGACTCCCTCACCGTCTCCGCCGGTGACCGCCTGCTGATCCACGGCGCCAACGGCGCGGGCAAGAGCACGCTGCTCCGTGTCCTGGCGGGGGTCGTCCCGCCGGACCGCGGGACGGTGCAGCGACGAGGGCGGATCGGCTTCCTTGCACAGGAAATACCGGTCTCCCGCCCCGCCGAGCCGCTGTTCGCCGCGTTCCGCCGCGGTCTGGCCGGGGACACCGAGGAGCTGGCATCCCTGCTGCTCTCGTTCGGCCTGTTCCGTGAAAGGGACTTCCCTGTGCCCGTCGGGGCGCTCTCGGCCGGTCAGCGGCGCCGGCTCGCGCTGGCCCGGCTGCTGGCCCGTCCCGCGGACCTTCTCCTGCTTGACGAGCCGACCAACCATCTGGCGCTCACCCTCGTCGAAGAGCTCGAAACGGCCCTGTCGGCATGGCCCGGCGCGCTGGTCGTCGTCTCCCACGACCGCCTGCTGCGACGACGCTTCGGCGGCCGCCCCTACGAGATACGCGACGGCCGCCCGGCAGAAGGTGGACAGCGGAGGGGACGGGGTGCGGGGACAACGCCGTGATGACAGCTGTGCGCGGCATGTGCAAAGCAGGAGATTTAGGCTGGCGGCATGGCCCGGCCCCGTCGCATCGTCCTCATCCGCCATGGAGAGTCGGTGGGGAATGTCGACGACACCGTGTACGAGCGGGAGCCCGATCATGCGCTCGCGCTCACCAAGACCGGGCTGTGGCAGGCGAAGGAAGCCGGTGGACCGGTGCGCGAAATGTTCGGCGACGAGCGGATCTCCGCCTATGTCTCGCCCTACCGCCGCACCCACCAGACCTTCCGGCAACTGGGCCTCGATCCGGCAAAGGTCCGGGTCCGCGAGGAGCCCCGGCTACGCGAGCAGGACTGGGGGAACTGGCAGGACCGTGACGACGTGCGACGGCAGAAGGCATACCGTGACGCCTACGGCCACTTCTTCTACCGCTTCGCCCAGGGCGAGTCCGGAGCGGATGTCTACGACAGGGTCGGGGCGTTCCTGGAGAGCCTGTGGCGCAGCTTCGAGGACCCCCACCACCCGCCGAACGTCCTCATCGTCACGCACGGTCTCACCATGCGGCTGTTCTGTATGCGGTGGTTCCACTGGACGGTGGC
This sequence comes from Streptomyces sp. NRRL S-1813, assembly GCF_000719605.1. Lineage (NCBI taxonomy): Bacteria > Bacillati > Actinomycetota > Actinomycetes > Kitasatosporales > Streptomycetaceae > Streptomyces > Streptomyces sp. NRRL S-1813. Next base: position 44,847 of record NZ_JOHB01000025.1, read on the forward strand.
CGATTTCGAGTCACTGTCCAATCCCGGCAATGCGGAATGGCGCACCCTGCTGCTCGGCCCGGACGGCCGCTACGCCCTCGACCGGCCCTTCGAGCGCTGGTGTGAACCCGAGCCTTATGGCACCACCGGTTAGAGTGCACAGCGATGACCCCCGACCACCGTGACGCAGACCGCTGTGCGCGGGCTCTGGCGAGCCTGCGCGGCCTCGCCGTGGGTGATGCCCTCGGATCCCAGTTCTTCGTCCCCGCCCATTACCCCTCCCTCAAGCGCCGCGAGCTGCCCCCTGCCCCCTGGCAGTGGACCGACGACACCGAGATGGCCTGCTCCGTCCTGGCGGTGCTCACCGCCCATGGCCGGATCGACCAGGACGACCTCGCCCGCTCCTTCGCCCACCACCACGACTTCGACCGTGGCTACGGCCCGGCCGTCAACCGCATGCTGCGGCTGATCCGCGAGGGCGGCGACTGGCGTGAACTGGCCTCCGGACTCTTCAACGGCCATGGCTCGTGGGGCAACGGCGCCGCCATGCGCATCGCTCCCCTCGGCGCCTGGTACGCCGACGACCCCGAGCAGGCCACCCACCAGGCGGAGATCTCCGCCTACACCACCCACCAGCACCGCGAGGCCGTCGTCGGCGCCATGGCCGTGGCCGCCGCGGCCGCCCTGGTGGCCGACCCGAACCGCGACACCGGCCCCGAACAGCTGCTGGACGGCGTGCTGGAGCTGATCCCGCGCAGCGCCGTACAGGCCGGGCTGCGCAGGGCCCGCGACATGCTCGACTACGCCGACTCCGGCACCGTCGCCGCGGTCCTGGGGTGCGGACGACGCACCAGCGCCCACGACACCGTGCCCTTCACCCTCTGGGCAGCGGCCCGGCACATCGGCAACTACGAGCGGGCGTTTTGGACCACGGCTCAGGCGGGCGGCGACGTCGACACCACCTGCGCCATCGTCGGCGGCATCGTCGCCGCCGGTCGCACGGGGAGCCCGCCCGAGGCATGGCTGGACGGCACCGAGCCCCTCCCGTCCTGGACCCCCTCCCTCGCCGACTGATCGCAGTCGTTCCGTCTCACCCGCTGCCCTCCCACGCCCGCCGTGACCAGGGGCCTGTCCGCTTCCGCCTTTCCTGCGCCCTCCAACGGGCGGCCCCGGCCCGTGAGTTGACCGGGTACGGCTCGCGTGGGGTAAGGGGACGGCGGCGCCCGGTACCGGCCTGCCTCGCATACCCATCGGTAGCGGAACCGGCCGGTCCCGTTCGCGTCCCGCTCACACGGTCGCCGACATCGTTGGCCACCAGGTGGGGATCCGGTGCGGACGGCTGAGCCGAATAGGCGTAACCTTGCTGGCGCCATGCCGTACGAGCCCCCCACCCATTCCGTCGAGCGATCATTGCGCGCCACGACGGGCGCCAAGATCGTTGCAGGTGTCGACGAGGTCGGACGCGGAGCGTGGGCCGGTCCGGTCAGCGTCTGCGCAGCCATCACCGGCCTGCGCAGGCCGCCCGACGGACTCACCGATTCCAAGCTGCTGACCCCCAAGCGCCGCACCGAACTGTGCGAGGTGCTCGGCGAATGGATCACGTCGTATGCCCTGGGGCACTCCTCCCCGGAGGAGATCGACGAGCTGGGCATGACCGCGGCCCTGCGGCTCGCGGCCGTACGCGCCCTGGAGGCGCTGCCGGTCCGGCCGGACGCGATCATTCTCGACGGCAAGCACAACTACCTGGGCGCGCCATGGCGGGTCCGCACGGTCATCAAGGGTGACCAGTCCTGCATCGCGGTCGCCGCCGCGTCCGTGATCGCCAAGGTGCGGCGCGACGCGATGATGGCCGAACTGGGCCTGGTGTACGCCGACTTCGACTTCGCGGCCAACGCAGGCTACCCCTCGCCGACCCATCGCATCGCCCTGGAGGAGTACGGTCCTACGCCGCACCACCGAGTGTCGTGGTCCTACATGGACGCCCTGCCCCGGTGGCGGCATCTGAAGAAGGTGCGCATCACCCCCGAAGCAGCCGCTCTGGAAGCCGGTGGCCAACTCGGCTTCGATTTCTGAGCGGTGCGGACATCAATTCGGTACCCGATGACATGTTCCGCACTTACGTTTGATAGACATCCCTTTATGCCTCTCTTCCCCGAGGAGCCTCAGATTCACGAGAGTGTCCCGGGTCCCCGCGCAACTCCGGCCGCCGGCCGTACCGCGCCGACCCCCCGTCCTGTTCCTGGTCCCGGTCCCCGCCCCGCGCCGCCGCGTGGCGCTCCCGCGTCCAGTGTCCGTCCGGGCAAGCCCGGACCTGCTGCCCCGCCGCGTGGGCCTGTCGCCGCTCCGCCGGCGCAGCGCACCAGCTCCCCGCAGCCGTCCGCCGGCAAGACCGGCACTGCCGCGGGAGCGCAGCTCCAGCTGATCCCGGCACCCGCCGACGGCGCCATCGACGCCGCCGACGAGGCCGTCGACCTGCTGCTGGACTCCGGGCGTGCGCCGAGCGACATCCTGGTGCTGACCACCGGTGAAACGCACCCGTGGGCCGCCCATGAACTGTCCTTCGGTGAGGCGTCCTACTGGGCCCAACATGACGCCGCGGACGACGTGTTCTACGCGGACGCCGGCGCCGAGCGTGCCACCGGCCGGCCCGTTGTGGTCGTCGCCGTCAACGGCGGTACGGACGAGGTCACCGCGCAGGCACTGCCCGCGGCGATGGCCCGTGCGGGAGTGCTGCTGATCGTCTGCGGCGACCCGCAGCGAATCAACACCGTTCTCGGCACGCACGCCTGACCGCTGCCGGTTCGCAACAGCCCGTCGGCCCTGGAGGCCGTCGGGCTCGCTTGCGTTCCTGGAGGGACTCGCTCGGGCTCCCGCACGGTCCTTGCTTGCGCTCATGCACGGACGAGGTTCGGGAGCCGCACGCTTCGGCGAGGGGCGCGGCTGCTGCGGGCGGCATTGGGCGCTGCTCAGGGCGGCTTGCCCGTGTGCCGGAACGCTGAGCAGCCGGAACGCTGAGTGGGCTGGTCGGCATGTGCGGTAGCGCCGAGCGGGGCGGCCCGGCCCGGCATCACCTGCCGGTGCCGGAAGCCGAACGCGCATCCGCCCGGTTGCTCAGCGGGCCGCCGTGTGCCGATGGGCTTCCGGTGCGCCGCCTCCCGTGCGCCGCGGCGCCGACCGGTGCTGAGTGACGGGAACAGCCGCGGCCGTACGCGGCGAATCCGTATGTGGCGAATCCCGACGCGGTGAATCCGTACGCGGTGAATCCGGACGCGCCGCCGTCGTGCGACCCGCCTCCATATGTCCCGCCCCCGTGCGACGCGATGCGGTGACCGGCTTGGCCACGGAGGACGTTTTCGGGCGGCGCCCGCCCCGGCCCTCCCCCAGTACCTGCCAGCGGTTCGGGGTCAAGGCGATGTACGCCCCGCAGCGGAGCCCGTGCAGGGTGCAGGCGTCGCGCAGCCCCCACATCCATGCCCCGTCCGTCTCCGTCCAACGGGGCTCGCCCTCACGGCAGTAGAGCAGCACGGCGGTCCGGACCGGCGCGCGCAGCCGCAGGTCGTGCGGGATGACCCGGCGCAGATGCGCCAGCAGTACATTGCGGAACTCCCAGCCATCGGGAGCAGCCGTGAGCTCGGTGAACGAGGCGCTGGCCGCCACCCGCTCGTGCGTGTCGAGCACCGCGACGATGGCCGTCGACGGCACCGGCCGGTGACGGTCGTGCAGGCCGGCGACGACCTCACGGGGATTGCGCAGCAACGGGATACCTGCCGAGGCCCATTCGGCGGGCTCCAGCGTCCGTCCCAGTCGGGCGGCGGGGTCGGCGGACGCGGGCGGGGACACCTGCTGGGGCGGGGCGAAGCCGAAGGACACGTTCCTCCCATCGTCTACGCGTCCGCACGTCGGGCGGCGGCCGAGCGCGGGAGCGCGCCACGGCATGGCCCTGCCTGGCCACGGACGGCCGGTATGGGGAAGCAGCTCTAATTCTCGCGGCCGTACAGGCATGCGGCAACGGGCGATTCCCGCCCACGACCGGAATCGCCCGGGGAGCGGCAAATGTCCCCGCCTGCCGTCGCGTCGGGCCGCGCCGTGCCGTACCGCTCCTAGCCCTGTACGGCGAGGACCAGCGGAAACACCCCCTTCGCGCCCGCCCGGCGCAGCAGCCGGGCGGCCATCGCCAGTGTCCAGCCGGTATCGGCGAAGTCGTCCACCAGCAGCACCGGGCCGCCCGCCGACGCCAGAGCCTGCGCCAGCTCCGGCGGCACGCTCAGCGAACCGTGCAGAGCACGCAGCCGCTGGGCACTGTTGCTACGCGGAACCCTGCCGTCGAATCCGTCGTCCACCGAGGTCACCGCGCCCAGGAACGGCATGCGGCCGACCGCGGCGATCCGCTCGGCCAGTGACCGGATCAGCTGTGGGCGGCTGCGCGAGGAGAGCGCGACGACGCCCACCGGGCGGGCCGGTGCATCAGCCGCACCCGAGGCCCAACCACCCGGCCCCTTGGCCCAGTCGGCGAGCACCGTGACCACGGCGGCCGCCACATCGTCCGGTACCGGACCGTCCGGAGCCTGTGGTGCGAGCATCGGGCGCAGGCGGTTGCCCCACCCGATGTCGGAGAGCCGTCCCAGGGCCCGGCCGGTCGCGGCCAGCTCACCTGCCGGGATACGCCCCTTGAGGTCGACGCCGACGGCCGGCAGCCCCGTGGGCCACATGCGCCGCGGCTCCACTTCCACACCGGGCCGTCCCAGTTCACCGCGCGCCGCATCCAGCGATGTGGCGGACACCTCGGTGGTGAACCGGGCCCCGGCGCAGTTGTCGCAGCGCCCGCACGCGACGGCCGCCTCGTCGTCCAACTGCCGCCGCAGGAACTCCATCCGGCAGCCCGTTGTGGTGGCGTACTCCCGCATCGCCTGCTGTTCGGCCTCGCGCTGCCGCGACACCCATGCATAGCGCTCGGCGTCGTACGACCACGGACGGCCGGTGGACGTCCAGCCACCCTTGACGCGTTGCACGGCGCCGTCCACGTCGAGCACCTTGAGCATGATCTCCAGGCGCGAGCGGCGCAGTTCGACCTGCGGCTCCAGGGCCGGCAGTGACACCGGGCGGCCGGCGGCCGCAAGGACGTCCAGGGTCCGCCGCACCTGTTCCTCGGGCGGGAACGCCAGTGACGCGAAGTACTTCCAGATCGCCTCGTCCTCCCGTCCGGGCAGCAGCAGCACCTCGGCGTGCTTGACCCCACGGCCGGCCCGGCCCACCTGCTGGTAGTACGCGATGGGGGACGACGGCGAGCCCAGATGCACCACGAAACCCAGGTCGGGCTTGTCGAAGCCCATGCCCAGCGCCGAGGTCGCGACCAGCGCCTTGACGCGGTTGGCGAGCAGATCGTCCTCGGCCTGCTGACGGTCGGCGTTCTCCGTCTTGCCGGTGTACGACGAGACCGTGTGCCCCCGCTGGCGCAGGAAGGCCGTGACCTCCTCGGCAGCGGCAACGGTGAGCGTATAGATGATCCCCGAGCCCGGCAGCTCGTGCAGATGGTCCGCAAGCCAGGCGAGCCGGTGCGCGGCGTCCGGCAGGGGGAGGACGCCCAGGCTCAGGCTCTCCCGGTCCAGCGGCCCGCGCAGCACCAGCGCCTCGGTGGAGCCCTCGCCCGTCCCGAGCTGCTCGGCGACATCGGCGGTCACCCGCGCGTTGGCCGTGGCGGTGGTGGCGAGCACGGGCACACCGGGCGGAAGATCGGCGAGCATCGTGCGCAGCCGCCGGTAGTCCGGACGGAAATCATGGCCCCAGTCGGAGATGCAGTGCGCTTCGTCGACCACCAGCAGACCGGTCGCCGCCGCGAGCTTGGGCAGCACCTGATCGCGGAAATCGGGGTTGTTGAGCCGCTCGGGGCTTACGAGCAGGACATCCACGTCGCCGGCCGCTACCTCGGCCTGGACCGTGTCCCACTCCTCGGTGTTGGCCGAGTTGATCGTGCGAGCACGGATGCCGGCCCGCGCGGCCGCCTCGACCTGATTGCGCATCAGCGCGAGCAGCGGGGAGACGATCACGGTCGGGCCGCTGCCACGCTCGCGCAGCAGCGCCGTCGCGACGAAATAGACCGCGGACTTGCCCCAGCCTGTGCGCTGCACGACCAGGGCGCGGCGGTGGTCGGCGACCAGCGCCTCGATCGCCCGCCACTGATCCTCGCGCAGCCTGGCCTCGCCGCTGGGATCCCCGACGAGTCGGGTCAGGACGGCATCGGCTGCGGCACGCAGATCTTCGTTGCTCATGCCCCCATGCAACCCGATGCCACTGACAACGCGCGAACGCCCGCCCGAAGCTGTGGATAACCTCGTCGCCCGAGAGTTATCCACAGGGGTCGCGGAGCGGCGGCCGACCGCGGGATCTTCGAGCCATGAATCCGCACAGCGAACCGAGCAAGCGCACCGGCGACATCCCCTCCACCCCCACGACCGTCACCCCTTCCGCGGCCAACCCGCCGAACTCTCCTCGCTCTCCCCACACACCGAAGCCGCAGGCCCCCGCCGACCCGCCCAGCTCATCCGGATCCTCCGCCCCCACGGCACCCATCGCCCCCCGGGGCCCGGCAGAAGCCTCCAGCCCGCCCGGCCCCGAGAAAGCCACCAACCCCTCCAACTCCTCCGACCCCGCCGCCTCCTCGCCCACGTCCCACCTCACCGGCTCCGCAGCCCCGTCCCACTCCTCCCACTCTTCCGCCCCTGCCGACGCGGTCAAGGACCAGCCCGCCGAGGCCCAGGTCACTCTGCGCGGCCCGGCCGAGCTCGCCGACGCCCTGCCGTACCTCATGGGTTTCTATCCGGACGACAGCATCGTGATGGTCGCGCTGAACGGCGAGCGCGGACGCTTCGGCGGCCGGGTCAGGCTCGGCATCCCGACCGACACCGTGCAGTGGCCCGATGTCGCCGACCAGCTTGCCGAGTGTCTGATCTCCGCAGGTCAGGAGCGTGAGGCCCGGCCCGCGGCGATCATCGTCTACCTCTGCCAGGAGCCGGCGGCGGGCGAGAGCGGCAAGGACGTCAAGGACCGCCTCCGCCCGCTCGCCCAGCGGCTGCGCACCGCCTGCGGCGCACTTGACGTACCGGTCCTGGAAGCCCTGTGCCTCTCCAACGGCCGCTTCTGGTCCTACTGCTGCCCCGACTTCCGGTGCTGCCCGGCGGAGGGCACACCCATGGTCATGCCGGGCACGTCCGTGATGGCCGCGGCCGCCGCCTACGCGGGAATGCAGGTGCGCGGCTCGCTCAAGGAGATGGAGGCCAGGCTCACGCCCCGTACCGGGCCGCGGGCTGCCGAGCAGGAGAAGGCGCTGGACGCGGCCGCCGGCGCGCTGGTTCCGCGCATGCTCCGGCGGGACGACGCGGCGGCCGTCCGCCGGGCCACCCTCGACCTGGCCGGCGCCATGATCCACCGGTTCCGCCAGGACACTCCCTCGGGCAGCAACCGGGCCAGGGACGCCTGTGACGACGCGCTGATCACCGATGCCGAGGCCGCCGATCTGATCCTCGGCCTCCAGGACCGGGTCACCCGTGACCGGGCGGCGGAGTGGATGGACGGCGCCGCTGCCGCGCCGGCCCTTCGGCTCTGGCGTGCCCTCGCCCGCCGCTGCGCCGGCGGCTATGCCGAACACGCGGTGGCACCGCTCACCCTCGCGGGCTGGGTCTGCTGGTCCACCGAGGACGGACCCTCGGCGCGCGTCGCCCTCAGCTGCGCCTTGGCCATCGACCCCGACTACACCTTCGCCCAACTGCTGCACCGCGCCGTCAACGAAGGCCTCGACCCGGAGCCGTTGCGCCGCTGTCTGCGCGAACAGCACCGGGAGGCCGCCGGCGAACCCCGGCCCGCCGCCCCCGCGCCCGCCGCCAAGGACACCCGGCAGCCCACGAAGCGCCCTGCGCCGACCCGCCCCGGGCCGGCCGGCCGGCCGCGGGGACCACGTGGTGGCACGGGCCCCGGTAGCCGTACGACGGACGGGCGGGGCAGGCGCCGGGCCGGGCGGGACGGCGACCGGAGCCGCCGGTGACCGTTCCGTCGGTGCGCGGCCGGCGTGACCTGTGCGCCGGCCGCACCGTTCACCTGAGTGGAGCAACCCATAGGGAGCCCCGACCTCACCAGGGAGCGCAGAGCGTGCCAGGCATCGTCCCCACTACTCAGCCGGCCCACCGGCTGTCCGGAGAGCGGCGCCCGGCGCCGCCCCGGGCCCCGCAACCCCAACCCGTCCACTCCTCACTCGTCTGTGTGGCCCTCCCGGCCCTCGCTGTGTCCCCGGCGTCGGGGCAGCTGACCGGCCACGGCATGGACGGCTTCTACCGAGACGGCCGGCGGGTCCTGTCCCGCTGCGAACTGCGGGTCGCGGGCGATGAACCGCTCATCGTCCAAGGGCGGTTGACCGGTGCGGACCGGGCCCGGTTCATCGGGACGATCCGCAGGGCCGGAGAGCGTGGGCCGGACCCGGAGATCCGCATGGAGCGGCTGCGGTCCGCCGACGGCACCGAACAGATCACGCTCCGCAGCAGTTCCGCGCGGCCCCTCCGGCTGCCGGTCGAGATCCGGCTGGGCACGGACCTCGCGGAGCTCGGATCCGTCGCCGTCGGACTCCCGGGCCGGGAACTACGGGCCGCTGTTCACGGCTCCGGGCTTCGCTGGTCCGGTAACGGCGGTGTGCACGCGGTGGTGTCCACGACGCCGTCGCCGGAGGACTCACTGGCCTCGCCCGGCCTGTTGCGCTGGGAAATCGACCTGCCACCCGGCGGCCGCCGCACTATCGAACTCCGCGCCGCACTGGAATACGGGACCGGCGGCCCGGGCAGCCCCTCGGGTCACCACCGGTATCCGGTGGGCGTCAATATCCCCGGCCCGCGCACGGGGGCGCTCACTCCGCGGACACGCAGCGACCGGCCGCCGCGCCCCTGGACAGCGGCCCGGCTGGAGTGCGACGACCACCGAGCCGACGCCCTCATGGCGAGCAGTCTCGACGACCTCCATGGCCTGGTGATGCGGGATCCGATTGCCGCTGCGGACATGTACGTCGCCGGCGGATTCCCTTGGCGCTGCGGCCTTGCACCGGTCGAAGCGCTGTGGGCCGCCCGGATGCTCCTGCCCCTGGGCACCAAGCTCACCGCGGGCACTCTGCGCTTGCTCGCCCATAGCCAACAAGCCGCACCAGGGGCGGATTTCGGCCGAATTCCCGGCGCTCTCCGGGACGCCGGGCCGCACTCACCACCGAGCTGCACCGGCATCGAGGCAACTCTTCTGTTCCCCGCCGTTCTCGCGGAGGCCCGCCGCTGGGGCCTGCCCGAGCGGGAGACGGAGCGGCTGCTGCCGGCCGCGGAGCGCTGCCTGACATGGCTGAGGAGGGTGACCGACCCGCCGGGCGGCGGCCGCGGCGGTTACGTCCCCGATCCCGTGCCCGGCGGACCGTACCGCTGCGAGACCCAGGCCCATGCTTATCGCGCCGCCCTCCTGGGCGCCGATCTCCTCGATGCCTGCGGATCATCCGACGCGTCGGCGTTACGGGACTGGGCCACAGGACTGCGTATCAGGTTCCGCAGGGACTTCTGGCTGGAGGACTCTGCGGGCGGCCGTCCCGCCGCCCTGCTCACCGCCGACGGCCGGCCCGTCCCGCACCTCGGCTCCACCACCGCCCATCTCCTCGACACCGGACTGCTCGGCGGCGGGACTTCGGCCCGCGGACTGCTGGACGCGGCACAGACCGACCAGCTGGCCGGACTGCTGGGCAGCCCGGCCATGGACTCCGGGTGGGGCCTGCGCGGGCTGAGCGCCAAGGAGAGCGGCTACAACCCGTTCGGCCACCGCAGCGGCGCGGTCCGCGTCCACGAGACGGCGATCGCCGCCGCGGGTCTGGCCGCGGCCGGCCATGAGCAGGCGGCAGGCGCCCTGACCAGAGGCATCCTCGACGCCGCGGACAGCTTCGGGTACCGCCTCCCCGAGATGTACGCGGGCGAGCAGCGCACGACCGGCGGCGCCCCCGTACCGCACCCGGCGGCCTGCCGGCCGGCTGCCGTGGCGGCAGGCGGCGCAGTGCACATACTCGTCGCCCTCGCGGGCCTGCGGCCGGACGTCCCCGCCGGGACGGTGTCCGTGCGGCCGCTCGCCACGGCCCCGCTCGGCGCGATGCAGCTCACCGGCCTGAGCGTCGCGGAGCAGCCGTTCGCCGTACGGATCAGCAGACTCGGCATGGGGATGGTGGAGACGGCGGCGGAAGGCCTGCAACTGGGTTCGTGAGGTGCTCCAGGCCTGTTTATCGTCAAGCGGACGACTATGATCACGCCCATGCCTCCCTACGACCCGTCGGCCTTCCCGCCCTTCGCCGTCACCGTCGACCTGGTCGTGCTCACCGTGCGCCGCCACGCCCTGTGCGCGCTGGCCGTACGCCGTGGTGAGCCGCCGTTCCAGGGCCGCTGGGCCCTGCCGGGTGGATTCGTCCGGGCCGATGAGGACCTCGAGGAGGCGGCAGCCCGGGAGCTCGCCGAGGAGACCGGTCTGCACGCCCAGTCCCCGGCGGGCCCGTCCCCTGTGTACGGCGCACACCTCGAACAGCTCGCCACGTACGGCGACCCCAAGCGGGACCCTCGGATGCGGGTCGTCAGCGTCGCGCACCTGGTACTCGCCCCCGACCTGCCCGCTCCCAAGGCCGGCGGCGACGCCCACAGCGCGCGCTGGGCACCCGTGGAGACCCTGCTGGAGCAGGATGACACCCTCACCCGCGAGGGCGAGATGGCGGCCCCGCTGGCCTTCGACCACGCCCGGATCCTTGCCGACGGCGTGGAGCGCGCCCGCTCGAAGATCGAATACTCCTCGCTCGCCACGGCCTTCTGCCCGCCGGAGTTCACCGTGGGCGAGCTGCGCCGCGTGTACGAGGCGGTCTGGGGCGTTGCCTTGGATCCCCGTAACTTCCACCGCAAGGTGACCGGCACCCCCGGGTTCCTCGTGCCCACGGGCGGCACGACGACGCGTCAGGGCGGCCGCCCCGCACAGCTGTTCCGGGCCGGGGGAGCGACGCTGCTCAACCCGCCGATGCTGCGTCCCGAGGTCTGAGCCCGGCCAGGACCCACGTCGCCGCAGGGGCTGAGGCTCACGCGCAGCGACACGGCGAACCGTCAAAATTGGCTAATTGCGGGAAAATAGGACATATGGCGGTACTGTGACCGGGTGGGCCCCTTCGTCTCCCTTGCAGTGTCCGACCGGCCTCACGCCCCGCCAAGGGGCGACGTCCCGCATCGCCGGGCGGCCCGATCGCCCCCGCGGCCCGCAGCCTGCATCGACCGTCATCGACGCCTCCGGGTGAGCGGTACCCCTCGCCCCTGCCCTCCCCGGCCCGCTAGCGACCGGCCTGGCCGGTGACTGTCTGTCCTGCCGGCGGACCGGTCGCCTCTGCCCTGCCGCCCTCGGATCCGTCGCCGCTTTTGCGGCGGAGCGTGCCGCCGGCCTTATCGAGTGCCCTGTGCTCGCAGTCAGTTGGGCGGGGCCGCGGACCGTCGCGTTCGGGCCGGCTTATTGGCCGTCGGTGTATTTCTTTCCACCGCACCGGGATTGTCGGCGAGCTCTGTCGCAACGCTTCTGTCGAGGCCGTCACCTGCCGCCCGGTGGCTGCGTCAAGTGCCCGTTCGGAATCGACCAAGACGCATCTGTTCATGATGCGGTGCGCACGCCAACCCGTAGGCGGTGCACGGATGTTGTCGCCAACCCGTCTGGTCTGCGGATATGCGGCCGCGGCGCTTCCCGGCTTCTTCTGCTGATCGAGTAAGGCATGTATTTTGGCGCCCTGTTGTTGTGGTCGCTGTCCACAACTCTCCATGGAGAGCGCATTTCTTTCCGATAAAGCGTCAATTCGGGGATGGGGGGCGATCACCCTTTCGTGTGCTTTTCACCAAAGACCTCAAGGGTGTTCAGGGTGTCGCCGACAAAAGATGCGTGAGTACCCTTGCGCACACCATGATGACCGCGGCTCGCCCCGGCGACACCGGCCTCGCAGGCCCGGGCGAGCTTGACCGCTACCCCTACGCCAACGCCGCCAACGCCGCGAACGCCAACAACGCAGCCGGCCATGACCGCGCCGAGCGCGTTTCGCAGGTCTGGGACAGCTCCGAGGCAGACATCGGCCGGGTCGGCCGTCGCGCGGCCGGCAGCCGCGGCCGCGGCCTGCACGGCCAACTCGTCCAACAGCTCGGCCAGATGATCGTCTCCGGCGATCTCGGCGCCGACCGCCCACTCGTCCCCGAGGAGATCGGCCAGCGCTTCGAGGTATCCCGCACCGTCGTCCGTGAGTCGCTGCGAGTCCTGGAGGCCAAGGGCCTCGTCAGCGCTCGCCCCAACGTGGGCACCCGAGTACGCCCGGTAAGCGACTGGAACCTCCTCGACCCCGACATCATCGAGTGGCGGGCCTACGGGCCCCAGCGCGACGACCAGCGCCGCGAGCTCTGTGAGCTGCGCTGGACGATCGACCCCCTCGCCGCCCGGCTCGCCGCCGGCCACGGCCGTGAGGACATCCAGCAGCGGCTGGCCGACATGGTCGAGATCATGGGTCACTCCGCCGCCCAGGGCGACACCATGACTTTCTCCCGCGCGGACGCCGAGTTCCACTCGCTGCTGCTACAGCTCGCAGGCAACCGCATGCTCGAGCACCTCTCGGGCATCGTCTCCTCCGCCCTGCACGTCTCCGGCGGCGCCGCCGGCGGCTGTGAGCGACCGGTCGAGACGTCCGTGGGCCAGCACATGCGGGTCGTCGACGCCATCGGCTCCGGCGATGCCACGGCGGCCGAATCCGCGATGCGCCAGCTCCTCGCCGCCCATGGCGAGATCGTGGGCCAGGGCTCCGGGACGCCCGTGGACCACGTCGTCCCCGCGCCCCGCGAGCACTGAAGGTCCGTACCCGACCGTGTACGGACCGTAGGCGCCGCGCGGCCCCCGTGCCCTGCGCACCCCTCGGGCAGGGCACGCCGTACGCGGCGAGGCGCACACACATCGCCGGATCCGGGTCGTCGACCGGATCCGGCGACAGGTCTTGGGAGGGTTGCATGTCATATGACTGGGAATGGGTCGTTATGGGGTGTGACTCGGGCCACGCAGATTGGGCGTAACGCTCTTCCGGGAAGCGCGATGACTTAAGAGGTGATAGCCGAGGAGGGAATACGAGCGGCGTTCGTGACGCTGTTCAACTCCCCGGTTGCCCCTGCGCCGTCGGTCCATCCCCACCGGCGGTCGTCGGCTCCGATCCACATTGGACGGGGTCGGAAGCCGTTTCCATCGTTCCGAGAGGTTGTTCGTGTCGGCCAGCACATCCCGTACGCTCCCGCCGGAGATCGCCGAGTCCGAGTCTGTGATGGCGCTCATCGAGCGGGGAAAGGCAGATGGGCAGATCGCCGGCGATGACGTGCGTCGGGCCTTCGAGGCTGACCAGATTCCGCCAACCCAGTGGAAGAACGTTCTGCGCAGCCTCAACCAGATCCTCGACGAGGAGGGTGTGACGCTGATGGTCAGTGCCGCAGAGGCGCCCAAGCGCACCCGCAAGAGCGTCGCAGCGAAGAGTCCGGCGAAGCGCACCGCCACCAAGACCGTCGCGGCGAAGACCGCCACGGTCAAGAAGACCACCGCGGCCGCGGACCCCGCCCCTGTGGCGGACGACCCGGCCGGTGAGTCCGAGTCCGCGCCTGCGAAGAAGGCAGCGGCGAAGAAGGCGACCGCCAAGAAGACGGTCGCGAAGAAGACCACGGCCAAGAAGGCCACCGCAAAGAAGACCGCGTCCAAGAAGGACGCCGACGAGCTGCTCGACGACGAGGTGACCGAGGAGACCCCGGCGCCCGGCAAGGGCGACACTCCCGAGGCCGCCGAGGGCACGGAGAACGCCGGTTTCGTCCTGTCCGACGACGACGAGGACGACGCGCCTGCGCAGCAGGTCGCCGCGGCCGGTGCCACCGCCGACCCGGTCAAGGACTACCTCAAGCAGATCGGTAAGGTCCCGCTCCTCAACGCCGAGCAGGAGGTGGAGCTCGCCAAGCGCATCGAGGCGGGCCTGTTCGCCGAGGACAAGCTGGCGAACTCCGACAAGCTCGCACCGAAGCTCAAGCGCGAGCTGGAGATCATTGCCGAGGACGGCCGCCGGGCGAAGAACCACCTCCTGGAGGCCAACCTCCGTCTGGTCGTCTCCCTGGCCAAGCGGTACACGGGCCGCGGCATGCTCTTCCTGGACCTGATCCAGGAGGGCAACCTCGGTCTGATCCGTGCGGTCGAGAAGTTCGACTACACCAAGGGCTACAAGTTCTCGACCTACGCCACGTGGTGGATCCGCCAGGCCATCACCCGTGCCATGGCCGACCAGGCCCGTACGATCCGTATCCCCGTCCACATGGTCGAGGTCATCAACAAGCTCGCGCGCGTCCAGCGCCAGATGCTCCAGGACCTGGGCCGCGAGCCCACCCCGGAGGAGCTGGCCAAGGAACTCGACATGACCCCCGAAAAGGTCATCGAGGTCCAGAAGTACGGCCGTGAGCCGATCTCGCTGCACACCCCGCTGGGCGAGGACGGCGACAGCGAGTTCGGTGACCTCATCGAGGACTCCGAGGCGGTCGTCCCGGCCGACGCGGTCAGCTTCACGCTTCTCCAGGAGCAGCTGCACTCGGTGCTGGACACTCTCTCCGAGCGTGAGGCCGGCGTCGTGTCCATGCGCTTCGGGCTCACCGACGGTCAGCCCAAGACGCTGGACGAGATCGGCAAGGTCTACGGCGTCACGCGTGAGCGGATCCGTCAGATCGAGTCGAAGACGATGTCGAAGCTGCGTCACCCGTCTCGCTCGCAGGTGCTGCGCGACTACCTCGACTAGTCCAACCGCCCAAAAGAGCGCCACGAGCCCGGTCACTCCTAGCTGGAGGGGCCGGGCTCGCGCCTGTTCCGGAGTGCGCGCGGCCGCCGTTTGGGTCACTCTGGGTGTGCGCGCATTGCCCCAGAGTCAGGAGTACGAATGCGTCCGACCGCACATGCTGCCCTCGGAGCCCTCGCGCTGGCCCTCGTCCTGCCGACATCGGCGGCTGCGGACGAGTCGGTGATCGGCGGAAAGCCGGCACCGCTGTCGCAGAGCCCCTGGGCGGTGGCGCTGACCTCCCACGAACGCTTCGGGGCCCAGCGCTCCGGGCAATTCTGTGGTGGTGTGCTCGTCGGGCACTCGACGGTGGTGACAGCGGCGCACTGTCTGAGCAAGGAGGTCCTGGGGATCCCCTGGAAGCAGGTGCGGGACCTGAAGGTCGTCGTCGGACGCGACAAGATCAGCGGTGCCGGCGGCCAGGAGCTCAAGCCCGCGAAAATCTGGGTCAACCCGCGCTACGACAGCTACACGAACGACGGTGACATGGCTGTCCTCACGCTGACCAAGCCGGTTCCGAACCGCCCCATCCCGATAGCGGGACGGCAGGACAGCGCCTACCGTGCCGGCAGCGCGGCCACGGTCTACGGCTGGGGGGACACCACGGGCGGGGGCAGCTATGCGTCCCGGCTGCGGGCGGCGCACGTCAATGTGCTGCCCGATGCGGTCTGTGCGAAGGCGTATCCGGGCAGTGCCGACGGCGCGTACCGGGCGCGGACGATGTTGTGCGCGGGGGAGCCGGCCGGCGGCCGGGACGCCTGCCAGGGGGACAGCGGTGGGCCGCTCGTCGTGCGCGGACGGCTGGTGGGCCTGGTGTCATGGGGGACCGGCTGCGGTCAGCCCGGCAGTCCCGGGGTCTATACGCGCGCCTCGGCGCTTCTCCCGGCGGTGTCCGCACATGGCGCCGACTGAGTCGCGCGGGGGGCTTACAGGCGCGTGTGGGCGTACGAGTGCGGGCGGTGTCCCCTGTGGTGTCGGGGAACCGCCCGCGGTACGGCGCTGGGCCGCTGCTCGCTCGTCGTGGATGCGATGTGTCAGCGTTCCTCTTCGGACGCGGACGCCGGAGAAGCGGTCAGCCGCTCCGTCTCGTCCTGTATTTCCGCGGCGATCTTCTTGAGTTCTGGCTCGAACTTGCGACCGTGGTGGGCGCAGAAGAGCAGTTCTCCGCCGGACATCAGGACGACGCGCAGGTATGCCTGGGCGCCGCAGCGGTCGCAGCGGTCAGCGGCCGTCAGCGGGCTCGCGGGTGTCAGAACAGTAGTCACGTCGCCTCTTCTCTAGCTCGACGAGCTGTCGTACCAGGGTCAACATCCAACCAGGCCGAAAACGTTCCCGCTCGTGCCTTTTCCTCGAAAAAATTCTCCGAGGGGGCCGGGTGCTGCCGGGTGGCGGCGAATGAGCCGTATTGCTTGGTGGTCTGATTCACGTTGGTTGTTGCGTCCGTCCTCCCGGCTGGCTTGCCGGTTGTTGATGAGGACGTGCCCGGAGCCTAAATGGTTCATGCCTCGAAGGGAACGTGATGTGCACGTCACTCGGACGTCACCCCATCGAGGGATCGAACGTACGAGCGAAATTCTACTACCATGGGCATGCTTACGGGTGGCGTCACATCGGCTCTACCAGGCCTCGGTACCCTCTGACGGGCGACACCGCCACAACAGAGTCCGCGGAATGCGGACTGCCAGAAATTCAGCGAGGAGCGAACCGCGTGACCGCCGAGATGTCCGTGCCGTCCACCGCAGTGCTGACCGGGGCAGACCGGGACGGTTCCAACTACACCGCGCGGCATCTGCTTGTCCTCGAGGGGCTCGAGGCCGTCCGAAAGCGCCCAGGCATGTACATCGGCTCGACGGACAGTCGAGGCCTCTTGCACTGCCTGTGGGAGATCATCGACAACTCCGTCGACGAGGCGCTGGGCGGCTACTGCGACCACATCGAGGTGATCCTCCACGACGACGGGTCGGTGGAGGTCAGGGACAACGGCCGCGGCATCCCCGTGGACGTCGAGCCCAAGACCGGCCTCAGTGGCGTCGAGGTCGTGATGACCAAGCTGCACGCCGGTGGAAAGTTCGGCGGCGGCGCGTACGCAGCCTCCGGCGGGCTGCACGGTGTCGGCGCCTCGGTCGTCAACGCGCTCTCCGCGCGGCTCGACGTCGAGGTGGACCTTAACGGCAAGACGCACTCGATCAGCTTCCGCCGCGGCGTCCCCGGGATCTTCACCGAATCGGGCCCGGACGCCCCGTTCGACCCGGGCAACGGCCTGCTCAAGGGCAAGCGGATCGCCAAGACGAAGACCGGCACCCGGGTGCGCTACTGGGCCGACCGGCAGATCTTCCTCAAGGACGCCAAGCTTTCCCTGGACACCCTGTACGCCCGCGCCCGCCAGACGGCGTTCCTCGTGCCGGGCCTGACCCTGGTCGTCCGTGACGAGCGGGGCATCGACGGCGCCGGCAAGAGCGAAGAGACGTTCCGCTACGACGGCGGCATCAGTGAATTCTGCGAGTACCTTGCGCAGGACAAGGCCGTCTGCGACGTGCTCCGGCTGACCGGCCAGGGCACCTTCAAGGAGACCGTGCCGGTCCTCGACGACCGCGGCCACATGACACCGACCGAGGTCACCCGGGAACTGGCCGTCGACATCGCGTTGCGCTGGGGCACCGGCTACGACGCGACGGTCAAGTCGTTCGTCAACATCATCGCGACGCCCAAGGGCGGCACCCACGTATCCGGCTTCGAGCGGTCGGTGGCCAAGACCGTCAATGAGGCGCTGCGATCGAGCAAGCTGCTGCGCGTCGCCGAGGACGACGTCGTCAAGGACGACGCCATGGAGGGCCTCACCGCCGTCGTGACCGTACGACTCGCGGAGCCGCAGTTCGAGGGTCAGACCAAGGAGGTGCTCGGCACCTCCGCCGCCTCGCGGATCGTCGCCCAGGTGGTGAGCAAGGAACTCAAGGCGTTCCTGACGTCCACGAAGCGGGACGACAAGCAGCAGGCGCGCGCCGTCATGGAGAAGATCGTCGCCGCGGCCCGGACGCGTATCGCCGCCCGTCAGCACAAGGAGGCCCAGCGGCGGAAGACGGCGCTGGAGTCCTCCTCGCTGCCGGCCAAGCTCGCGGACTGCCGCAGCGACGACGTCGACCGCAGCGAACTGTTCATCGTCGAGGGCGACTCGGCGCTCGGTACCGCAAAACTGGCCCGGAATTCGGAATTCCAGGCGTTGCTGCCGATCCGCGGCAAGATTCTGAATGTCCAGAAGTCATCGGTTTCGGACATGCTCAAGAACGCCGAGTGCGGCTCCATCATCCAGGTCATAGGGGCCGGATCCGGCCGCACGTTCGACATCGACACCGCCCGCTACGGCAAGGTCATCTTCCTGGCCGACGCGGATGTCGACGGCGCCCACATCCGCTGCCTGCTGCTGACCCTCTTCCAGCGCTATATGCGGCCCATGGTCGAGCAGGGCCGGGTCTTCTCCGCCGTCCCGCCGCTGCACCGCGTCGAACTGATCAACCCCAAGAAGGGCCAGGAGAAGTACATCTACACGTACTCGGACAACGAGCTGCGCCAGACGCTGCTCGAGCTCCAGCGCAAGAAGGTCCGCTACAAGGACAGCATCCAGCGCTACAAGGGCCTGGGTGAAATGGACGCCGACCAGCTCGCCGAGACGACCATGGACCCGCGCCACCGCACCCTGCGCCGCATCAACATCAGTGATCTCGAAGCGGCGGAGAAGGCCTTCGACCTCCTCATGGGCAACGAAGTCGCCCCCCGTAAGGAGTTCATCACCAACTCCGCGTCCACTCTGGACCGTTCGCGCATCGACACCTGAGCCGGCCGCGGCTCCCGACGGGCGCCTCTCCACCCCTGGGTGGAGAGGCGCCCGTCGCCCTTTCCACCCGGCACCCACCCTGGCTCCGATCCGGCCGTCAACGCCGCTCCATAGCGTCGGAAAGGTCAATTTTCCCCGTCCCACGGAGGGCCAGGTCATGAGCGGCTTGCTCAACATCGTTGTGATCACTGCGGCAGTTGCATGGGTGGTCGTCCAGCAGTTCACGGCGCAGCGCGTTTCGTTGGAGGGCAAGAAGTGGTGGCTGATTCCGGTCGTCCTGACGGTGATGTCGGTGCGGCAGCCCGGCCTCATGGACTCCGAGCGCCCCACAGCATCCGCCGTTCTGCTCGGCGTGGAGATCCTGATAGGGCTGGCCTGCGGCGTCGGCTGGGCCTGGACCACGCGCCTCTGGACGGAAGCGGACGGCACGGCGTGGGCCAAGGGAGGCTGGGCGGCGGTCGGCGTGTGGTTCTGCGGCATGGCGCTACGAGTCGGCCTCATGGGCATCGCCGCGGCCATGGGTATCCACCAGGGCAGCGCGGCCACCATGCTCTCCGTTGCGGCGATGCTGCTGACCCGTACCGGTGTCACCACCTGGCGGGCCCGCTCCGTGCAGCAGACGTACCGTGTCCCTGTCGCGGGTTGACGCCCCGCGCGCGCCATCGGGAGGACCGTTCGTGACGCTGAACTCCTGGACGAGCTGGCCCCTGCGGGAGTCGCTGTCCCGTGAGGGCATCAGCGACGCCCGGATGTGGATCGGCCGGGCGGTGCGTTCCGTGGTGGTCGCCGGACTGGTGTGGATCACCCTGACGGGGCCGCGCTTCACCGGCTGGAGCCTGGTGGCGGCGTGCGCCGGCATGGCGGCCACCTTCCTGGCGTTCCGCGGCTTCTTCCGTATGACCGCGGACCGCCGTCTGTGGCCGTCCATCGGGCTGTTCGCCGTACTGGAAGCCGCGGCCTTCGGCTTCGAGTTCACCGGAGCGCGGGCGCCCGCGATCGTGCTGTGGTGCGCCTGCGCCATCACTGCCATGGAGCGGCTGCCGCTGAGCGTCGCGGTGCCGTGCTCCACCGTTGCGCTCGGCGCGTACGCAGTGGTGAGTCACGACAATTGGATAGCGACCGTCGCGACCACCGCGGGCCTGGGGCTGGCGGGCTATGTCGTACGTCTGGACGCCGAGGCGCGCGGCAACGCCCAGCGGCTGCTGGCCCAGGAACGGGCGGCCCGCAAGGCGGAGGCGGAATCGGCGGCGCTCACCGAGCGTGGGCGGATCGCACGCGAGATCCACGACGTCCTCGCCCACAGCCTGAGCGCCCAGCTGGTGCATCTGGAGGCGGCCAGGCTGCTGATCCAGCGCAGCACCGACCTCGAGGCCGACCGCGATCAGCTCCTGGACCGGGTGGTGGCGTGCCGGGGGATGGCCCGGGAAGGGCTGGACGGCACCCGTGAGGCGCTTTCCGCGCTGCGTGGGGAGATGATCCCGGTCGAGGACTTCCTGCGCAGCCTGACGGCCGCTGAGGGCGTCCGGCTGGAGGTGAGGGGCGAGGGGCGCGCCTTGCCGGCCGAGGCGGGACTCGCGGTCCGCAGAGTGGCCCAGGAGGCGCTGACGAACGTACGCAAGCACGCCCCAGGGGCCCGGGTGGACGTGCGGCTGGAGTACGCGCGGGACGACGTCGGGCTCGAAGTGCGTGACTTCGGCGGCCGCGGCAAGCCCGGCGAGCTCGCGAGCAGCGGCTCCGGATACGGTCTGCGCGGGATGCGGGAGCGCGCCGAACTCCTCGGCGGAACGCTAATTTCCGGCCCTGACGAGGAGGGGTTCGTGGTGCGGCTGCGGGTGCCTGCGTGACGACACGAACAGCGACACGGGTCGTGGTCGCCGATGACCAGACAGTGGTGCGCGAGGGAATCGTGATGCTGCTGGGGTTATTGCCGGGTATCGAGGTTGTGGGGTCGGCAGCGGACGGCGAGGACGCGGTCCGTCTCGTCCACCAACTCGCCCCCGACGTTGTCCTGATGGACCTGCGGATGCCGCGCTGTGATGGTGTCGAGGCCACCCGGCGCATCCGTGCCGAGCACCCCGGTACCCAGGTGGTGGTGCTCACCACCTATGCGGACGACGACTCGCTCTTTCCTGCCCTGCAAGCCGGTGCGCGCGGCTACCTGACCAAGGACGCGGACGGCGATGAGATCGTCCGCGCCATCGACGATGTGCTCTCGGGCGACGCCGGTCTGTCCCCCAAGATCCAGCGCCGGCTGCTGGAGCGCTTCACGGAGCCCATACGGACGCTGCCGCAACCGCCGGACGAGCCCCCGGACGGCCTGACCGCCCGCGAGGTGGAGGTACTGCGGCTGGTCGCCGAGGGTCAGTCCAATCCGGAAATCGCCCGCACGCTGCACGTCTCCACCGCGACCGTGAAGACCCACATCAACAATCTCTTCGCCAAAGCGGGGTTGCGGGACAGGGCCCAGGCCATTCACTACGCGTACCGCTACGGCCTTGCGCAGCCTCCCGGACGGCCCATCACCTGATGGGGTGAAGGGTTCGGAATGAAGAGTCCAGGATCTTCCTTTCTGTCCAACCTTGGGACGCACGGACAACAGACCCGTGCACCAAGGAGAGTTCGGTGGACAAGCAGGACGGCCACTCGGCCGGTGAGCCAGGGGGCGTACGGCTCGACGACCCCTGGTACGACGCACTCACCTCCGGGTGGGGCGAGCTGGACGGCGGGGCGGAGGCTACGGGCGACTGGGGCCGCAGGCAGCCACCCCCCTCGGCACCACTACCGGTACCGGAACAGCGGCCCGCGCCGCACGACGAGATCTATCTGGCGGTGCAACGAAGCGCGGCCTTCCAGGAGGTGCGCCGCCGCTACCGGCGGTTCGTCCTGCCCGGCACGGCGGTCTTCCTGGCCTGGTACCTCGCCTATGTGATTGCGGCGACGGCCGCGCCCGGCCTCATGGCCCACCGTGTCGTCGGCGCTCTGAACGTCGCGATGCTCGCCGGACTCGGCCAGTTCGCCACGACATTCCTGCTCACTTGGGCGTACGCCCGTCACGCCCGGCTGCGCAGGGACAGCGCGGCGCTCGACATCCGCTGGGAGACCCAGGAACTCACCGGGGGGAACCTCCGGTGACCGACGACCACCAGACCCTCGCGCTGGTCCTGTTCAGCGTGTTCATCGCTGTCACCCTGGCGATCACCACATGGGTGAGCCGCCGCAGGCACGGCTCCGCCGAGGAGTTCTATGCGGGCGGAAGGCTCTTCTCTCCCATGGAGAACGGTTTCGCCATCGCGGGTGACTACATGTCCGCCGCATCCTTCCTGGGCATCTCCGGGCTGATTGCCCTCTTCGGGTACGACGGCCTGCTGTACTCGGTCGGCTTCCTCGTCGCCTGGCTCGTCGTCCTCTTCCTCGTCGCCGAACTGGTCCGCAACTGCGGCAGGTTCACCCTTGCCGATGTCGTCGCCGCCCGGATGAGGGAGCGCCCCGTCCGTATCGCGGCCGGCACGGCCTCTGTCACCGTGTCCGTGCTTTATCTGGTGGCGCAGATGGTCGGTGCCGGCAGCCTGGTCGCCCTGCTCCTGGGGGGCGCGGGCCAGCAGGCCCGTACCTGGATGGTGATCGGGGTCGGTGCCCTGATGGTGGTTTACGTCGCCTTCGGAGGGATGCGGGCCACGACCTGGATCCAGATCGTCAAGGCCGTACTCCTCATGGGAGGCGCCATCGCCCTGACCGTCCTGGTACTGGTCCGCTTTCACGGCGACTTCAACGCATTGCTGAACACCGCCGCCGAACGCAGCGGCCACGGCCGCGACTTCCTTGCGCCCGGCCTCAAATACGGCGACGACTGGACCTCACGGCTCGACTTCATCAGCCTCGGCATCGCGCTTGTCCTGGGGACAGCCGGGCTGCCGCACATCCTCTCCCGCTTCTACACCGTCCCCACGGCGCGGTCCGCCCGTCGCTCCGTCGTCTGGTCCATCGGTCTGATCGGTGGCTTCTACCTGATGACCATCGTGCTCGGCTTCGGCGCCGCGGCAGTGCTCGGCAGCGACGCCGTCCGCAAGTCCAATACGGCCGGCAACACCGCAGTCCCGCTGCTGGCCCTCGACTTGGGAGGAGGCGCCGGTTCGACCGGCGGCACGGTTCTCTTCGCGGTGGTGGCCGCTGTCGCGTTCGCCACCATCCTGGCGGTGGTCGCCGGTATCACGCTCGCCTCGTCGGCCTCCGTCGCCCACGACCTGTATGCCTCGCTGCGGCACCCGCGCGGCACGCCGCAGGACGCCCAGCGTGCCGAGGTGGCCGTGGCGCGCGTCGCGGCGGTGGCCGTCGGCGCGGTGGCCATCGGCCTCGCCCTGCTCGCCCAGGACTTGAACGTCGCCTTCCTGGTGGGTCTGGCCTTCGCCGTTGCCGCATCGGCCAACCTTCCGGTCCTGCTGTACACGCTCTTCTGGCGCCGCTTCACGACCCGGGGCGCCATCTGGTCCGTATACGGCGGTCTGATTCCGGCGATCACCCTGGTCGTTCTCTCGCCGGTGGTCTCCGGCAGCCCGGAGTCGCTCTTCCCCGGAATGGACTTCGTCCTCTTCCCGCTCGACAACCCCGGCGTGGTGTCGATTCCGCTGGGATTCCTGATGGGCTGGCTGGGAACGGTGCTCTCCCCGGAGGCCGCCGACGAGGCACGGCATGCGGAGGCGGAGGTACGGGCGCTCACTGGGGCGGGGGCGGCTTAGGGCGCCTGCCCATGACGGGGGCAGGGGCGGGCAGGCCCTGACCCTGGAGCGGGGACGGGCGTGTGCAGGGCGCGGCAGCCGTGCGGTGTGTGGCTGCCGCGCCCTGCCCCGTGTGCGCGCGGTTCCCGCGTCCCTCGCCGTCCGCGCGCACGTGGTCGGTCTTCCTGACTAGACCCACTCGTAGCGATGCTCCGGGCGGCCGGTCTCGCCGTATTTGAGCGTGAGGCGCACCCGCCCGGCGCGTTCCAAGAGTTTCAGGTAGCGCTGGGCGGTCTGCCGGCTCAGGCCCGCCTGGACGGCCACGTCCTGCGCCGACAACGGGGCGTCTGCGGAGCGCAGCACCGAGCGCACACGGTCGGCGGTGGCGGTGGAGTGCCCCTTCGGCAGCTCGGCGGGACCCGCGTTAGCGGCTCCCAACGCACCGAAGATCCGGTCCACTTCGGACTGCTCCGCCTGCCCGCCGCCCGCAAACGTACGGTGCAGCGCTGCGTAACCCACCAACTTGGAACGCAGGCCCGCGAAGGTGAACGGCTTGACCAGGTACTGCAGCGCGCCGTGTCGCATCGCGGCCTGCACGGTCGCGATGTCGCGGGCCGCCGTCACCATGATCACGTCGGTGAGCAGACCGCGCCGCCGCAGGTCGCCGACCAGTTGGAGCCCCGTTCTGTCAGGGAGGTAGTGGTCCAGAAGGATCAGATCGACGGGATGGGTCTCAAGAGCAGCAAGGGCCTCCGTGGCGGAGTGCGCGAGGCAGCTGACGCGGAAGCCCTCGACCTTGGCGACATACGCCGCGTTGATCTTCGCGACGTGCACATCGTCGTCCACCACCAGTACGTCGATCATCGGTCGGCCTCCGTGGTGCCTTCGGGGCGGCAAGTGCCTCTCTCGGCCCGTTCCGTGGGATGCGTGCCCGTGACTGCTTCCCGGCGGGTTGTTTCCTGAGCCTCGGAAATCTCATCGGACAGTGCGTCGGGGACCGTCACGGTGAACACCGCACCGCCACCGGGGCGCTCGCCGACCTCGACGCTGCCTCCGTAGCGTTCAGCGAGGCGCCTTACGAGTGCCAGGCCGATGCCGCGCTGCCCATGGGCCGGCGGTTCCTTGGTCGTCCAGCCCTCGGTGAAGATCTCCGCACGACGGTCTTCGGGGACGCCCGGTCCGTTGTCGCTGACGCGGACGACAGCGGTGCGGCCTTCGGCGCGGACCTCCGCCTCGAGTTGTGCGTCGCGCCCGCCCGATGTGGCGTCGAGTGCGTTGTCGACGAGATTGCCGAGGATGGTGACCAGGCTGTGCGGGTCGACCAGGCGGTCAGGCAGGTGCGTAGCGGGCGAGATGCTCAGGGAGACGCCGCGCTCGGTGGCGACGGTGGCCTTGCCGACCAGGAGGGCTGCCAGCAGGGGGTCGTGGATGTGCTCGGTGACCTGTTCGGCGGTTGCGTGATGTACGCCCACGGCCTGCGTCACGAATTCCACGGCCTCCTCGTGCAGACCGAGTTCGAGCAGGCCGAGGAGGGTGTGCAGCCGGTTGGCGTGCTCGTGATCCTGGGCGCGAAGTGCGTCGATGAGGCCGCGGGTGCCGTCCAGTTCGCGCCCCAGCCGCTCCAGCTCGGTCCGGTCGCGCAAGGTGATCACTGCTCCGCCGTCGTCGGTCGGCATGCGGTTCGCCACCAAAACCCGGTGCCCGCTGACGGCCAGTAGGTCCGCCCCCGAAACGCGGCCGGCCAGAACGTCGGTCGTACGGCCGGGCGGCAGGGCCGCTTCCAGGGGGCGGCCGGTGTCCTGGGCGCGGAGGTCCAGGAGACGTTGTGCCTCGTCGTTCAGCAGGCGGATGCGGCCGTTCCTGTCGAGGGCCACGAATCCCTCGCGGATGCCGTGCAACATTGCCTCTCGCTCGACGAGCAGCGCGGAGATGTCGGAGAACGCCAGGTCGTGGGTGCGGCGCTGGAGCCGGCGGGCCACGAGGTAGGCGGCGAGAGCACCCACAGCGAGCGTCCCGCCTGCGTAGGCGAGCAGCTGGGGGACGGTGGAGAGCAGCCGGTCCCGCACGCTTTCGTACGCGATGCCGACGGAGACGGCGCCGACGACCTTGCCGTCCTCATCCCGGAGCGGGACCTTGCCGCGTGCGGACCGACCGAGGGTGCCGTCATCGATCTGCATCACCTCTTGGCCGGAGAGCGCCGCGCTCGGGTCCGTCGAGACGTGGCGTCCGATCTCGTCCGGGTCGGTGTGGGACCAGCGCACACCCCGCTTGTCCATGATCACCACGTACTCGGCGCCCGTGGCGGCGCGAATCCGCTCCGCCTCGTTCTGTACGGGGCCGTGGCGCGTCGGACGGGAGGACTCCAGGGCGTTGTCGAGCCGGGACTCGGACGCGGTGGTCTGCGCGATGGCGAGAGCGCGGCGCATTGCCTGATCGTCGAGCTGAGCGCTGAGAGGCGCGAGGAACAGGCCGGTCGCCAGGGCTGTGACTCCAGCGGCGATGGCCAGCTGCACCATGAGCACCTGGGAGAATACCCGCCGCGGCCAGCCCAGCCTCGGCCTCGTGCGACGCAGTGCGCGGGCGGCCGGCGTGCGGTCGGCCGGAGCGGGGTTTTCGGGCGCCGCCTGACCGGCGGTCGTGTGCGCACTGCCGCCCGGCTTGCCGGTCGTGGTGCCGGAGGCCGCCGCAGCGGTGGGAAACGGCGCGGAACCCGAGGGCTCTGCGGCGCTCAGGCGGGGAATCGACGCTTCCTTCTCGCCCATACGAACGAACAGTAAGCGTGGGGATGGCCAGGCCGGTAATCCCTGACGAGGCGAATTCGGAGGGTGTCCGGGCGGCGACTCGAAGGTTACTCCGACCGATCGCGAGCCGTGCCCCGTCTTCGCTGTTGCCCAGCCGGAGGCAAGCACGTAGAACGCTCACACGGTCACGACCAGACACGACACGGCACGGCAACTACCAGCGGCCGATGCCGCGGCTCGCGGCCCATGCCCCCGCGGGAGTGTCGACGCGTGGACGTCACCGTCGTCTCGCGGACTGTCGGCGAGTGCCAGGCTTCAGCAGCGGAGGCGCAGGCCAGGGGCGCGTCATGGAGCCGAGGGAGGACTGAGGGGAGTTATCCACAGGCCTTTCGGTTGCGGAGGGTGCGTGCATAGCCTCGTTCGGTGAAGCCGTGGGTCGGTCTCGTGCCGGCGGTGAGGGGCCGGCGCGGCAGAGCGAGGTGCACAGCGGTGCGCGGGAGGGAGCGGTCATGCGGTCGACGGGGGATGGCCACGGGGCGTGGCGCAAGTCGTGGAGGAAGGCGGGTGGTGTGCTGCTCGGCCGACGGGCCGCGGGTGTACGGACTCGACGCAGCTGGTCGGTGCGTTTCGCCTGTCGCTTCACGTGGTCTTGGCGCAGCCGTCCGTTGCCGGGCGACGTTCGGGCGAGCGGCGAGGCGTCATGCGGCCGGAGCGGCCGTCGGCTTCCGGCCGGGTATCGACTCGGCACGGACGAGGTCCCGCACCTGCCTCCTGAGGTGGAAACGGGGGGCGACGAGGTGTCCGGCGAGCGCCCGGAGGAGCCGGCTGAGTCAACTGCCGGTGGCTTGGGCAGTCCTTTGCGGCATGCCGATCGCCGCAGTGATGGAGGCAACCGCCATGCGGGCCGGTGGACCGAGCGGCGCACCACAGCTGGCGGGCGCCGCAGCGCCATCGGTCCGCTGTTCGACAATGACCCGCCAGATGCGACCGTCGGAGTGCGCGACGGTAACCGCCCAGGCGGGGGAGGCCCCGGTCCTGGGCGCGCTACCGAGCGCCATCCTGTCGGCCGCCTTCGGTTCGGGCCACATCGTGTCGGTCCGTACGACGTCGAGTGCGTCCGCCAGGTCCTCCCCGATGAGCTCACGGACCGCGAGGTCGGCGGCCTGGCCCGGCCGTTCCCAGGCCGAGCGGCCACGGGTGTGGTCGAGCGTGATCCGTCCGTCGCGCGCCGCCTCCACGGCCTCCTTGACCAGAGGGGCCGAGGCTCGTCCGTAGGCGTAGCCGTAGGGGAGGACGAAAAGGGTGGGGGAGAAGCGGTGGCCCCCGATGTGGGTGACCTCCCAGGCCTCGATTCCGCCGGTGGCGAGCTCGGCGGCGAGCGGACGGCCGAGCAGGGCGCAGCAGCGGTCCCGCTTGCCGTTGGTGCACACGAGGACCAGCGGTTCACCGATGTACGGCTCCCAGAGGCCGTGATGCTCGCCCGCTCCGAGGGTCGTGAAATTCAGCCCGACGGCTGCCCGCGGGTCGGTGACGGTGGTCGTACGGATCCAGGAGCGCCCCGGCGCGGTGTGCGCAAGGAACATCCTGCGCCGGGAGGCGCCGTGGCGGTCGGCATGGCGTCCCGGCCGGCGGATCAGGGCGACCCGTACGCCCGTCCCCTCTGCCGCGGCCTCCAAGGCCCGGCCGACGTCAGGGTCGAGGTGACTGTCCGTCAGCGCATGGGTGCCCCACGGCCCCGTCTGCTCAATGAGCAGCCAGGTCCGGGCAGGGGCCGCAGTCCCGGCGAGAGATTCGGCCGATTCACGGGAAGCGGTGGCGCAGGTACTCACGTAGGTGAGCCTAACCTCATTTGGCCCGCGTCGGCTTCCGGGTGGGTCTCCAGAGGGGCGATGGCGAACGAAATGCTCCGCGGCGACGGCGAGTGCCCCTTCGCGTGAGGTTCGACGGCGCACTCTGGACTGGCCTCATGGGTGTGGGTGCCACCGGAGTGCCGGCTCCTCCGAGCCGCCCCGTCCCGCAGTCCCTCCGGTCACGGCAGTGGCTGTGGTGGGCGGGGGCCGTGGTATTGGCCGCTGGGGCGCATGCGGAGGGGGTGTTCGGCATATTCCTCCAGGGCGTGGGCGATCCAGCCGGCTGTGCGGGCGATGGCGAAGATCGTTTCGCCTGCCTCGGCCGGCATGCCCGTCGAAATGGTCAGTACGGCCAGTGCCAGGTCGACGTTGGCGTGCAGCTCCGCGTGCCGGGCCGTGGTGCTGACCACTTGGCGGGCGGCCTCCAGGGCGGGGCGGGCCCGCGGTACGTCTTCCAGAAGTCGGAACAGGGCGCGGGCCCGCGGGTCCTCGCCCGGGTAGAGGCGGTGGCCGAGGCCCGGTACCCGGCGGCCGGCCCGCAGGTGGTCGGCGACTACGGCAGCCGCGCTGCCTCGGTCGAGTACCTCCAGCAGCATCCGGTGGGCGAGTCCGCTCGCCGCGCCGTGCAGCACACCGTCCAGCGCTCCGAAGCCGGCCGAGACGATCGCGTACGGATGGGCGCGGGCGGAGGCGGCGACCCGTACCGCGAAGGTCGAAGCGGCGAGGTCGTGGTCGATGAGCAGGACCAGTGCGGCGTCCAGCACGCGCAGTGCCGCGGCGTCGGCCGGTTCCGAGGTGAGCCGCGACC
Organism: Streptomyces sp. NRRL S-1813; assembly: GCF_000719605.1. Classification (NCBI taxonomy): domain Bacteria; kingdom Bacillati; phylum Actinomycetota; class Actinomycetes; order Kitasatosporales; family Streptomycetaceae; genus Streptomyces; species Streptomyces sp. NRRL S-1813. Next base: position 73,653 of record NZ_JOHB01000025.1, read on the forward strand.
AGAGGCGTGTGGCGAGGGCGTCGGCAGCGCGCTGGTCCGGGGCGCGTGACGGCGGTCCGGTATGTCGGCCCGCCCCCGCCCCAGCCGCTGCCCGTCGTCGCGTCCCGCTAGCGCGGCAGGCCGTATGCGGCGCGGGGCCGAGCCGAGCCCGCGCCGCCGACGGTCCGTTACGATCGACAGCTCGTCCGCCGCCGGTCCGCGCGGCCCGCCACCCGCACCATGGAGGCGCTCCCTTGGCCACGCAACAGATCCCGGTCGTCGTGCTCGCGGGCTTCCTCGGATCGGGCAAGACCACGCTCCTCAACCATCTGCTCGGCACCGGCGACGGCACCCGTATCGGTGCGATCGTCAATGACTTCGGCAGCATCGAGATCGACGCCATGACCGTCGCCGGCCAGGTGGACTCGATGGTCTCGCTCGGCAACGGCTGTCTGTGCTGCGCGGTCGACACCAGCGAACTGGACACCTACCTGGAGCGGCTCGCCCGCCCCGTCGCCCGTATCGACGTGATCGTCATCGAGGCCAGTGGGCTGGCCGAGCCGCAGGAACTCATCCGCATGATCCTCGCCAGCGACAACGACCGGATCGTCTACGGCGGGCTGATCGAGGTCGTCGACGCCGCGGAGTTCGAGGACACCAGGAACCGGCACCCCGAACTGGACCGGCATGTGGGCATCGCCGACATCGTGGTGCTCAACAAGGCCGATCGCATCGGCGAAGCGGCGCGACAGCACCTCATGAACACACTCGCGGACCTCGCCCCCGGCCGGCCCGTGATCGCCACCGCATACGGGCGGGTCGATCCCGAGCTGTTCTTCGACCGTGGACCGGGGGAGGACCACGACGCGGCCGTGCGCCAGCTGTCCTTCGAGGACCTGCTGCGCGATACCGCAGCGGACAAGGACCCCGCCCACGGCTCGGACGACCACTGCGACCATTCGGACCCTTGCGGTCACCCCGACCACGCCCACCATGCGGGCCACCTCCACGCCGCCTACCAGAGCGTGGAGTTCACCTCCGCCGAGCCGCTGCACCCGCGTCGCCTGATGGACTTCCTCGACAGCCGCCCGGCCGGCCTCTACCGCATCAAGGGCTTCGTCCACTTCGACGTACCGGAGAACCGCCAGAAGTTCACGGTGCATGCCGTCGGCGACTTCCTGCGCTTCTACCCCGCGCCTTGGCCGAAGGGCGAGGCGCGGGGCACCCAGCTCGTCATGATCGGCAGTGGTATCGACGCACCGGCCCTGCGCAAGGAGCTGGACAACTGCCGTGAGAGCGCACCGTCGGATGCCGATCAGAACAGCATGTGGGGCGTGCTGCGGTACGTGGCCGCACGCGAGGAATCCGACAACGAGTGACGCCGCCGGGCCGGCTCTTCACCGGCCCGACGGCGTCACCCACCTCTGTCACCGCGCCTGATTACACCGGCCCGGCCAGCGCCGCCACCGACTTCGTCAGCGGCACTCCCGAGCCGTCCCGCCGCGGATCCACCTCCGGCAGCTCGACCGGCGAGCCCTTGGCATCCGCGGCCCGCACCGGAGCCGACACGACCCACGCCTGGGTCAGAAGATCCTCGCCCTTCAGGAACCGCTGGCACCGCACACCACCGGTCGCCCGGCCCTTGCGCGGATACTGGTCGAACGGGGTGAGCTTGGCCGTCGCCACGGAGTCGTCCAGCGTGCCGTGCGAGCCGGCGACCGTGAACACCATGGCCTCGGAGGCCGGATCGACCGCGGCGAACGCAATCACCTTCACGCCCTCGCCCAGCTTGACGCCCGTCATACCGCCCGCGGGCCGGCCCTGCGGCCGCACCTGCGACGCCGGATAGCGCAGCAACTGCGCCTCGTTGGTGACGAAGACCAGGTCCTCCTCACCGGTGCGCAGCTCGGCCGCGCCCACGATGCGGTCGCCGTCCTTGAGGGTGATGACCTCCAACTCTTCCTTGTGGGCGGGGTAGTCGGGCACCACCCGCTTGACGACGCCCTGCTCCGTGCCGAGCGCCAGACCCGGCGAGGACTCGTCCAGCGTCGTCAGACAGATCAGCTCCTCGCCGTCCTCCAGCGTCAGGAACTCCGAGAGCTGCGCACCACCGGAGAGACTGGGCGCCGCGGCGGTCTCCGGGAGCTGCGGCAGATCGATCACCGAGATCCGCAGCAGCCGGCCCAGGGACGTCACCGCCCCCACCTCGCCACGGGTCGTCGCCGGCACCGCCGAGACGATCACATCGTGCTTGACGCGCTTGGCGTCGACGTCGAAGGCCACGTCCCCCGTGACCGTACGCGCCAGCAGGCCCGTCGAGGCCAGCAGCACCCGGCACGGGTCGTCGGAGACCTCCAGCGGCACCGCGCCGACCGAGGTGCCCGCCGACTCCAGCAGGACCGTCCGCCGGTCCGTGCCGTACTTCTTCGCGACCGCGGCCAGCTCGCCGGAGACCAGCTTGCGCAGCTCGGAGTCCGAGTCCAGGATCCGCGTCAGCTTCTCGATCTCCTCCTGAAGCCGGTCGCGCTCCGACTCCAGCTCGATACGGTCGAACTTGGTCAGCCGGCGCAGCGGGGTGTCGAGGATGTACTGCGTCTGGATGTCGCTGAGCGAGAACCGCTCGATCAGCCGCTCCTTGGCCTGTGCACTGTTGTCGCTGGAGCGGATGAGCCGGATCACCTCGTCGATGTCCACCAGGGCCGTCAGCAGGCCCTCGACCAGGTGGAGACGGTCGCGGGCCTTGCCGCGCCGGAACTCGCTGCGCCGGCGCACCACGTTGAAGCGGTGGTCGACATAGACCTCCAGCAGCTCCTTGAGGCCCAGCGTCAGCGGCTGGCCGTCCACCAGCGCGACGTTGTTGATGCCGAAGGACTCCTCCATCGGCGTGAGCTTGTACAGCTGCTCCAATACGGCCTCGGGGTTGAAGCCGTTCTTGACCTCGATCACCAGCCGCAGGCCGTGCTCACGGTCGGTGAGGTCCTTGACGTCCGCGATGCCCTGGAGTCTCTTCGAGCCGACCAGGTCCTTGATCTTCGAGATGACCTTCTCGGGGCCGACCATGAACGGGAGTTCGGTGACGACCAGGCCCTTGCGGCGGGCGGTGACGTTCTCCACCGCGACCGTCGCACGGATCTTGAACGTGCCGCGGCCCTTCTCGTACGCGTCCCGTACGCCGCCGAGGCCCACGATCCGGCCGCCCGTGGGCAGATCGGGACCCGGCACGAAGCGCATCAGGGTGTCGAGATCAGCGTTCGGATGCTTGATCAGATGGCGGGCGGCGGCAATGACCTCGCCCAGGTTGTGCGGCGGCATGTTCGTCGCCATTCCGACCGCGATGCCGGACGTGCCGTTGACCAGGAGGTTCGGATACGCGGCGGGGAGGGCGGCCGGTTCCTGCTCCTGGCCGTCGTAGTTCGGCGCGAAGTCGACGGTGTCCTCGTCGATGGACTCCGTCATCAGGGACGTCGCGGACGCCATCCGGCACTCGGTGTACCGCATCGCGGCCGGCGGGTCGTCATTGCCCAGCGAACCGAAGTTGCCGTGGCCGTCGACCAGCGGCAGCCGCATCGAGAACGGCTGCGCCATGCGCACCAGCGCGTCGTAGATGGACGCGTCGCCGTGCGGATGGAGCTTACCCATCACCTCACCGACGACGCGGGCGCACTTGACGTAGCCGCGGTCGGGCCGCAGCCCCATCTCGTTCATCTGGTACAGGATGCGGCGGTGCACGGGCTTGAGACCGTCGCGGGCGTCCGGCAGGGCGCGCGAGTAGATGACCGAATACGCGTACTCGAGGAAGGAACCCTGCATCTCGTCGACGACGTCGATGTCGAGGATCCTCTCCTCGAAGTCGTCCGGAGGCGGGGTCTTCGTGCTGCGGCGGGCCATCGCGGCTGCGGCTCCTTCTGCTGCGTCTACTGCCGAGGTCGGGGGCGACATCGGACCAACGGTCAACTGGCCGGGTCAACCAGCTGGCGATCGACCCGCGAGTATGTGTGAGTCTGACGCGGACCATTGTGGACCGCCCCACTGACAACGCCGACCGCGACTCCCCCTTCGGCTCCTGCGGGGGCCGAAGGGCGACGCACGTTCGGGGCCGGTCGCACGGGAACTTCGCCAGATGCCGATCCGCTTGCATACAGTGACAGAACTTCCTCGCAAGCGGATCGAAGGGACGTACATGCCCATGGGTCACACGGCCACAGAACAAGCCGGCTCCGGCGGCCTGACAGCGACCGAGCACCGGCTGGCAAATGGCCTGCGCGTGGTGCTCTCCGAAGACCACCTGACCCCGGTCGCAGCGGTCTGCCTGTGGTACGACGTCGGCTCCCGCCACGAGGTGAAGGGCCGTACGGGCCTGGCTCACCTCTTCGAGCACCTGATGTTCCAGGGCTCCGCACAGGTGAAGGGCAACGGCCACTTCGAGCTGGTGCAGGGTGCCGGCGGTTCGCTCAACGGCACCACCAGCTTCGAGCGCACCAACTACTTCGAGACCATGCCCGCCCATGAGCTGGAGCTCGCGCTCTGGCTGGAGGCGGACCGGATGGGCTCGCTGCTGACCGCGCTCGACGACGACTCCATGGAGAACCAGCGCGACGTCGTCAAGAACGAGCGCCGCCAGCGCTACGACAACGTCCCCTACGGCACGGCCTTCGAGAAGCTGACGGCCATGGCGTACCCGGAGGGCCACCCGTACCACCACACGCCCATCGGGTCGATGGCTGACCTGGACGCGGCCTCCCTGGAGGACGCACGGGCGTTCTTCCGCACGTACTACGCGCCCAACAACGCCGTCCTGTCGATCGTCGGCGACATCGACCCCGAGCAGACGCTGGCCTGGGTGGAGAAGTACTTCGGCTCGATCCCCGGACACGACGGCAAGCAGCCGCCGCGCGACGGCACGCTGCCCGACGTCATCGGCGGTGAGCTGCGCGAGGTCATCGAGGAGGATGTGCCCGCCCGTGCCCTGATGGCGGCCTACCGTCTGCCGCACGACGGCACCCGTGAGGCGGACGCCGCGGACCTCGCGCTGACCGTCCTGGGCGGCGGCGAGTCCTCCCGCTTGTACAACCGGCTGGTGCGGCGCGACCGCAGCGCCGTGGCGGCCGGCTTCGGCCTGCTGCGGCTGGCGGGCGCACCCTCGCTGGGCTGGCTGGATGTGAAGACGTCCGGCGGCGAGGAGGTCCCCGGCATCGAGCGCGCGGTCGACGAGGAGCTGGCCCGCTTCGCCGCCGAGGGCCCGACCCCGGAGGAGATGGAGCGGGCACAGGCCCAGCTGGAGCGCGAATGGCTGGACCGGCTGGCCACGGTCAGCGGCCGCGCCGACGAACTGTGCCGCTTCGCCGTCCTGTTCGGCGACCCGCAGCTCGCGCTGACCGCCGTGCAGCGTGTCCTGGACATCACCCCCGAGGAGGTGCAGGCGGTCGCCAAGGCCCGGCTGCGCCCCGACAACCGCGCGGTGCTCGTCTACGAGCCCACCGACGCCGCCGACACCGAGGAAGGGGAGGCGGACCAGTGAGCGACGCCACCACCCACGCCGATTCCCCCGTGAGCAGCATGGACTTTCACCCCCAGCCCCAGGGCGGTGCGCCCAGGCCGTGGGCCTTCCCGGCCCCCGGCCGCAGCCAACTGCCCAACGGGCTCACGCTCCTGACCAGCAACCGCCCCGGCCAGCAGGTCGTCGCCGTCGAGATCAACCTCGTCGCCCCGTTGGACGCCGAGCCCGAGGGCCTGGACGGCGTCGCCACGATCATGGCGCGCGCCCTGTCCGAGGGCACCGACAAGCACGACGCCGAGGAGTTCGCCGCCGAGCTGGAACGCTGTGGCGCCACACTGGACGCGCACGCCGACCACCCCGGTGTACGGGTGTCCCTCGAAGTGCCGGCGTCCCGGCTGCACCGCGCGCTCGGGCTGCTCGCCGACGCGCTGCGCGCGCCCGCCTTCCCGGAGAGCGAGATCGAGCGGCTGGTGCGCAACCGTCTCGACGAGATCCCGCACGAGCTCGCCAACCCTGCCCGGCGCGCCGCGATGGCGCTGTCCAAGGAGCTGTTCCCGGCCACATCCCGGATGTCGCGGCCGCGCCAGGGCACCGAGGAGACCGTCGGACGCGTCGACGCCGGGGCCGTCCGCGCCTTCTACGACGCCCACGTACGTCCCGCCACGGCCACCGCCGTCATCGTCGGTGACTTCACCGGCGTCGACCTGGAGGCCGCGCTCGCCGACACCCTCGGTGCCTGGAGCGGCTCGACGGCCGAGCCGCTGAAGGCCTCGCCGATCGTCGCCGACGACACCGGCCGCGTGGTGATCGTGGACCGCCCCGGTGCCGTCCAGACGCAGCTGCTCCTCGGCCGTATCGGCGCCGACCGGCACGACCGGGTGTGGCCCGCGCAGGTCCTCGGCACGTACTGCCTGGGCGGTACCCTCACCTCCCGTCTGGACCGCGTCCTGCGGGAGGAGAAGGGCTACACCTACGGGGTGCGCGCCTTCGGCCAGGTGCTCCGCTCCACCGCCCCCACCTCCCCCGAGGGGGCCACGGGAGCCTCGCTGCTCGCCATCAGCGGCTCGGTGGACACCGCCTCCACCGTCCCGGCGCTGGAGGATCTGTGGAAGGTGCTGCGCACCCTCGCGGCAGAGGGGCTGACGGACGACGAGAGGGATGTCGCCGTACAGAACCTCGTCGGGGTGGCGCCGCTGAAGTACGAGACCGCGGCAGCCGTCGCGGGCACCCTCGCTGACCAGGTGGAACAGCACCTGCCGGACGACTTCCAGGCGCAGTTGTACGTCCGCCTCGCGGAGACCGGCACGGTCGAGGCGACGGCGGCGGCGGTCAACGCCTTCCCCATGGACCGGCTGGTGACGGTGCTGGTGGGCGATGCGGCGCAGATCGCCGAGCCCATCAAGGCGCTGGGCATCGGTGAGGTGACGGTCGTCAGCGGTTAGTCCCGCCATGTGACGGAAGGTCATATATCGACAAAGCGGCTCCCGTGGCGTTCGCGCCACGGGAGCCGCTGTATGTCCGGTTTATCGCGGCTGGTGCCACGGTTCTTGTGGCATCCCGCACAAAAAAGCGGTTCTGTTTGCCGATTGAAAGTTGCCCCGTTTAGCGTCGGTCCGGCTGTTCGTCACAAGTCCGCCACAACAGTGGCACCGGGCAGCCATCGCCGAGTCCCCGTACGGCGCGAGCCAGGGGAGCCGGGGACCCAGTGTCCCTTGGGGTGAATCGGACTCCTCTCCGGAGGAGCCCGTAGGAGACCTTCCTGCTCCGAACCCGTCAGCTAACCCGGTAGGCGAGAAGGAAGGAAAGGACAAGCCAGCCACATGGCGTTCATCCGTGCCACCGGGAAGCACCGTCGTGCGAACCGCCCCGCTCGAACGACCCGCAACATCGCCGGCATAGCCACCCTCGCGGCCGGCGGCGTTGTCGCCTCCGTGGCCTCGCCGGCGCTGGCGGCCACGGACGAGGCGCGCACCCACGACACCGGTCTCCAGCGGGCCGTCGTGCTGGGCGACGAGCTCGCCAACCATGTCGAGGCCCAGGCGGACGCGCAGCAGGCAGAGGCCGAGGCCGCCGCCGCGAAGGCCAAGGCAGAGGCCGTGGCCAAGAAGCAGGCCGAAGAAGCCAAGCAGCGCGTCGAGGCCGCCCGCAAGGCCAAGGAGCGCGCCGCCCGTGAGGCGGAGCGCAAGCGCCTCAACACCTTTGTCGCCCCCGTCGCGAACTCCTACGTCTCCACCTCGTACAAGGCCTCCAGCGGCCTGTGGTCCTCGGGCAGCCACACCGGTATCGACTTCCACGCCGCCTCCGGCACCAGCGTCCACGCGGTCGGCTCGGGCACCGTCGTCGAGGCCGGGTGGGGCGGTGCGTACGGCAACAACATCGTGATCAAGATGAACGACGGCACCTACACCCAGTACGGTCACCTGTCGTCGCTCGGCGTTTCGGTCGGCCAGCACGTCACCCCGGGCCAGCAGATCGGCCTCTCCGGCTCCACCGGCAACACCACCGGCCCGCACCTGCACTTCGAAGCCCGTACCGGCGCCGACTACGGCTCGGACATCGATCCGGTCGCCTACCTGCGCTCGCACGGCGTCAACGCCTGACCTCCCGCCCCGCCCGGCCGCGCGCCCCGCAGGGCCCGCGTTGCACCGCGTATCCGTCGGAAGCCCCGGCCACACGGCCGGGGCTTCGGCGTTATCCGGCGTGCGGTGTGCGGCGTGCGTGCACCGGATACGCCGGCGACCCGCGATACGCCGGCGACCCGCGGCTGCTGGCCAAAAAATATCCATGAATAACCGGAGTCCTTCGGAAAAGCCGTTCCCGTCGAATAGAGTCACGGAAAAGTCGCCGACCGGCGGCGTTTCCAGGGGATTACGGCGGAGGCACGGAAGATGCGAGGCCATATTTCCGCGCATGCGGTGTGCACGGCGATTCGCGACGACATTGTCTCCGGCGCGCTGGCGCCGGGGAGCCGGCTGATCGAGGAGATCCTGGCGGCCCGGTACGGCGTCTCCAGAGTGCCGGTCCGTGAAGCGCTGCGCACCTTGCAGTCCGAAGGGTTCGTCACCACCCGCCACCACGCAGGCGCCTGTGTCGCCGAGCCCACCGAGCAGGAGGCCGCCGATCTCCTCGCCGTCCGCGCCCTGTTGGAGCCGCTTGGGGCCGCTCGTGCGGCCGCCCGCCGCAGCCCGGCTCACCTGAAGGTGCTCCGTGGTCTGGTACGGCTCGGCCGCGAGCGGGCCCGTCACGGCAACCCCGCGGATCTGCGCCAACTGGACGGCTGGTTCCACGAGACGCTGGCCCAGGCGGCCGGCAGCCCCAGTCTGACGGCCTTGCTCACCCAGCTGCGGCGCAAGATCGAGTGGATGTACGTGGTGGAACTGCCGGCCCGGGCCGGGGAGTCGTGGGACGAACACGGTGCGGTGCTGGACGCGGTGGCCCGGGGGGACGCGGAGCGGGCCCGCGCCCTGATGGCGGCTCATGTCGAGCGCTCACTCCCGGTGTACCGGCTGCGGCGCCCCGCCAAGACGGAGGTGAGGGATCCGAAACCACGCGTCAACACGGCGCGCGCCCGCCCTTAACAATGGCCCCGTATACAAAGAAGTGCGAATATTTCTCCGGCACCGTGGCGGCTTCATCTTTTCAGTCCGCCTTCAGCCAGAATTCCGCTGCCTATTTTGCGGCACGTGGGACAGGGAAGGGCGCGTGCCAAATTCTTGCGTATTGCAGCGTATGTCGGGCCGCCCAGAATTTAGCTCCCCCGTGCGGTAATGCGTACGGCGCATTGCGGTGAGCGCGATATCGGTATCCCGGCCACAGGCGCAGCGACCGGATTCCGGTACACGGAAACGGCCCCGCCGCGGCAACCGGTCACCGGTCCCCGCGGCGGGGCCGCCGCATGCAGAGGTCCTGGCGGACTCAGACGGTCTCGGGGAGCTCCTCGAGGCCCTCGGCGACGAGCTTGGCCAGGCGGTCGAGTGCCTCCTCGGCGCCCTCGGCGTCGGAGGCCAGCACGATCTCCTCGCCGCCCTGGGCGCCCAGGCCCAGGACCGCGAGCATGGAGGCCGCGTTGACGGGGTTGCCATCAGCCTTGGCGATCGTCATCGGGACGCCGGAGGCGGTGGCCGCACGGACGAAGATCGACGCGGGGCGGGCGTGCAGGCCCTCGGCCCAACCGACATTGACGCGGCGCTCAGCCATGGTGTTGCCCTTCAAAGTCGTGACTGTTGTCTAGACCAGTCTCTCACGCTGTGGGAAGTGCTCCGCAGCCCTGAGGCCTGGCCTTTCGCGGCTATTGGTCCTCCCAACGGAGGCTCGGCCGACCGGGCCGGTCCGTATGTCCATACGGCCGCGCCCGACTGCCCCGCACCCCGAGCGTACGCGCGCGGCCCCGGTTGTCGGTGCCCGGTCGTACCCTGTCGGCATGCAGAAGCCGCCGGACCACGCATACCCGACCCACTGGGAAGCCGACGTGGTGCTGCGTGACGGCGGCACGGCGCGGATCCGCCCCATCACCCCGGATGACGCCGAGCGGCTGGTCTCCTTCTATGAACAGGTCTCGGACGAGTCGAAGTACTACCGCTTCTTCGCGCCCTACCCGCGCCTGTCCGACCGCGATGTACACCGCTTCACCCACCACGACTACGTCGACCGGGTCGGGCTCGCCGCCCTCGTCGGCGGCGAGTTCATCGCCACCGTCCGCTACGACCGGATCGACGACCAGGGCCTGCCCGCCAAGAACCCCGAGGACGACCAGGCCGAGGTCGCCTTCCTCGTCCAGGACGCCCACCAGGGCCGCGGTGTCGCCTCCGCCCTCCTGGAGCACGTCGCGGCCGTCGCCCGCGAGCGCGGCATCCGCCGGTTCGCCGCCGAGGTGCTCCCCGCGAACTCCAAGATGATCAAGGTGTTCACGGACGCCGGCTACACCCAGAAGCGCACCTTCGAAGACGGTGTGGTCCGCCTGGAGTTCGACCTGGAGCCGACTGAGCAGTCCATGGCCGTGATGCGCGGCCGTGAGCAGCGCGCCGAGGCCCGCTCCGTGCAGCGCCTGCTCGCCCCGGGCTCGGTCGCCGTCATCGGTGCCGGCCGTGCCCCCGGCGGCGTCGGCCGCACCGCCCTGCGCAGCCTCCTGGACTCCGGTTTCACGGGCCGTGTGCACGCCGTCAACCACGCCTTCCCCGAAGACATGCAGCGGCTGCGCCCCGAAGACGTGCCGGCCGTCCGCGCCCTGCGGGAGATCCCCGATCCTGTCGACCTCGCCGTCATCGCCGTCCCCGCGGACCACGTCCCCGACGTGGTCCGTGACTGCGGTGAACACGGCGTCCAGGGCGTGCTGATCCTGTCGTCCGGTTACGCCGAGGCGGGCCAGGACGGCCGGGAGCGGCAGCGAGCCCTGCTCCGCCAGGCCCGCTCGTACGGCATGCGGCTCATCGGGCCCAACGCCTTCGGGCTGATCAACACGGCCCCCGACGTCCGGCTGAACGCCTCCCTCGCACCCCAGATGCCCGGTGCCGGCCACATCGGCCTGTTCACCCAGTCCGGTGCCATCGGCATCGCCCTGCTCAGCGGGCTGCATGCGCGCGGCCCCGGTGACGGCGGTATCGCCGGTATCTCCGCCTTCGTCTCGGCCGGCAACCGCGCCGACGTCTCCGGCAACGACCTGCTCCAGTACTGGTACGACGACCCGGACACCGACGTCGTGATCCTGTATCTGGAGTCCATCGGCAACCCGCGCAAATTCGCCCGGCTCGCCCGCCGCACCGCCGCCGTCAAACCGGTCGTGGTCGCCAAGGGGGCCCGGCACAACGGCACCGCCCCGCCCGGCCACGCCGTGCCCACGGTCCGCGTCCCCGACAGCACCGTCGCCGCCCTGATGCGCCAGGCCGGCGTGATCCGCGTCGACACGGTCACCGAGCTGATCGACGCCGGTCTGCTGCTGGCCTCCCAGCCCCTGCCGGCCGGCCCGCGCATCGCCATCCTCGGCAACTCCGAGTCGCTGGCGCTGCTCGCGTACGACGCCTGCCTGACCGAGGGGCTGCGTCCGCAGCGCCCCCATGTACTGCCCTCGGCCGCCACCCCGGACGACTTCCGGGCGGCGCTCGCCGAGGCGCTGTCCGGCGACGGCTGCGATGCCGTGGTCGTCACGGCCATTCCCTGGGTGGGGGAGGGGGCAGCCGTCTCCCTGGCCGACAGCGAGGGCGCCGCACTCGCGGCTGCGCTGCGTACCGCGGCCGCGGCGCATCCGGAGAAGCCGGTCACGGTCGTCCACCTCGCCATGGACGGTCTCGCCGAGACACTCGCGGCACCGGAACCGGAACGGGCGCCGGAACCAGGACCGGAACCAGGACCGGAACCAGGAACAGAACCAGAGCCGGCATCGGCACAGTCGCCCGGGCCCGCAGCCTCCGCCGGGGACAAGGCGGCCCGCCCCGCGGACCCGGCTCCCGCCCCTGCCGGGATCTCACAATTCCCGCCGGCCCCGCACAGCCCCCCGAACCGCCCACGCCCCCTGGTTCCCCCTGGCCCGCCGCCCACCCTCCCCCTCTCCGGGCGACAGCAGGGCCCGGCCCGCGACGCCGAGGCCAACACCCCGCCCCGGCCTCGCCGTGCCCCCCTCCGTATCCCCGCCTACCCCGCCGCCGAGCGCGCCGTGCGCTCCCTCGCCGAGGCCGTCCGCTACGCCGCCTGGCGCCGGGAGGCCGCCGAGCCGGGCCGGGTGCCCGAGTACGACGACATCCAGGAGGCGGCGGCCGGCGCCGACATCGAGCGCCTCCTCGGGCGGCTGACCCCCGACGCCCCCACGGGCCGCTCCGTCCCGGTGCCGCCCCAGGACGCCGAGGCCCTGCTCGCCCGCTACGGCATCCACACCCGCCCCGTCCTCCCGGCCCCAGACCCGGACACCGCCGTCCGCGCCGCCGCCCGCCTCGGCTACCCGGTGGCCCTCAAGACCACCGCACCCCATCTACGCCACCGCGCCGACCTCGGCGGGGTCCGCCTGGACATCGCCGGCGAGGCCGAACTGCGCCGTACATACTCCGAATTGACCGATTTCCTGGGCTCCCCGGAGGAGCTGCGTCCGGTCGTCCAGTCGATGGTGCCGCGCGGCGTCGACACGGTCATCCGTGCCGCCATCGACCCCGCCGCCGGTGCCGTCCTCTCCTTCGGCCTGGCCGGGGCGCCCTCCCAGCTGCTCGGCGACATCGCCCACCGCCTCATCCCCGCCACCGACCGCGAGGTCACCGAGCAGATCCGCTCGATCCGCGCCGCCCCGCTGCTGTTCGGCTGGCGAGGCTCCCAGCCCGTGGACACCGCGGCGCTGTCGGAGCTGCTGCTGCGCGTCTCCCGGCTGGTCGACGACCACCCCGAGGTCGTCGGCGTCGACCTCGAACCGGTCGTCGTCGCCGCACACGGCCTGTCCGTACTGGGAGCGACCGTGCGCCTGGCCCCGGCACCTGCCACCACTGACCTCGGCCCCCGCCGGCTGCCTGTCTACTGAGGCTCTCGCGGCCCGGTACGCCCCGTAAGATGGACCCCATGGCTAAGACCGGTACGACGACCCAGGGGCTGCGCGCGGCGATCGAGCGCAGCGGCTATTACCCGACGCTCGTGGCCGAGGCGGTGCAGGCCGCCGTCGGCGGTGAGCCCGTGGTGTCGTACCTCGTCCATCAGGAGACGACCTTCGACGCCAACGAGGTCCGCCGCCATGTCACGGTCCTGGTCCTGACCGGCACCCGCTTCATCGTCAGCCACACCGACGAGCAGGCGGCCGACGCCACCTCCCCGTCGCCGTACGCCACCACCTCCACCGAATCCGTGAAGCTGAGCCGGATCTCCTCCGTGGTGCTCAGCCGGGTGGTCGCCAACCCCGAGTCGTACACCCCGGGCCAGCTGCCCCGCGAGGTCGTGCTCACCATCGGCTGGGGCGCGGTCGCCCGCCTGGACCTGGAGCCCGCCGCCTGCGGCGACCCCAACTGCGAGGCGGACCACGGCTACACGGGCTCCTCCACCGCCGACGACCTCTCGCTGCGGGTCAGCGAGGCCGGCGACGGCCCGGACTCGGTGCGCGAGACGCTCACCTTCGCCCAGGCGCTCTCCGAGGCCACCGCGGCCACCCCCAGCCCCCGCTGATGGTCCACATCGCCCCCGCCTGGCCGGAACCCGAACCGCTCGACCCGCTCAGCGCCCCCGTACCCCGGTACGGCACCGGCTCGCTCGCCGATCTGCTGCCCACCATCGCCACCGGGCTGGGGATGACCGGCCTCGCCACCACGATGGAGCTGGCCCCCGCCGACCGGGCCTGTGTCTTCCTGATCGACGGCCTCGGCTGGGAGCTGCTGCACGCCCACCCGGAGGAGGCGCCGTTTCTCACCTCGCTCCTGGGCACGTCGTTCAACGGCAGCGGCCGTCCGCTCACCGCGGGCTTCCCCTCCACCACCGCCACCTCCCTCGCCTCGGTCGGCACCGGCCTGCCGCCGGGCGCCCACGGCCTGCCCGGATACACCTGCGAGGACCCGGCCACCGGCGCCCTGATGAACCAGCTGCGCTGGTATCCGTGGACCGACCCGTATGCCTGGCAGCCGTATCCGACGGTCTTCCAGCGTGCGGACGCCGCCGGGATCCACACCTGCCAGGTCTCCGCGCCGAGCTTCCAGCACACCCCGCTCACCCAGGTCGCGCTGAGCGGCGGTACGTTCCACGGCCGGCTCTCCGGCGAGGAGCGGATGGACCTCGCCGCCGAGCAGCTCGCCGCCGGTGACCGTTCGCTGGTCTACACGTACTACTCCGAGGTCGACGGCAAGGGGCACCGCTACGGCGTCAACTCCGATGCCTGGCGCGGCCAGTTGATGTACGTCGACCGGCTCGCCCAGCGGCTGGCCGAACAGCTGCCGCCGCGCAGCGCCCTCTACATCACCGCCGACCACGGCATGATCGACATCCCCTTCGGCCCCGAGTCCCGGATCGACTTCGACGAGGACTGGGAACTGCGCGCCGGCGTCCGCCTGTTGGGCGGCGAGGGCCGGGCCCGGCATGTCTACGCCCACCCGGGCGCGGCTGCCGATGTGCTCGCCGTCTGGCGCGAGGTGGTCGGCGAGCAGATGTGGGTGGCGAGCCGCGAAGAGGCCATCGCCGCGGGGTGGTTCGGGCCGCAGGTCGACGACCGGGTGCGTGCCCGGATCGGCGATGTCGTGGCGGCCGCGCACGCCGACATGGTGATCATCGCGACCGAACGAGAGCCCCGCGAGTCGGAGATGGTCGGCATGCACGGCTCGATGACCCCGGTGGAGCAGCTGGTGCCGCTCCTGGAAGTCCGCACCTGACCTGCACGGCCAGCCGCCCGCACGCCGTCCCGCCCTCCTCCGTACGAGCCCGAAAGGCCCGCCACTTCCCATGCCCGAGCTGGTGTTCTTCTCCGGAACGATGGACTGCGGAAAGTCGACACTTGCTCTGCAGATCGAGCACAACCGCTCCTCCCGCGGCCTGCAAGGCATGATCTACAGCCGCAACGACCGGGCCGGCCGCGGCAAGCTCTCCTCCCGCCTCGGCCTGGTCACCGAGGCCGTCGAGGCGGCGCACGACATGGACTTCTACACGCATGTCGTCGGCCACCTCTCCTCCGGCGGCCGGGTCGACTACGTCATCGTCGACGAGGCACAGTTCCTCGCCCCCGGACAGGTCGACCAGCTCGCCCGCGTCGTCGACGACCTCGAACTGGACGTCTTCGCCTTCGGCATCACCACCGACTTCCGCAGCAAGCTCTTCCCCGGCTCCCAGCGCCTGGTCGAACTGGCCGACCGGATAGAGGTGTTGCAGGTCGAGGCGCTGTGCTGGTGCGGCGCCCGCGCCACGCACAATGCCCGTACGGTCGACGGGCGCATGGTCGTCGAGGGCGCCCAGGTCGTGGTCGGCGATGTCGTCGGCGATGTGGACAGCCCCCACGCCGAGGTCGGCTACGAGGTGCTGTGCCGGCGTCACCACCGCCGCCGTCAGACCTCGGCGGCCACCCGCGCGGCGGCGCTCTCCCCGGATGTACTGCCGGTCGACAGCGCGAAGTAGACCCGGCCACCGGGCGACGCCGGGGCCGCGCGTACGGCGGCTACCGGGCGGACAGCACCGGCACGGCGCCCACCGTGGACGGCGGCAGCGCCTGGTGTGACCGTCCCTCAGCTCCGCTGGATGATCGTGAAGGCGGCGCCCTCGCTGTCGGCGACCGTCGCCAGCCGGCCGTGCGCGGAGTCCCGGGCGGCATGCAGCACATGTCCGCCCAGCTGGGTGACCCGGCGGGCCGCCGCGTCCGTGTCGGTGACGGCGAAGTACGTCATCCAGTGGGAGCCCCGGTCGCGCGGCAGGGAGTTGCCCACGCCGTGGATGCCGGCCACCGGGTGGTCCTTGAGATGCAGCGTCAGATAGTCGAAGCCGGCCGAGACCACGGGCTCCGCCTCATAGCCGAAGACATGCTCGTAGAACGGCAGGACGGAGCTCGTGTCCCGGGTGACCAGCTCGTTCCATGCCGGGGTGCCCGGCTCCCCGGTGATCGTGGTGCCCATCACCGACCGGCCCTGCCAGATGCCGAAGATCGCTCCCTGCGGGTCGGAGGCGATCGCCATCCGCCCCGCGTCGTCGTCCGCATCCAGCGGCCCGACGCCCACCGTCCCACCGCAGGAACGGATCTGCTCGGCCGTCGCATCCGTGTCGTCGCTGGCCAGATAGGTGGTCCAGGCGACCGGAAGATGACGGTCGGGCGCCAGCTCGCCGACCCCGGCGACCTCCCGGCCGTCGAGGAAAGCCCGGGCGTACGGACCGAAATGCTGCGGTCCCGGGCGGAACTCCCAGCCGAACAGCGCGCCGTAGAATTCCTGCGTCGCGGACAGGCTGTGGGCCAGGAGGCTCACCCAGCAGGGCGCGCCGTGCATCCGCCGGGTCGCTGCCTCGGTCGTCATTGTCACTCTCTCCTCGGAGCGTCGGGTGCTGACCATGTGCGCCACGGGCGCGGGTCCCGAGCAGATGCTCGCACCCTGTGACCTGGTGTGCGCCCCGGCCGCGCCGTCCATGGCTCGTTCGCGAGGGAGAATGCCCGTTTTGAGGTTTCCCATCCGTTCCAGAGGTGTTACTGAAGGGTGTAACTGCGTCATACGGAGGGTGGACACCCACCTTCTGTACGTAGTCGTCGCTACGCAAGGATGAGTCCCATGAATGCCATCATCACCGCTACCGAACTCGCGAGCGAGCTGGCGCAGCCCACCGCGCCGGTGCTCCTGGACGTCCGCTACCAACTCGGTGGCCCGCCCGGTCGTCCCGTGTACGAGGCCGGTCATGTGCCCGGCGCGGTCTACGTCGATCTCGAGAGCGAGCTCGCCTCGCCGCCCGGTCCGGGCGGCCGGCACCCGCTCCCCGACCTCGACGTCTTCGCCGACGCCATGCGGACCGCCGGTGTCCGTGCGGACCGCCCCGTGGTCGCCTACGACGGCGGCCAGGGCTGGGCGGCCGCCCGCGCCTGGTGGCTGCTGCGCTGGACCGGTCACCCGGACGTGCGTGTCCTGGACGGCGGTCTCGCCGCCTGGCAGGCGTCCGGCGGCGAACTGAGCGTCGGTCAACCGGTTTCCCGGGCAGGCGACTTCATCCCGGTGCCCGGCGGGCTGCCGCTGCTGCGGGCCGATGACGCGGCCGCCCTGGCCCGCCGTGGAGTCCTGCTGGACGCACGGGCCGCCGAGCGCTACCGCGGTGAGGTCGAGCCCATCGACAAGGTCGCCGGCCACATCCCGGGCGCCGTGTCCGCCCCGACGACCGAGAACGTCGTCGAGGGCGGCACCGTCTTCCGCGACGCGTCGGAACTGGCCAAGCGCTTCGCGTCGCTGGGCGCCACGGCGGACGCGGAGGTCGGTGTGTACTGCGGCTCCGGGGTCTCCGCCGCCCATCAGGTGCTTGCCCTCGCGGTCGCGGGGGTCCCCGCCGCCCTGTACGTCGGCTCCTGGAGCGAGTGGTCGGCCGACCCGTCCCGTCCGGTCGCCACCGGCCCGCAGCCCGGCTGAGCCCCCGCCGGGGCCTGTAAACGGGGTGTCATACGACGCCGTCCGCCCGCTCCCTGCTTCCAGGGGGCGGGCGGACGGCTGGTGTACGCGGCGGGACGGGCCGGGGCCGCCTCGCTACTCCGGCTTCTTGCGCCGGGTGCCGAAGACGATCTCGTCCCAACTGGGCACCGCGGCACGGCGCCCGGGCCGTACGCCGTCCGCCTCGGCCTGCCGGTCCGTCGTCCCCGTCAGCCGGTCGCGGTGGCCGGCCACCGCGCGCGGCATCAGCACATCGGCGTACGCGGAACCCGCGCCCGCACTGGCCGCCGGGGCGGGCGGCTCCTCGACCTCGGCCTCGGACTCCTCTTCGCTCTGCGCCGACTTCACGCTCTCCGGTACGACCATGTCGCCACGGAAGCTCGGTACCGCCTCCAGCAGGCTGGTCAGCGAATCCCGCTCCCGCTCACCGGCGGCAGCCTCCTCCGCGACCGCCTCGTCGTCCTCGCCGCCGGACGGCGCCGTGCGCTCGCCGCGTTCGGACGTCTGCCGGTCCAACGCGCGGTCCAGCGGCCGGTCGCGCGGCAGCCGCGCGATCCGCGGCACGAACGGGAAGCTCGGCTCGGGCGTGTCGTCGCTCTCGCCGATCAGCGCCCGCGCCTCGTCGTCCACGGCCTGCACGAGCCTGCGCGGCGGGTCGTACGTCCAGCTCGCGGAGTGCGGTTCGGTCGCGACGCGGTAGACGAGCAGCACCTCCCAGGTGCCGTCGTCCCGGCGCCAGGAGTCCCACTGCACGCTCTCCTTGTCGGCGCCGCGCAGCAACAGCCGCTCCGCAACCGCCTCGCCGAGCTGCGGACCGGTGTTCTCGCCGGGCCGCCGCACGGGGGTCTTGCGGGCACGTTCGGCCATGAAGGCGCGCTCGGCGAGCACCGGGCCCTCGAAACGGCGCACCCGGTCAACGGGGATGCCGGCGAGCTGGGCGACCTCTTCGGCGGAGGCACCGGCTCTTATACGCGCCTGGATGTCCCGCGGACGCAGATGGCTCTCGACCTCGATCTCGATCTGGCCGAGACGCGCACGGTCGTTGCGGACGGCGGCGCGCAGCCGTTCGTCGATCGGAAGCGTGTACTCGGTGCTGTCCGCAGCTTTGAGCACCAGCCGTGTGCCGTCGTTGGAGACGGCCACGACACGCAGTTCGGGCATGGGGACCTCCCGGGTGGTGCCTGCCGACGTCACTCGCGTCGCTGCTTCCGCTAGTCGAGTGTGGCCTGCCCGGGTGCAGCCTGCCACAACATTGCCGAGTTGCCCGGCGTGTCGGGGCTTGGCCCTGAAACGCCGTTATGACACGGTTACCTGTTCGCCACGCTCAGTGACCATGCCGCTTGCCCTGTTGCCGTTCACCCGTACCGAGCGGCGGCGCCCCGGGGGAGTGCCGCCTTCATGGCCCCTCCCATGGGTTCCGGGCAGCCGGACGGGAACCGGGGCCAGGGCTCGCCACAGTACTCCATTCGGACCACTGAGGTGGACCGCCGCGCCGCTGAACTTCTGGGCGGGCAACGGAGGGTGGTCGTCTTGTCGATCTCTCTACCTGGCACGCAGGTGGCGATTTTCACAGATTCCCCAAAATCGGAACTTTTGGCTCCGCCGAATGGTCACTTCTCCATGCAAGATGGATCGAAGGGGCTATCAAAGGTTGGAGATGGACGAAGAAACCGAAAGCGACACGAAGAAGAAGGAGAAGCGGATAGACCTGAGCATTGCTCAGGTGGCCGGCAGCGCGCTTGCCGCGGCGGTCGCCGCGTACCTCGCGGGCCGGCTCGGCGTCTACGGGACCATCATCGGCGCGGGTGTGGTCAGCGTCGTGGCCACCACCGGTGGCTCGATATTCCAGCACCTGTTCCGGCGCACCGGCGAACAGCTCAAGGAAGCGACGGTCACCACGCGTCCGAAGCCACGCCGCTTCTCCTCCGCCCGCACTCGATCCACCGCACCGGACGCCCGGCAGGTCACCTCCACGATGGTGCTGCCGACCTTCGACAAGGAGGGCGCGGAGGACAAGGTCACCTCCGTAGCCGCCAGGACGGCCGGGGCCGGTACGGCCCGTACGCAGCTGATCCCGCGGGTCGAACAGGTCCGTCGGCGCGACCCGGCGGGCGCCCGTCCCGCCTCGCAGGACGATGACGCGACGCGGCTGCTGCGCCCCGCCGACCCCGATGCGACCCGTGCCCTGCGCGCGGTGGACGGGACCGGTCCGGGGCGGCCCGCCGACCGGACGCAGCCGGTGCCGCGTCTCGACGAGCGGACCATGGCGCCGGGGCAGGCGGCCGCCCGCCCGGCCGGTGACCCGGCCGCGCGGCACCCGGACGGCCCGCCCGAGGAGCTCAGTACCGCGACGTACGGCACCCGGCTGCGTGGCTGGAAGCGGCCGGCGATCGGCGCGCTCGCGGTCTTCGCGCTCGCCATGGGGGTGGTCACCGGTACCGAGCTGATCACCGGACAGACGCCGAGCGGCGCGCGGGGCACCACGCTGAGCAACCTCACCCACACCGGGGGATCGGACCGGCAGCAGCCCCGCACCCCGAAGTCGCCCGGCACCGGCCACTCCCCGGACGACGACAGGCGGCACGGGAACGGCGACCCCAGTCCGGACCCGGGCAAGTCGGGCGACACCGGCACCGGCAAGGGAACGGACCGCGGCACCCCGTCGCCGGACCCGTCCGACGGCGGCAAGACGTCGCCGGACCCCGGCTCGCCCTCGTCCCCGGACCCGTCCCCGAGCGGCTCGGCCGGCGACGACGCCACCGGTTCGGGTGACGGTTCGACCGACGGCGGGAGCCAGGGTGACCGTCCGGACGGGCAGCAGTCCGGTGCACCGGACCCCGACCCCGGCGCCTCCTCCTGAGACGAGGCGGACCGTCCGGATGAGACGGAGCCGCAACGGCTGCGACCCGGTGCCCACTACAGGGCGCCGGGTCGCAGCCGTCGTCGTCAGGCCCCCAGGACGCGTCGCAGATAGGCGTTGGCGAACCGGCGTTCCGGGTCCAGCCGTTCGCGCACCGCGGTGAACTCACCGAACCGCGGATAGGCGTCGGCAAGGTAGGCGGCATCGCGGGTGTGCAGCTTCCCCCAGTGCGGGCGCCCGTCGTGTGCCGTCATGATCCGCTCGGCGGCCGCGAAATACGCCTCGTAGGGTGTCCCGCGGTACATGTGTACGGCGAGGTAGACGGTGTCGCGCCCCGAAGCGGTGGACAGCGCGATGTCGTCGGCGGGCGCGGTCCGCACCTCCACCGGGAAGCTGACCTTGAAGTCCGAGCGTTCCACCAGGGCCTTGAGCTCACCCAGCGCCGCCACCGCGGCAGCCCGGGGGAGTGCGTACTCCATCTCCAGGAACCGCACCCGCCGCGGCGAGGTGAACACCTTGTACGGGACGTCGGTGTACGTACGGGCCGACAGGGCGCGGCTGGAGATCTTGGCGATGCCCGGTATGGCGGCCGGCACCGCCCGGCCGAGGGTGCAGACGAGCTGGAAGACCCCGTTGGACAGCAGCTCGTCCTCGACCCAGCCGCTGACCTTCCCGGGCGGTGCCGGCGGGCCCTGGCTGCGGTTGTTGCGCTTGGTGTTGCAACTGCCGGTGTGCGGGAACCAGTAGAACTCGAAGTGCTCGTTCTCGGCGACCAGCTCGTTGAACCGGTCCGTCACCTCGTCGAAGGCCATCGGCTCCTCGCGGGCGGTCAGCAGGAACTCCGGCTCCACGCCGAAGGTGAGCTCGCTGACCACGCCCAGCGCACCCAGGCCCAGCCGCGCCGAGGCGAAGACATCCGGGTTCTCCTCGGCGGAACAGGTCAGGACCGAGCCGTCGGCGGTGACCAGTTCCAGGGCGGTGATCTGGGCGGCGATCGATGCCGAGTCGCGGCCGGTGCCGTGGGTGCCGGTGGCAGCCGCCCCGGAGACCGTCTGTTCCATGATGTCGCCCATGTTGGCCAGCGACAGTCCGTGCGCGGCGAGCGTCTCGTTGAGGCGCTTGAGCGGTGTACCGGCCGCCACCGTCACCGTGCCCGCCTCGCGGTCGACCCGGCGGATGCCGGTCAGCCGGTCGGGGCGGACCAGCAGCCCGTCCGTGGCGGCCGCCGGGGTGAAGGAGTGACCGCTGCCGACGGCCTTGACCGTCAGCCCGTCCTCGGCGGCGGCGCGGACCGCGGCCGCCAGCTCCTCGGTGCTCGCCGGGGCGACGCTCCGGGCAGGGCGGGCGGTGACATTGCCCGCCCAGTTGCGCCATGGCCCGGCCGTCGGGCCGCGCCCTCCTGAGCCGTCGACGGCGTTGCTGAGAGCCATGTGACGTCCCCTCCCTCCACGCGGGCCGGCCGGGTTCGGCCGCCTTGGTGTGAGCGCATGATGTCAGTCACCGACGCGCCGTTCAGGTGGGGTGACGGGAATCACAGGATCAAGGAATCGGCTGGAAATGCCCGGCTCCCGGACATGTCGTACCGCCGGTAACTCGCCGAGGGGCAGGGCGGGTTCACCCGAACCGGTGGGCCGGCCCCGTACGGAGCGGTCCGACCGGGCTCCTGCGGAGCGGCCCTACGCGACGCTCTCCTCGCCCTGCCGCTCGTTGGCCGTGCCGGGCCCGCCGGCCAGGCTGCCGGCCACGGCCGTGCCCGCCACCGGAGGCGCGGGCTGCGGGCGGAGCCTGCGGTAGCCCGCGAACGCCACCAGCGCGGCGAGCACCCCTGCCGCCCCCGGCACCAGATAGCCCCGGGCGGCCCCGGCGGCGTCCACCACCCAGCCGGCCGCCGACGCGCCCAGCGCGACGCCCACCGCCAGGCCCGTGCTGGTCCAGGTCATACCCTCGGTCAGCTTCGCCCGCGGCACATGCTCCTCGACCAGCGCCATCGTGGTCACCATCGTCGGTGCGATGGACAGCCCGGCGACGAACAGCGCGACGGCCAGCAGCGGCAGCGAGCCCACCAGTTGCAGCGGCACCATGCTCACCGCCATCGCGCACACCCCCACCACCCAGCGGCCGGACGGATGGCCCTTCAGGTGCAGCAGTCCGAAGACCGCACCGGCCAGGCAGGAGCCGAGCGCGTAGACCGCCAGCACCAGACTGGCCGCCGCCTTGTGCCCGACCTCCTCGGCGAAGGCAACGGTGACCACATCGATCGCCCCGAAGATCGCGCCGGTGGCCACGAACGTCACCACCAGCACCTGTAGCCCCCGCGAGCGCAGCGCGGACCCCTTGGCGTGCTGCTCCCGCGGATGCGGCACCGGCTCCGTCGCGCGCTGCGCCGTCAGCCAGAAGACCCCCACGGCCAGGAAGCCGGCGGCCAGCAGCGGCCCGGCCTCCGGGAACCATGCGGTGGACAGGCCGATGGACAGGATCGGCCCGAAGATGAAGCACGTCTCGTCGACGATCGACTCCCACGAATACGCCGTGTGCAGCTCGCGTGGGGAGCCCTGGTAGAGCTCCGCCCAGCGCGCCCGGATCATCGAGCCGACGCTCGGCACACACCCCGCGCAGGCCGCGAAGGCGAACAGCAGCCAGTCCGCCCAGCGCTGTTGCGCGCTCAGCAGCAGTCCGGCGACCGCGGCGATCGACACCAGGGTGGCCGGGCGCAGCACCCGGCTCTGCCCGTGCCGGTCCACCAGCCGGGAGATCTGCGGGCCCAGGACCGCGGCGGACAGCGCGAGGGTCGCGGACAACGCGCCGGCCAGGCCGTAGCGGCCGGTCAGCTGGGAGATCATCGTGACGATGCCGATGCCCATCATCGACAGGGGCATCCGGCCCAGCAGTCCGGCGGCCGAGAACGACTTGGTGCCGGGGCGGCCGAAGATGGCGCGGTAGGGACTGGGCAACGGGGGTGCTCCGCCGGTGAGGACCGAAAGATCGGTAAGGAATGACAGGGGCCGATACAGCTTACGGGCGGGGTGGCGCCGTACGCCTCGGCTTTTCGGCAACGCCCACCGGGGCCGCCGGCGTGCCCACGGGTGCGACGGGACCTGCCCGCCGCCCCCGTGGGAAGGGTGGCAGGATCGATGGCATGCCCGAACAGTGCGATCCCCGCCCTTATGACGCCCTGCTGCTGCTGTCCTTCGGCGGTCCCGAAGGCCCCGACGACGTGGTCCCCTTCCTGGAGAACGTCACCCGTGGACGCGGCATCCCCCGCGAGCGCCTCAAGGAGGTGGGGCAGCACTACTTCCTGTTCGGCGGCGTCAGCCCCATCAACGCCCAGAACCGGGAACTGCTGGACGCACTGCGCAAGGACTTCGCCGAGCACGGCTTGGACCTGCCCGTCTACTGGGGCAACCGCAACTGGGCGCCCTACCTGGCCGACACCCTGCGCACGATGGTCCACGACGGGCACCGCCGTATCGCCGTACTGGCGACCAGTGCCTACGCCTCGTACTCGGGCTGCCGGCAGTACCGCGAGAACCTGGCCGACGCCCTCGCCGCCCTCCGGGCCGAGGGGCTGCCGGTGCCACAGGTCGACAAGTTGCGGCACTACTTCAACCACCCCGGCTTCATCCGCCCGATGATCGACGGTGTGCTGGCGTCGCTCGCCGCCCTGCCCCAGGAGGCGCGGGACGGCGCCCATCTCGCCTTCACCACGCACTCCATCCCCACCGCCGCAGCCGACGCCTCCGGCACCCCCGCCGACCACACCCAGGACGGCGAGGGCGGCGCCTACGTCGCCCAGCACCTGGACGTGGCGCGGGTGATCGTGGACGCCGTCCGTGCGGAGACCGGAGTGGACCACCCCTGGCGGCTCGTCTACCAGTCCCGCAGCGGCGCCCCGCACATCCCCTGGCTGGAGCCGGACATCTGCGACCACCTGGAGGAGCGGCACGCCGCGGGCGTCCCGGCCGTCGTGATGGCCCCCATCGGGTTCGTCTCCGACCACATGGAGGTCAAGTACGACCTCGACACCGAAGCCACCGCCAAGGCCGCCGAGCTGGGCCTCCCGGTCGCCAGGTCCGCCACCGTGGGCGCCGACCCCCGGTTCGCCGCGGCCGTCCGCGACCTCCTCCTGGAGCGCGCGGCCGCCGAACGGGGCCGCACCCCGGAGCGCTGCGCCCTGGGCTCCCTCGCCGCGAGTCACGACCTGTGCCCGGTCGGCTGCTGCCCGGCGCGCGCACCGCGCCCGGCCGCCGCCGGCGCCGACTGGCGGGGCCCGGCCGCCGAGGCCCGCGCGTAACGCCCCAACCCCGACCACCGCTCGTCCGAGCAAGGAGCATCGTGCCCGACCCGCTGCACCCCGACGCCCCGCAGACCGCCCCGGCGCAGAGCGACGCGCTGTACGACGAACTTCTCGAACTGGCCCTGGAGGCCGCCCGCCGTGCCGGTGCGCTGCTGCGCGACGGCCGTCCCGCCGACCTCGGTGTGGCCGCCACCAAATCCAGCCCCATCGACGTCGTCACCGAGATGGACCTCGCCTCCGAGAAGCTGATCACCGGCTTCCTCGGGGAGCACCGCCCCGACGACGGCTTCCTGGGGGAGGAGGGCGCCAGCTCCGACGGCACCAGCGGCATCCGCTGGGTCATCGACCCCGTCGACGGCACCGTCAACTACCTCTACGGGCTGCCGGCCTGGTCGGTGTCCATCGCGGCGGAGAAGGACGGCGAGGTGGTCGTCGGGGTCGTTGCCGCCCCGATGCGCGGCGAGACCTACCAGGCCGTCGTGGGCCGTGGCGCGTTCAACCACGGCGAGCGCCTCCGCCACCGGCCCGCGCCGCCGCTCTCCCAGGCGCTCGTCGGCACCGGGTTCGGCTACCTCGCCGAGCGCCGGGCCGCCCAGGCGGAGGTGGTGCGCACCCTGTTGCCGCAGGTCCGCGACATCCGGCGGGCCGGCTCGGCCGCGATCGACCTGTGCGATGTGGCCTGCGGCCGGCTCGACGCCTACTACGAGCGCGGGCTGAACCCCTGGGACCTGGCGGCCGGCACCCTGATCGCCCGCGAGGCCGGCGCGCTCACCGGCGGCCGTCCCGGCCGGCCGGCCTCCCACGAGCTGACCCTCGCCGCCTCCCCGGCCCTCTTCGAGCGGCTCCAGCCGCTCCTGGACGAGCTCGGGGCCTGGCACGACTGACCCGGCCCGCGTCCGGGCACCACAGCGCCCCGGCACCATCCCCTGGATGCCGGGGCGCTGTCGCCCTGCGCCGGGAAGCGGTCAGGCGTTGCTTACCGCGCCGTACCGCACTCCGTGTTCGCTCGCCAGGCGCTGGAGATCTTCGAGTTCTGCCTGCTCGACCTCGGCGAGGAAGTCATCGCCCGCAGCGCGGGCACGGTCCAGATCGGCTTCGGTGTTCTCTATGCGCTGCAAAATGCCTGCGGTGAACGCGTCCATGTGCGCCCCCTCGTCGTGGGTCGGTGGGCACGGGGGTGTGCCGACGGGTGGGTCGATCACTGCGTGGGCCCTGCGATGGATCAGTTCATGGCAAGTAGCCGAAAAAACAGGGCGTGATCTCGGGTGTGCAGTCGTCCTCCCCACCCCCCACCTCAGGGAAACCTCAACCCGCCCGGAAATCCTGCCCGTCGGGCGCCCCCGGCCCCGGCCCTCCACCCCTCCGCACCCCTCTTACCGCCGGTTTATGGCTCTTCGGGGCAGGATGGAGGAGCTCTGAAGACTTTGTTGTGCCTGCCCGAAAGGGCCCTGAGGAAGGACTAGCGACGTGCGTGTTCTCGTCGTCGAGGACGAGCAGCTGCTCGCCGATGCGGTGGCCACCGGACTACGCCGGGAGGCCATGGCGGTCGACGTGGTCTACGACGGCGCTGCCGCTCTGGAACGGATCGCGGTCAACGACTATGACGTCGTCGTGCTCGACCGTGACCTCCCGGTCGTCCACGGTGACGATGTCTGCCGCAAGATCGTCGAGCTGGGGATGCCCACCCGCGTCCTGATGCTCACCGCCTCCGGCGATGTCAGCGACCGCGTCGAGGGCCTGGAGATCGGCGCGGACGACTACCTTCCCAAGCCCTTCGCGTTCACGGAGCTGACCGCCCGCGTACGCGCCCTGGGCCGCCGTACCACCGTCGCGCTGCCGCCCGTCCTGGAGCGGGCCGGCATCAAGCTCGACCCCAACCGCCGCGAGGTCTTCCGCGACGGCAAGGAGGTCCAGCTCGCCCCGAAGGAATTCGCGGTGCTGGAGGTCCTGATGCGCAGCGAGGGCACGGTCGTCTCGGCCGAGCAGCTCCTGGAGAAGGCCTGGGACGAGAACACCGACCCGTTCACCAACGTCGTACGGGTGACGGTCATGACGCTGCGCCGCAAGCTCGGCGAGCCCGCGGTGATCGTCACCGTCCCCGGCTCGGGATACCGGATCTGACCGCGATGCCCTCCCTGCCCTCGTTCTCCAAGGCGGCCGCCCCGCCGCCGCCCGTTCCGCCCAAGCCGACCTGGGACCCCAGGCCGGCCGATGTCCGTCCGTTCCCGTGGCTGCGGCCCACGATCCGGATACGGCTGACACTGCTGTACGGCGGCATGTTCCTGATGGCCGGGATCGTGCTGCTGACGATCATCTACATGCTGGCCGCGGACGCGCTGCACGACGGCAGTGCGCTGCCGCTGAAGATCCTCGGCGGGAAGTTCCAGTCGACCAGTGACATCTGCGACCTGCCCACCGAGACCTCCGGGCAGCTGCTCCAGCAGGCCGTCGAGCAGTGCCTTCAGCACCAGCGCGCGGTCGCCCTCAACAGCCTCCTCAACCGTTCCCTGCTGGCCCTGCTCGGCCTGACGGTGGTGGCGTTTGCTTTCGGTTATGCGATGGCGGGGCGGGTGCTGTCCCCGTTGGGGCGGATCACGCGTACCGCGCAGCGGGTGGCCGGGT